>CAZBUW010000018.1:0-39870 GCA_964495195.1 uncultured Roseburia sp.
TATAGCATGGGCAAATTTCCCTGTAAATCGCAATGCTGTGCCAGTTTGCGTAATTTATGCGCCAATCCTCTGCCAAGCTGTCATTTTCTTTCCGGGAAGAACCTGTCCAGCGTTTCCAGGCAGTCTTTTGAGGTATATCCCCACAGGATAGAACTGAGTGCCTGGACTGCTTCCGGACGTTTCCGGTAGTAAGTCCGGGGTGAGATATTTGCTATGTGCGGGCGCAGGCTTTCAATAATCTCATCCGTGTTCTGGAGCTGCTGGGGAGAGAGGTAGCTGTAGTAGAGTATCCAGTAATATTGTTCCCCATGCTTATGCTTGCTGCGCAGGATATCTACGGCGGAGTTTAGGAGCGTCAGCATCTTGTTGCTGCGCTCTATGCTCTTTGCATAATCCTCCAGCCTTGAGCCGCCGATGTCTGCTCCGGCAAGGTAGATGGAGTCTAAAAATTCCTCAATACTGCTTCCGTACTCAATCTCAAAGGTGCTTCGGACCTGCTGGACGGCCAGTTCAAGGTTCCAGACAGCATCCCGGTAGTTCTTCAGCAGCTTCCATGTATCGTGGAACAGGGGATTTTCCTGTTCAGAGGGAATATTTTTATTTGGTGTTGTATTTGGCATAATGGTTTACCTTCTTTCTTCATTTTTAGTGTTAGGTTGGTTTACAGGTATAGGGACAGGGGTGTCCGCCGATGGGCTGATTGGGGAAAGTGTCAGTTCAAACCGGTAGGGCATTGTCCCATCCGGGCAGGCTATCTGTAAGGAATACTTAAAAATACCTTTCCTGCAGTCGGATAAGGGATATAACTTATATTGGGTTTTGGGACATTCACAGCACGAAATCCCTTGTGCAGCAAGGATTTGCGCCACTTTTTGAACTACTTCAATAATGTGCGGTTTTGAAACGCAAGCGTCTTGTCCTGAAACGCTGTTTTCTGCCTCTATAATGGTAATCTGCTCATTTGTAACTGTCTCTGTTTCAGGAAGGGGCAAATCCTTCGGAATATGTAATGGAACCTGAAATGTCATGGAAATCTCCTCCTTGTCGATCATTACATCACTGATATTGAACATGGTAGAGAGGTAGCTGCACAGATAGATGACGCTGCCATGCCTGCCGGTGAACGATACCAGTGAAAGATACTCTTTGTTTTGCAGCTTATTTAAAATGCGGCTTACTGTAGCTTTTGAAATGCCCCAGCGCAGGGCAAGGTCACTGTAGTTTGTCAGTGGGTTGCCAGTACAGTTGCGGAAATATACTACAGGTCCCAGCTCAGAACCCTGAACCTGTTCGTCGTTGTAGATGGCATGAATCCATAAGTCCAGTACAATATCCATCTCCGAGCATTTTCCCATGCTGATCAGCTCATGGACGGCTGCAACCGGGAAAAAGAAAAAACCCACATCTTTCAGACATGGGTAATTGTAATCAAGCGCCGTATTATGCTGTTTCCAGTCGGTGATACAGAATTTGATAAGATTGTTCCTGCCAAGCCGGGTGTATGTAATGTAATTTTGCTTTTGCAGGTAGTCTAAGATGGATAGCGCCTGGTGCTGGAAGCGTGTGCGGAACCATTCCGAAAGCTCTGATACCTTGCAGACCCATTCTCCCGGACCGACCAGGTAGGATATTCCCTCTATCCGGCGGTACGAGGAACGGAAGTTGGCATAGGAGCAGAGAGTCATGTAATAAAAAAGATAGGAGCTTCCGTTGGTGCGGATGTCCCTATCTTCCATAAGGCTGCGGATGAACTCACGGTAAATGCGGCACCGTGGATAGTCCACAATTTGTTTGATTTCTAATTGATAGTCCATAGATACGATCTCCTCTGAAATATTTGTTAAATCTTGTACTATAAATCTGATTGTGTTATTATTAAAGAAAAAGTGTTTCTGGGGGATGAACGGCTTTCTTCCTATTATATAGAGCTTGCTAATAAAAAGGTAGCTGCCCACTATACGAATCTCTTCCTTGCTAATGGTCTGCTAATTGGACTGGCAGGAACAACATGATATTAGATGGAAAAAACAGTATTTGATGGACAACTACCCTCAAAAAAGTCCAAATTACATGGAAAATATGGACAACAGAGAACTTGCTGGACTCAAAAAAATAGGTTGATTTAACTCCTAAGCGGTAGGCCGCTGGTTCGAATCCAGTTAGATGCGCTATTACAATTACATAAGAAGTTAACTAATACACAAGGGGGAATCATTATGGGTAAAGATCATCCAGAGATACCGGAGTCGCGTAAAGATGGAAATCGTGTCAAAATTGTTGCTTCAGCCTTGGCAATCGCAGTTCTGTTTCTGGCAGAGATTTTTCTGATGACGGACGAATTTCGAAATTATATTGCAATCGGTGTAACATCAGTTTTGATACTGTTTGCGGTCTATATTCTTGTGATTTCTCTTTTGAGTGATGCACAGCGGAAAGCGGTGCGGCGGGAAGAGCAGTACGACAAAGTTTATAAATCCGGAAAAGCAACTTATGTGAGACTGAGAAAATCGTTTGCTGAGTTGGAGTACCGGATTCAGAAGATGGAAAATGTGTTAGAGTCGCCAAAAGATGAGATTATCTCGGCACAGAAGGCACTCGCGAAATTGACTATCAACAGAACAAAAGAGAATACGGATGCACTGCTGAATTCCAACGACAAATTGATTGATAAGCTGTTTGAAATCGAGACACAGATAAATAGCGGCGGCAGTCAGATTTCTGAGATGGACAATCAGGAATTGATGAATACAATGAAAACGTTGGAGAGTGCAATCGATCAGATTCAGAGAGCAATTGCTGAAAATTCCGCAGCAATTGCTAAAGTGTCCACAGCACAGTCAGCGCCGGCAGTTTCACCGGAGCCGGTTGTAACGCCGGAACTTTCTGCCGGAGCAGCGACAGAGCCGGAAGTGGGAGAATCGATTGGAGCATTCAGTTTTGAGGAGACAGCGTCGGAGCCGGAAGTGGGAGAGTCAATCGGAGCATTCAGTTTTGAGGAGACAGCGTCGGAGCCGGAAGTGGGAGAGTCGATTGGAGCATTCAGTTTTGAAGAGACAGCGTCAGAACCGGAAGTGGGAGAGTCGATTGGAGCATTCAGTTTTGAAGAGGAAGTTTCAGATGTAGCGACAGATATAAATGAATTGGGATTCGATGAGGAGCCGGCAGTTGAACCGGCAGTGTCAGAGCCTGCCGCGGAAATGGCAGAGTCGGTTGACGATGGTTTTGATACAATCGGATTGGAAGAATTGCCTGAGGAGACAAGTGAAGCAGTGATTTCTGCATCCTCGCTTGAAGAGCCGACAGACCCGAACGAGATGAGTCTGGATGAGATTGCATCCGTCGCATCGATTGCGGATGATGTATTAAATGACAGTAACTTAAACGATGAGCCTGGATTAGAACCGGTGGTGGAAGCTGCGGAGTCCAAGCCGGAGCCGGTAGTGGAAGCTGCGGAGTCCAAGCCGGAGCCGGCTGCATCTAATAAAGTGATGAGTCCGGATGAGATTGCAGCGTTGATCGCAAATACGACAGCTTCTGCGACACCTGTTGTGGAAGAGCCGAAAGCAGAGACGCCTCCGCCATCCATGGATGCCTTGTCGGATCCGAACAAGGTGATGAGTCCGGATGAGATTGCGGCATTGATTGCAAATATTTAGATTATAAAAGCGCAGGCAGAAAAGTCATTCTGACTTTTCTGCCTGCGCTTTTTTGTCGAATAAGAATTTCCGTATAATTTTTTACTGAGCCGGGTGAGTTGCAAGATGTTTTACAATCTTCACAGCGGTCTCCATTCCCTCTTTGGTGATGTGTTCATATGGCCCATGGAAGCCGTAGCCACCGGTGCCTAAGTTCGGGCAAGGAAGTCCCATAAAGCTCAGTCTTGCTCCGTCGGTGCCGCCGCGAACCGGGCGGGAGATTGGATCTAAACCGACACTTCGGATTGCATCTTTTGCAAGGTCGATTACATAAGGGTGCTGCTCGATAATCTCAAGCATGTTGGCGTAGGAATCTGTGATTTTGAGCGTCACGGTTCCTGTCCCATATTTCTGATTCATAGCGACTTCTAAAGTGCGAAGTTTGTTCAGACGGGTCTCAAAGATTTTTTTGTCATGGTCACGCACGATATAGGAGAGTGTCGCTGAGGCGACATCACCGGACAGATCGGTCAGATGATAAAATCCTTCACGTCCTTCGGTGTGGGACGGAGTCTCATTCTCAGGGAGTGACGACTGTATTTCACAGGCGAGCGCAGCTGCATTTACCATAATATCCTTCGCCTCACCGGGATGGACATTGACACCTTTGATGGAAAAGACAGCGCTTGCAGCATTGAAATTCTCGTAGGCAACCTCTCCCTCGTAATCTCCGTCTAAGGTGTAAGCGTAGTCGGCTTTGAAGAGATTAAGATCAAAGAGATCTGCACCAGCGCCAATCTCCTCGTCCGGTGTGAAGCCAATCCAGATATCGCCGTGCGGAAGCTTAGAGGCAATGAGCTCTTCGACCGCGGTCAGGATTACTGCGATGCCGGCCTTGTCATCCGCGCCGAGCAGCGTGGTTCCATCTGTTGTGATTAAGGTGCGGCCCTCCAGATTTTTTAAGGTTGGAAAATCGGATATTTTTAAGTATTCATTGGAACCTTTCAAAAGAACATCCTTACCGTCGTAGTTTTCGATAACCTGCGGCTTGACGTCTTTGCCGCTGTAGTCCGGAGCGGTATCCATATGTGCGATAAAGCCAACAGACTTTGTGTGCTCCATCCCCGCGGTGGCAGGGAGCAGTGCATAGACATAACAATGTTCAGTTAAAACTACATTTGTAAGACCAAGGTCATTTAATTCTTTTTCGAGAGCTTTGGCGAGATCAAACTGCCGGGCTGTGGAAGGGTGCTCTGTGCTCTCCTCATCGGAGGTTGTCCAGTAAGAAACATAGTTTAAAAATCGTTCTTCAACTTTCATAGGGTTCTCCTTTTTTCTGATTGTTTTTTCAATAGTTACATTATAATAAAGATAGCACAAATAAATACGAAATTAAATAAAAAAATATGAAAAAAATTCTTGCATTTATAAATGAAATGTTATATAATAATACATGTGCTAAATATCTATGCGCCACTAGCTCAGCTGGCAGAGCACCTGACTCTTAATCAGGGTGTCCAGGGTTCGAACCCCTGGTGGCGCACTCAAAAGTACCGGTTTTATAGCGTAGGCTATGGGGTTGGTGCTTTTTTTTGTGTTCCTAAAAAACCGGCGTCAAAGGGAAATTCCCCTGGCACCGGTTTTAGAAGAAACAGGACGTGCAAAAAATTCTAGCGGGTCGCAATCAGTTTGCAGATTGGATTTCCGAGAGATGAGAATTTTTCCTCGTACTCTGTCATAATATTTCCCTGATTTAAGATGGCGTCGTGATGTAAATCTCTGGTGAAGGCATCTACCTTCCATCCCGCCTCCGGGATTTCCTCCAGAGAAAAAGTAAATAAATCCTGATTGTCAGTCTTGAATTCCACGCGGCCGTCCTTTTGCAGAATCTGGTTATAGCGGGCAAAAAATTCGCGCGAGGTCAGCCGTCTTTTTGCGTGGCGGTCCTTCGGCCAAGGGTCTGAAAAATTCAGATAGATTCTGGCGATTTCGTCCTTTGCAAAAATGTCCGGCAGAGTTGCTGCATCGATGCAGAGAAAGCGGAGATTCGGAAGCGGATTTAAGTCCATCTTCTGGACGGCGCGGTAGAGTACACTCGTGTAGCGCTCAATTCCGAGATAGTTGATATTCGGGTTTGCTGCAGCGAGATCCATGATAAAGCGCCCTTTTCCCATGCCGACTTCAATGTGAATCGGCTGCTCTGTCGGGAATACCGACTGCCAGCTTCCCTTCAGTTCCTCCGGATTTTTGATACAATAACTACTTTTCTCAATTGCCTCATCGGCACCTTTTATATTTCTTAATCTCATAATGATTCCTTTCTGGTCAAAAACTGCAAGGATATTTTACAATAAAAACCAGGAGAAAAAAAGTATTTTTTCATAATTTGGAGAAAAGATATTGCATGTAAAAAAAGTTGCGTTTATACTGTTAATGATGCTGAATGAAAGGTATGGTTACAGAAATGTTTCATTTCAAGAGAGTAAATAAAATGTTGCTCTGTCTGCTTAGCGCCGTGTGCGTGCTTCAGACAGGAACAATGAAGATAGAGGCGGAAGAGTACTGGCCGGAAGGTCCGGAGATTGAGACGCCGTCTGCAATTGTGATGGAGGTTCAGACGGGAACCGTCCTCTATGAAAAAAATGCAGACGAGCAGTTGTATCCTGCGAGTATTACAAAAATTATGACGACGCTGCTCGCGATAGAGAACAGCGATATGAGCGAGACAGTCACTTTTTCCGAGGATGCGGTCTATCTCAACGAGGGAGATACCTCCCATATCTGGAGGGATATCGGGGAAGAGATGACGATGGAGCAGTGCCTTTATGCGATTATGCTGGAATCCGCCAACGAGTGTGCGTGGGCGGTGGCGGAACACATCGCGGGTGATGTTCCGACATTCGTCGATATGATGAATGAGAAGGCAAAAGAGTTAGGCTGCACCAATACACATTTTAACAATCCAAACGGTCTGCCGGACGAGGAGCACTGGACCTGTGCGAGAGATATGGCGCTGATTGGCAGGGCGGCATATCAGAATGAAACGTTCCGCATTATCACAGGAACAGCGCGCTACACGATACCGCCGACCAATAAGCACAGTGAACCGACTTATCTGCAGAATCACAATGAGATGCTTCATCCGAGAAAAAGCACGGAATATGTATACAGCAACTGCACCGGTGGTAAGACAGGTTATACGGTTGCGGCGGGAAGCACACTTGTCACCTACGCGGAGAAGGACGGGATGGAGTTAGTCTGCGTTGTTATGAACACGAAATCACCGGCGCATTGGCTCGACAGTACAAGTCTGTTTGAATATTGTTTTGACAATTTCCAGGTGTGGAACATCTCGGAGAACGAGACAAGGTTTGAGCAGAAGGAGGAGGAGAATACAGGAGCGCTCAACGCCAATCAGGCTTTTGCGGAATTGGATAAAGACGCGTGTATTGTACTTCCAAAGACGGCGGAATTCCAGAATTCCACTTATGAGATTTCCGGTGCGGACAGCAGTGATGAGGTGGTGGGGACTATCACTTACACTTATAGCGGCAGAACGGTCGGAACAGCCGATATTGAAATTCTTAAGGGCGAAGTCAAGGAGTATCCGTTTGACAATGTCAGTTCCAAAGCGGAGGAGGAGAAGGAAAATAAGACTTTAAAGATTGACCCGGTGAAAGTTGGAATCGTAGTCTTAGTAATCCTGCTTCTGGTGGTAGTATTTTTCGTGGCGCGTTATGTTTTGGAGAATATGTATCTGATTCGGCACAAACTCGAAGTCAGGAGAGCGAACAAGCCAAAGAAGCGCGGTGTAAAGAGGGACCGCAGCGTGCGAAAACGTTGGAAAAAACGAATGAAAGACAAATAAATAGAGTCTAATATATAAAAAACGACAAGATAAAGGAAAAATCTTGTCGTTTTTTATATATTAGACAATAAAGGAAAAATATCAAGTTGTCTGACAATTTAAGAAATTAAGCTGTCGAGAAGGAGCAAAAGCTGTGGTTTGTGTCTGGTGTAAAACAGCAGTCCGTTGGTGCATTCTGCAATGGTGACGTATTTTCCGGCAAAGGCGGGGGATACTTCAAACAGATGGAGCATGTAGCTTTTTAGAGGAGCGTCAAGTTTTAAAAATACAGTTTCACAGTCCTCGAGCGTCTCGAAGGAGGCGTGGGATTTTTGGAAAACGGATTTCAGCTCCTGTTCCTGCTCGTATTGCTCGATGGTTTTGTTGACGATAAAATATCCCTTTTCGTCTTTGGGCATTGCGAGCGATTTGATGGCGCGCTGCACCTGTTTGGTGAGGGCGTCGGACGCCGGGTAGAGAGATTCAAAATAGTTCATGAAGTCCGCGGCGGAGCGGAAATGCTCGTTTTTTCCTTTCTCCAGAACTTCCGTGACCAGGATTCTCTTGATGATGCTCTCGCAGGTCTCGCGGGAGGGATTTTTTCGAAGGGAAGATGACTGTTCCATAGGGCACCTCATTTCTCAAAATTCAATCTAACCATATTTTAAGTAACAGTTCAGCCATAGCCCATGCAGTGTGTGAATCATGCTCGCATGAAGGAACACACTGCATGAGGCTATGAGCGGAGCGACGGATTATGAGCAAAGTAGTGGGCTGAACTGTTACTATTTTACGACAAGAACGGTAAAAAAACAACGAAAATGAGATTTGACACCAGAGAGGATTTCCACTATAGTAAAAATATACCACAAAAAAGAACATGGAGCGGAAAAATGTCAGAAGAGTCAATGAGAAAAAAACGAGATGAAAAGTTGTTGGAAGAGGTAAAGGAATTTATCAAGGCAAACGGCGGAATCGTCAAGAAGGAACAATTTGCAAAATTGAAGATTGATTACAGAAAAATTCTGCAGTTTGTGGATAAAGGTGACATTGTCAGGGTAAAGAGTGGATATTATGCGGTCAGTCTGGAAGGTTTCTCTGAGGACGAGCTGATTGCCGGACTTTTTCCGGACTGTGTGCTCTGCATGGAGAGTGCGCTGTACCAGTACCGGTACATCACGAAAAAGCCTTACGGTTGGAAACTCGCCGTGGATAAGAACACCTCGAAGTCGCGTTTCAAGCTGGATTACCCGCAGGTGACCCCGTTTTATACAGAGCCGGAGGCGCTTTCCCTCGGGGTGACGACGACGGAACTCGCCGGAGTGCAGATGAAGATTTACGAGAAGGAACGCTTAGTCTGCGACTGTCTGAAATACGAAGACAAGATGGACAGGGAGCTTTTCAAGGAGGGGCTGCTGTCTTACATTCAGGATCCGAACAAGGATGTCGCAAAGCTGATGGAATATGCCAAGGCGAGGAAGGTGCTGAAAAAAGTCCAGAGTATGATAGGAGTGTGGCTGTAGATGAAACAGAGAAAGGTCGATGATGACGTCCTCACAAAAATCAGCGGGGAGTCAGAGATTCCATTTTCCAATCTGGTCGCAGGTTATATTTTAGAAGAAGTCATGCGGAGAATTGCCAATTCAAAATTTAACGAGTATCTTTGGCTGAGGGACCGCAACAAAATCGGGTTGGAGGCCTGCAGAAAGAAGCAGGATCTCATCCTTCGTTTCTGGTACTGTCCGAAGGAGAAAAATTATGAGCCGACGCAGCTCGTACCGGGGCAGAAACTCTCGCGCATGCTGGGGTTAGCGATGATTGCACATATTTTTGCGGCGGAGGAGGGCGCGAGTGTGACCTGGAGGGGCAATGCCGTCGAGAAGGACGGGCGTGTGGAACTCAATCTTATCGCCGATTTCTGCAAAAAGGAGATACCGGTTTATCTGATTTTTCAGACGGTGGAGTACGAGAACCTGATTCCAAATAAAAGGGAGAGAGCTCTTTTTACGGAAAATGGCAAGACAATCACTTACTATGAATATCCGGTGGAGACATTTTTAGCGGAGCAGCTCTTTGAAATTATGGAAAAGATGGAGTTGATTCCCGATATGAGAACGTTTGACAATGTCTACAGCATCCTCTCGGAGCAGGCGATGAATGCGAGACATGTGAGAGATATTTTAGAGGAGCGATGCAGGGAGCGGCCGGTGGTCAAGAATGAGGCCCGGCTGGATACAATCGCAGGATATGCAGATTATACCTATATGAGAAAACGCTGGGAAAAATATCTGCGCCATCAGAAGCGGAAAGAACCGTCGTGGCAGGAAGTTCTTTCGGTAATGACGGCATTTATGAAGCCTGTCTGGCACGCAGTCTGTGTGGATGAGATATTCTTTGACGACTGGATGCCGGGGCTGATGAGATTTTTAGGCTAGCCGCCCATTAGGGCGGGTTGCCGTCTGTTAGGTTGGGTTGCCGCCCAGCAGAGCAGGCTGCATCTGAGTCAGGAGAGCGGGACGCTCTGCAGACGGGCGAGCGCGCGGTAGTAATCCTCCCTCGTGTCCATGTTAAAAAGTTGTGCCTTGACAGCATTCTGTGATGTCACAAAGGACTGTGTCCGGGTGTCGGTCTGCAGAGTTGTGGAATCCGATGCCATAAGCTCCCCGGCTGTGACATATCGGACGACGCAGCGGTCACACAGATTTTCAAAGGTCAATCTGCGGAGCAGTAAACATTTACCTACAGTTGTAATTATACTTTTTGTATAGACACCGGCCGGAAGTTCCGACGGTGTCTCTTTTTGTTCCAGTGTGCAAATCTGTGCGTCACCGATGGCGGTAAGCAGCGAGAGTGCGGTCTGAGGTTCCAAAAAGGGAGTGTTCACCGACAGAAAAAAAGCGGAATCCTCCCTCATCATGGAGAGTGCAGAGAAGAGCCCCGACATCGGTCCGGCATTCGGATAGATGTCGGCAATCTCTGTCACATCGAGATTCAGGTGGGCATAGTCCCCCTTTCTCTTCACGGACAGATAGATATTAGAAAAATGCGGAGAAAATTTCCGCACGAGATATTCAATCAGACAACAATCCCCGAAGGGCAGGAGCGCTTTATCAGAACCCATGCGGACACTGTTGCCGCCGCAGAGGATTACCAGTGCATGTTCCATAGCTAAAAAACCTTTCTAAACGCAAAAATTGATCTTTTTCTACCAAATCGCCTTTTACTATATCACATTCTTTTCTTGTTTTGCAATTCTTTTCATATTATAATCAAAGTATAAGTAACAGTTCAGCCATATCCGGAATGAAAGACGAATCATGCTTGCATGAATTCGCCTTTCATTCCGGATATGGGCGGAGCGCCTGAATATGAGCAAAGTTGTGTGTTGAACTGTTATAGGTAGATGTGTGAGAAAAAGTGAGAGAGGGATTGCAACATGCAGGAGTTAGACCAGAAACTGATGCAGTACGGCAGAACGGATATGTATCCGTTTCATATGCCGGGACACAAGCGGCAGGGGCTGCCGTTTGCCGACCCGTATGAGATTGATATCACCGAGATTGACGGTTTTGACAACCTGCACCATGCGCAGGGCATTTTGCGGGAAGCGCAGCAGCGCGCAGCCGAACTCTATGGGGCCAGAAAAAGTTACTATCTCATCAACGGAAGCACTTGCGGCATTCTAGCCGCGGTCTGTGCCGCCACACAAAAGGGAGATAAGATTTTGATTGCCCGCAACTGCCACAAAGCGGTGTACCACGCCGCCTATCTGAACGAACTTTTTGCGGAGTATCTCTACCCGGCAATCAACGAATTTGGGATTCAGGGGGAGATTACACCGGAGCAGGTGGAGGAAGCTCTCCGCAGACACCCGGATGTCGCCGCAGTTCTCATCACGTCTCCAACCTACGAGGGTGTCGTTTCCGATATCAAGGGTATCGCGGCTGTGGCACACGCACACGGGGTTCCTCTGATTGTGGACGAAGCGCATGGGGCGCACCTCGGGTTTTCGGAGGGATTTCCGCAGGAAGCGGGAAAACAGGGGGCCGACCTTGTTATCATGAGTCTGCACAAAACGCTTCCGTCTTTTACACAGACGGCGCTGCTCCATATTTTTTCTAATCGGATCAGCGCAGAGAGGGTGGAAAAATATTTAGATATCTTCGAGACGAGTTCCCCCTCCTACGTGTTGATGGCGGGGATGGAGCAGTGTATCCGTTTCATCCGCGAGAAAAAAGATGTCTTATTTTCGGAATATGAGAAACAATTGCAACGATTTTATCAAAGGACCTCCGGTCTGCGAAAGCTGCATGTGCTGCGCCGGGAGGATTTTGCAGGCTGCTGTCACGACTGGGATCCGTCTAAGATTGTCATTTTTTCAAAGGAAAAGGACTACGACGGGACGAAACTTAGCGCAGAGTTAAGAGATCAATATCATCTCGAGCCGGAGATGACATCCGCCGAGTATGTGCTTGCAATGACGAGTGTCATGGATACAGAGGAGGGCTTCGACCGTCTGGCGGAGGCGCTCGCAGGGATTGATGAGCGGCTGGCGCGGGAGAACGGAAGCGGAGGCGCGGCGCGCCCAGACGGTTCGATAGATACAGCGCGCCCAAGCGGTGCCACAGACGCGGACACGGCAAGTATGGAACATCTTGTCGCCGCGATGTATCAGCCGAGGCGGCGTGAGATGCAGATTGCGCAGGCGGAGAATTTTCCGGCAAAGGAAGTCAGCTTCGAGGAGGCAGAGGGCGAGGTTAGCGCCGGTTACATCTATCTGTATCCACCCGGAATTCCGATTGTCGTGCCGGGAGAAGTGTTGGACGGGACGCTTCTCTGTCAGATTGAGCGCTGCATGGAGTTAGGGCTGACCGTGGAGGGGGCGAAGAATATCGGCAGTAAGCGGATAAACATTGTATATTTTTGACGACTATATTATACTTAAGAGGCAGGAAACATGGGAAAGATTTATTGCATCATGGGAAAGAGCTCTTCCGGGAAGGACACCATCTATAAGATGCTGCAAAACGAGGGGAGTCTGAATTTAAAAACAATCGTATCCTATACGACGCGGCCAATCCGCGCCGGAGAGAGGGACGGAGTGGAATATTTTTTCTGTGACGACGCGCATGCCCAAAAGTTAGAGCGCGAGGGAAAAGTGATTGAGCTTCGCGCCTATCACACGGTACACGGCATCTGGAAGTATTTTACTGCGGACGACGGGCAGGTCAGTTCGGATGGCCAGGATTATCTGATTATCGGAACGCTCGAGTCCTTCTTAAAAATCAGAGAGTACTATGGAAGTGACCGGGTTATTCCGATTTATATAGAAGTGGAGAACGGATTGCGGCTTGCCCGCGCATTAGAGCGGGAGCGAAGCCAGGAAAAACCAAAGTACGCAGAGATGTGCCGGCGATATTTAGCGGACGAGGAGGATTTTTCGGAGGAAAAATTAGCGCAGGCAGGGATTGCAGTACGGTTTCAAAATGTGGAGTTAACCACGACAGAAGCGGAAATTGTTTCATTTATCCACAATGGAGGGAAAAAATAGTAAAAAATGTGGATAACATCACAGGATCCGCCGGGGAGAGTGGACAGAAGGGAGTGATCTCATGGATATCAAAGTCAATACGACCACACCGGTGACGCAGGTGCCGGACACGGTAAAAACAGAACTCGGGGATGGTTCCTTTAAATATACATTAGCAAGTGCCATTGATGATGCGAGTCTTCAGGCAAAGATTGACAGTCTGTTGAATGATATCACGACGCAGGGAAATCTGATTGCACAGCATATGGACATCCGTGACATGAAAAAATACCGCGAGAAAATCCGCGAGTTTATGAATGAGGTGGTATACCGCTCCCACAAATTTTCCAGAGAGAATTTTTTAGACAGGAAAGGACGCCACAGGGTATATGGTCTGATTAAACTTGTGGATGAGAATTTAGACGAGCTGGCGAGGGAATTGTGCAGTGATGAGAAAGATCACATTTCCATTCTGAGCCGGATAGGCGAAATCAGAGGCTTGTTACTGGATATTCTCACTTGAGGCGGCTTTGCGAATGGCGCGGGCCCAACTGTTAACACTTGAGAAAAATTTCCTCGTCGGAAAAACGGACAAAAGTAGAAACGCAGCAGAAAAAGGAGTATAATAAAGAGTATGGTAGGTTTTTTGGAGATAGTTGGTCATGAACAAATCATAGAACATTTACAGAACGCGATTGCGACGGACAAGGTGTCGCATGCATATATTTTGAACGGTCCCGACAAGTCCGGAAAGATGATGTTAGCGAAGGCGTTTGCCCAGACACTGCAATGTGAGAAAGGCGGTACGGAGCCTTGCATGGAGTGTCACTCCTGCAAACAGGCGATGAGCGGCAATCAGCCGGACATTATCTATGTCCGCCACGAGAAGCCGAATACCATCTCTGTGGATGATATCCGCACGCAGATTAATAATGATATTGTGGTAAAGCCTTACAGCAGCAAGCGCAAGATTTATATCGTGGATGAGGCGGAGAAGATGAATCAGCAGGCACAGAACGCACTGCTCAAGACAATCGAGGAGCCGCCTGCCTATGCGACGCTGCTTCTTTTAACTACAAATGCAGATATGTTTCTGCCGACGATTCTGTCGCGCTGTGTCCGTTTGAATCTAAAGGCGGTGCGCGATGAGAAAATCAAAGATTTTCTCATGAGAGAGCGGCAGCTCCCGGATTATCAGGCGGATATCTGTGTGGCGTTTGCGCAGGGGAATGTCGGAAAGGCAATCCAGCTTGCATCCTCCGACAGCTTCAATGAATTAAAAAATGCTGCCATCCAGCTCTTAAAGCGCGTAGATGATATTGAACTCTATGAGATGACGGAGGCAGTCAAACAGATTGCGGATTACAAATTGGAAATCAACGACTATTTTGATCTGATGATGATCTGGTATCGTGATATTTTATATTTTAAGGCAACAAACGATGTGAACAAGCTCATTTTCAAGGATGAGGTTTACGACATCAAGAAACAGGCAGCAAAGAGCTCCTACCAGGGGATTGAGGCGATCATCGAAGCGCTTGAAAAGGCGAAGACCAGATTGAACGCCAATGTCAATTTTGATCTGGTGGTGGAACTGCTCTTGTTGACAATCAAAGAAAACTAAACAAATTGCCCACGTTTGCGTGGGGATAGAAAGGGTAAAGAAATTTATGATAAAAGTAGTAGGGGTGCGATTTCGAAGCGCAGGAAAGATATATTATTTTGATCCGGCGAAGTTGGACATGAAAGCGGGCGACAGGGTGATTGTTGAGACTGCGCGCGGCGTGGAGCTCGGCACGGTCATGACACCGCCGAAGAATGTGCCGGAGGAATCGGTAATCCAGCCGTTAAAGCCGGTTATCCGGGTCGCAACCGCAGAGGATTTAAAAGTCGAGGAGCGCAACCATGAGAAGGAGAAAGACGCCTTCAAAATCTGCCTCGAAAAAATTGCAAAACACAAACTCGAGATGAAACTTGTGGATGCGGAGTACACATTTGACAACAATAAATTGCTGTTCTATTTTACGGCGGACGGGAGAATCGATTTCCGCGAACTCGTAAAGGATCTCGCGGCGGTATTCCGCACGAGGATTGAGCTGCGTCAGATTGGTGTCCGCGATGAGACAAAGATTATGGGAGGCATTGGAATCTGTGGACGAGCCCTGTGCTGCCACACTTATCTCTCCGAGTTCGCACCGGTGTCAATCAAGATGGCAAAAGAACAGAATCTCTCCCTAAACCCGACGAAGATATCGGGTGTGTGCGGCCGTCTGATGTGCTGCCTGAAAAATGAGGAGGAGACTTACGAATATCTGAACAGCCGCCTTCCGAATGTCGGCGACCATGTAACTACGGATGACGGATTAAAAGGAGAAGTCAGCTCCGTCAGTGTACTGCGCCAGATGGTAAAAGTTATTGTGGAATTAGACGATGAGAAAGAGATTCGCGATTACCGTGTTGATCAGTTGAAGTTTAAGCCGAAGCGCAGAAAAGAGAACGTGAAACTTTCCGCGAAGGAGCTGAAGGAACTGGAAGCCTTAGAAGATAAAGGAGGAAAGTCCAGAATCGATGATGCAAAATAATCTGATTCGAGAGAATGAACGATTAGATGACCTCTATCGCAACGGCTATCACCTGATACAGGATCCGAAGCGCTTCTGTTTCGGTGTGGATGCTGTACTGCTGTCCGATTTTGCAAAGGCAAAGGAAGGGGATCTCGTCTTAGATCTTGGAACCGGCACAGGAGTGATTCCAATCCTGATGGAGGCAAAGACAAAGGCAGCTCATTTTTCTGCGTTGGAGATTCAGGCGGAGAGTGCCGAGATGGCGCAAAGGAGTGTTATCTACAATCATTTGGAAGATAAAATTGATATTGTGACAGGTGATATCCGGGATGCTTCAAAAATTTTTGGAGCATCTTCTTTTGATGTAATCACCACAAATCCACCCTATATGATCGGGGATCACGGGCAGCAGGCGAGCAGTGAGGCGAAGGCAATCGCCCGCCATGAAGTTCTCTGTACCTTAGACGATATTCTGCGCGAGAGCGCAAAGATGTTAAAGACGAACGGGCGCTTTTTCATGGTGCACCGGCCGTTTCGCCTCGCCGAGATCATGAGTAAGATGGTCGCCTGCAAGATTGAGCCGAAACGTCTCCGCATGGTGCACTCTTACGTCGACAAGGAACCGTCGATGGTATTGATCGAAGGTCTTCGCGGCGGAAAATCGCGTCTGACGGTGGAGAAACCACTGATTATCTATCAGGAGCCGGGAGTGTACACCGATGAAATCTATGAGATTTACGGGTATGATGAGGTGGAGAAATAAATTCAAAAAAGTATTGACAAACAAAATTAGGTTGTGTACAATCTAATCACCCCATAAAGATTGCGCACAATTAAATTTATATCAATTAAAAGGAGAACAGAGAATGAGTATTTATGATTATGAACTGCAGATGGCAGATGGACAGAAATTGAACTTGGCAGATAATAAAGGAAAGGTTATGATTATAGTGAATACGGCGACCGGGTGTGGATTTACACCGCATTATGAACCGTTAGAGGCTATGTATGAGAAGTATCACGATGCGGGACTCGAAATCATTGACATTCCCTGCAATCAGTTTGCAGGACAGGCACCGGGTACAGATGAAGAAATTCATGAGTTTTGTACATTGAAATACAACACTCAGTTTCCACAGATGAAGAAATCTGATGTAAATGGGGAGAATGAACTGCCACTATATCACTATTTGAAGACACAGAAGGGATTTGAGGGCTTTGGAAAGGGCGTTAAGGCATTAGCAATGTCCGCCATGTTAAAAAAGATTGACAAAGATTATAAGAACAACCCGGATATTAAATGGAATTTTACCAAATTCGTAATAGACCGGGAGGGGACTGTGGTAGCACGTTTTGAGCCAACGGCAGATATGAAGGAACTCGAGAAGTGCATAGAAACGTTGATATGATTCGGAGATAGTCGGTACAATATAGCAAAAGGGTGGTAACCAATCATGAAAAATCAATATGATAAATTAAAACTGGAAAATCAACTATGTTTCCCGTTGTATGCGGCATCCAAAGAGGTGATACGCCGGTATAAACCTTTTCTGGACGAGTTGGACATGACATACACCCAATATATCGCCATGATGGTGATGTGGGAACACAAAGAACTGACTGTAAAGGAACTTGGCAGGTATCTTTATCTGGATTCCGGCACATTAACCCCTCTGCTGAAAACAATGGAGAAAAAGGGATGGGTAACGAGATGCCGTTCGAGAGAGGACGAGAGGGTGTTAAACGTATCCATTACAGAGAATGGAGAAGCCTTGAAAGAACGAGCAGTGCATGTGCCGGAACAGATGGCAGACTGTATGAAGCTGGAGAAGGAAGAGGCAATGCAGTTGTATACACTCCTGTATAAGATGCTTGAGAATATATAGAAGGAGATATTTATTATGAATATATATGATTTTAGTGTGAAAATGTAAACGGAGATTTTGTTTCATTAAAAGAATACGAAGGGAAAGTGCTTTTGATAGTAAACAGTGCAACCCGATGCGGATTTACACCGCAGTATGATGATTTGGAAGATTTATATGAAAAGTATGCAGATACAGGATTTACTATTTTAGAATTCCCTTCCAATGAGTTTGGAAAGCAGGCACCGGAAAGCAATGAGGAAATTGTTTCCTTCTGTGATGCGAAATTCGGTATCAAATTTCCTCATTTTGCAAAGGTGTTGGTTAATGGCGAATACGCCAATCCATTATTCAAGTATTTGCAGAATAAGCAGGGGTTTAAAGGATTTGATCCGGAACATCCTTTGACACCAATGTTAGAAAGTATGATAGAAAGAGAACATCCGGATTATAAGAGCAGTCCGGACATCAAGTGGAATTTTACAAAATTTTTGGTAGACCGTTCAGGTCAGGTTATTGATCGGTTTGAGCCGACAACAGATTTTGAAGTAATCAAAGAGAGGATAGAAAAGATACTGTAAAATTTTACGTTGTTTTTTACAACATCTGGCGTATAATAATAGATATAAAATTGCCGGGAAATGAAGAATAAATAACAAACAATAGAAGGATGCCGGAGGCAAACGCCCCTTCGGGGCGAAATCGACACAACTACGTGTGTTTGTAAGCGAGCTTGCAAACACACATATTGTGTTCGGTTGGTGCGAAGCACCCTCTTTGCCCCAGGCATCATAGAAGGAAATTATGGAACAGAAACAGCAGGGAAAATTATATTTGTGCGCCACTCCAATCGGAAATTTAGAAGACATTACATACCGTGTCCTGCGGACGTTAAAGGAAGTGGATCTGATTGCAGCAGAGGATACGAGAAACTCAATCAAGCTGCTGAATCATTTTGAAATCAAGACGCCGATGACGAGCTACCATGAGTACAATAAGATTGAGAAAGCCTACCAGCTTGTGGACAAGCTCCGCGAGGGAAAAAACATCGCGTTGATAACAGATGCAGGGACGCCCGGAATCTCAGATCCGGGTGAGGAGCTTGTACGCATCTGTTATGAAGAGGGAATCGAAGTGACCTCGCTGCCGGGGGCGGCAGCCTGCATCACGGCACTCACAATGTCGGGGCTTCCGACGAGACGTTTTGCATTTGAGGCATTTTTACCGAGGGAGAAAAAAGAGCGCGCGTTCATTTTAGAGCGGCTTAGGGACGAGACGAGGACAATCATTGTCTACGAGGCGCCGCACCATCTCGTGGCAACATTGCAGGAATTGAAAAATGCGCTCGGCGATCGGAGGATTACCATCTGCCGGGAGCTGACAAAGCGCTATGAAGAAAAGACATTAACGACAATAGAAAATGCCTTATTATATTATAACGACAATGAACCGCGGGGAGAATATGTCTTAGTCATCGAAGGAAAGACCATGCAGGAGATTGTCGAGGAGGAGAAAAAATCGTGGGAATCCATGACAATCGAGGACCATATGCAGGTCTATGAGAGCCAGGGGATCTCCCGCAAAGAGGCGATGAAACTCGTGGCAAAGGACCGCGGGGTCAGCAAACGCGACATCTATCAGGCACTTATCCATCAATGATATCGGCTGCCAAAATCTCATCTTTGAAATCTGTCTTGACGGGATTAATATTTTTTGCGCAAATGCAGTGAAATGAGGAGGGGCGTGCTTTTTTATCACGGCATATGTTACCTCCTCATCGAAACTGGACTTAGTCACATGTGTATCAGGGTTCTTTATATAAATAATCCTTATTTGCAATAATATTTTTATCCCAAACTTCTTCTTTCCAGTCTTCTTCATTAATGTCTTTTATTGCAACAGAAACACTTGAAATTTTACATCCAAGTATTTCTGAAATATCTTCTGCAATTTTTTCGGCGCATCTTCTTTTTTGTTCTTCTGTTCTGCCAGAAAAGCATTTAATTTCTACATGTGGCATATTCGCTTACCTCTATAATTTTAAAACTTTTAGTTTATTCATTATGATAACATACATAAACTATAGACACAAACAAGTATCTAGAATTTGAACATTAAGTCAAGCATAAGCATTGTAATTGCCTGTTTTTCCAATGATTTTTTCAGTTTTGGGGAGAAAGGAAAATGGAAGATACACTAAGTTTGGAAAAAATGTCACAGAAATTCAGTTTTCAAAGGATACTGTCTGATGTATAATAAAAGTGACGAAAGAAGGTGATATTTTTGAATACACCAGAGCAGATTCATCAAGAGGATTTACAGCGTTTGAAATTACTCCGATATATGGATGATGATTTTATGACCGTCTGCCTTGCAGACAATTTTGAGGGTGTGGAACTGATACTTCGGATTGTTTTAGGACGGAAGGACATCAAGATCAAATCGGTTCGGACACAGGAAACTCTGAAAAACTTGCAGGGACGTTCTGCTGTTTTAGATGTTCATGCGGTTGACAGCACCGGGAAAGAATTCGATGTGGAAATTCAGAGGTCAGACGCAGGGGCAGGCGCAAGGAGAGCAAGACACAATAGCAGTTTGTTGGATGCACATATACTAAAACCCGGAGATGATACGGAAGCTATTCCCGACAGCTATGTTATTTTTATTACAGAAAATGATGTGATGAAAGGAAATCAGCCGATCTATCCGGTAGAGAGATATATTACAATCGGGGAAGATAAAGTATTGTTTGGTGACGGTTCGCATATTCTATATGTGAATGGTAAGTACAGGGGCAATGATGAAGTTGGCAAGTTAATGCACGATTTTTCATGTACCAATCCCGATGATATGAATTATGAGGCGCTCGCTAAAAAAGCGAGGTACTTCAAGCAAGATAGGGAAGGAGTGGCGATTATGTGTAAGATTATGGAAGATATGAGAAATGAAGCAGCACAGAAAGCAGAATTAAAAAGCGCAAGAGAAATCGCCGAAAGAATGATGAAAGACGGAGAACTCTCTCTTGAAAAAATTGCACGTTATGTGCCAGCATTGTCAATGGAGGAACTAAAAGAGATTGAAGCCAGGGTTATGCAGTTGGTATAATCAGAGAAAAAGGGAGAGACAGTGATATGAATTTAACAACCAAAAGACTGTTGCTGCGGCCGTTGTCTTTGACAGACTTAAAGACAGTGCACGAATACGCAAGCGACATTGAGAACACAACCTATATGCTTTGGCTTCCAAACGACACCGAAGAAGAAACCGAAGCGTTTTTGCGTGACGTGGACACAGAATGGAAGCAGCCTCATCCTTCCTTTTATGAATTTGCAATCGTCTTGGATGGTCTTCAGATTGGAGCTGTTTCAATCTGTCTTGATGAGACGGGAACACAGGGCGAGATTGGTTGGATACTCAACAAAAAGCATTGGAACAAAGGCTATGTTACAGAAGCAGCAGAGGCTATTGTAGATTTTGCCAGAAATGATTTGAAATTGGAAAAAATCATAGCACAATGTGATTGGCGTAATACCCCGTCCGCAAAAGTTATGGAGAAATTGGGAATGACATTGGTTGATAGCAACGGACAGCGCACCTATGCCAAGCGGGATGAAACGGCGAGAGAATTAACCTATATTCTTGAATTGACGGAGTAAATATAGTTAGTTATGTTCAATATCGCTTGTTTTGATCCAGTTTTGTTCTACAGTTATTCCACATTCGCTGGCAGCATCGAATAAATCAGCTTCGGACTCAAATTCCTGTACGGAATCATCCTTTGAATTTACAAGGTAGAATGTTGTGGAGTCATCTTTTTCATTTGCAACGAGGATATAATCTCCACAGACGATAAATTGAGAGATATATCCTTCAACGACATTGGTTGCCAAAACCTCATATTGAGAATCCGCTTTGGCGAGGTTAATACTTTTTGCGCTGGAGCGGATTAATTCGTAGCCGCCCGGCAGATTAGTGTATCTCCAGTCGGCACTTCCGGCACACCCTGCTGACAGCAGAATGAAAAAAGACGCGGTCAGCACAAATGTAATAAATCTTTTATGGTTCTTCATGTTGAATCCTCTCCTTTGAATTGTATTTTCAAAACGTTTTGATAAAAACATTTTATGCAAAGGAAGATGAATGCACAAGATGAGTTGCGCAAGCGTGTCTATTTTTGCGCAACCGCAGTAAAAATAGAGCATTATTACTTATTTGCCATTTCGATTTTATATTCAAAAAAAGTTTTTTTAAAATCAGAATAGTTGCGGGTGCTAAGCATAGCTTTTTCCCTATTTGTGAAATAAATATTCTCATAATCAAAACTATGTATCCAATTCATATTCACCAAATAAGATTTGTGTGTACGATAAAAATGATATTGTAAGAGTGTTTCACTGATTTCCGTAATACGATCACTTGCCAGAAAAGATTCCTTTTCCAGATGAACTCTAATGTTTCTTTTCTCAGTTTCAATGTAATAAATATCATTCATTTGAATTGTCCTGCTTCCAAAATGAATGATATGGAATGTTATAGGATGAACCTGTTCCCTTTTTTTCAGAATGGCATGTATTGCTTCATCTAGTTCCTCTTTTAGATTTTCCTTCACAATATAGCGAAAGGCATCGACCATATAACCTTTTCGACTGAATTCTACGTGAGATGTAACAAAAATAATAATGGTATCTCTGTGATGAGCGCGATACCGTTTGGCAATTTCCAACCCGTTCTCCATATCCATTTCTATGTCTAAAAAAATAATATCATAAGCGGTGTCGGTAAAAAGACATTCACCGTTTGGATAACATTCTATGAGAAAGTCCTGCGTATTTTCCATCAATATTTTTTCACATTCTTTGGAAATGTAATCTCTCCAGTAGACATCATCATCAATAACTGTAATTCTCATTTAACCCCCTCATTTCGTGGAAGGATGATAGTAACAAAAAAAATTTCGTTTTCAACAGATATATCTATAATCCCATGATGTTTGTAAATCGTTTCCTTTACATTTTTGAGACCAAATCCATGATCTCTGGTGTTATTTTTTCTGACTATGTTTTTACATGGATTCACGCATGTAATCATATAATGGATGTCATCAAATGAAAAACTCAGTTTCACCGTCGAATCGTGTTGATGTGATGATGCCTCTATGGAATTGTCTAATAGGTTAGATAAAATTGTGCATAAGTCGTAGGCTGAAATGCGGATTAGCTCCGGAAGTCTGCCATCAACAACAAAGTGGATAGATTTTTTTTGCATACAATTCTTATAGTAATTGAGCAGGGCATTTACAATTTCGTTGCCGACATCTATACTTCGAGAAAGCTGGGACATCTTTACGTCAAATTCATCAAGATATTTTTCAATCTCGGTATATTTTTTATCGTTGTAAAGCAACCGTATCATGGTCAGATGGTTTCGTATATCATGTCGAAATTTACGGGTATCTTCCTCTCTTTTTTCCAGATATTCATAATAATTTTGCTGCATATTCAAATACATTTTTGCCATTTGTTCATTCTTTTTATGTACATCATTCATTGCCATAAAATATATGACAAGAATAAGTTCAAAATAAAAGCCTATGCTGATAACGACATATGCCAGATTAATTACAACCAGAGAATGTGTTTCATTTTGCGCTAAAATGTATTCAAAAAAACCATGAGAGATAATAAAATCCGCAGCCAGAAGCACGAAGTAGAAGAAAAAATATTTGAATCTGTCCGCGGGTAAATTCCCGAGATTACATTTTTTGAGAATAATCTTGTATAGCAAAACATTGAGAAAGACCGACAGAGCGGCAAAAAAGTTTTTTAGGTCTGCACTTGTTGCTAAGCCTAGAGATTGCTCCACAATGATAAAAAAGAGAATTCCCATGTTATATAACAGCTCGACGGACAAAAATGAAAAAATAATTTGCAGCGTGCGGAGCGCGAGGTTTGAAACAGCAAATATAGCATTCAGCACAATCAGAAAAAATAGTATGGCAACACAATTTCCGACATCGCTTATACCGAAGGAAAGAAGGGAGAGGAGTGCGATAATCAAAACGAGAAAGATTCGTTTTGATTTTTGAATTGTCTTATTTTCAAAAAAGCTGATTGCAAGAGCAAAATTAGAATAGCTTAAAAAATTTGTAATATAACCTAAGATGAATTCTCCCATAAATGATGTCCTATCTGTATATATGCGTAGTTGTTTCTTGTGTTTTCTAAGAAATGTGTGGATGACGTCTATTTGTCATCCACACAATCCTTCAGTGCCGCCTCATAGTAAGAAGGCAGATATTTTTCAACAATCTCAAACGGTGCCGGGCCAATGTTTACGATGGCAAGGTGAAATGCCTTCTCATTAAAATTCGTAAAGTAGGTGCGCTGCATCTCCTCTTTCAAATTCAAAAATTCAAGGTAGCCGACATAGTATTCCAGATAATGCGTCGGTTCCTCTTCAATCAATTCATAGATAGATTGGACTGTCTCAGAATCAGAGATGCCGTATCCTTCCCAGAAGGTCTCCGTCTCCGCGAGAGACCAGCCGTCATAATGGATACCGATGTCTGTAGTTGCATAGAGGCTTAAAAGCGCCGTCTGATTCATCCGCAGGAGAGACTCCACGTCCTCGTCAAGTCCAAGATAGGAGTACGACTGCATCTCCACATAGGTCGCCCAGCCTTCCACATAACCGGAGTAGTTTAACATGGAACGGATTGGTTCAATGCCTGCGGAGTGTGTCATGACAGTCTGGTAGAGATGGCCGGGATAGCCTTCATGCGCCAGAGTGGTAAACAGTTTTATCGCATCATAGTTCGAGGAAGGGTTGATATAAATAGAATTATTTGTGTAGTCGTCAATCGGTGAAGTGATATAAAAAGCGGGAGCCATGTATTCCACCATACAGTCAGCCACATAGTTGATTGAAAAATTCGTCTGCGGAGCACTCGGAAAATCAGCGAGCATCTTCTGTTGAAGTGTGTCCAGCATAATGGCAGGTTCTGTGAGATCGATATCCGCCTCCCTGCATTTTGACCAGAGTTCCGGGTCGTCGCTCATGAGATTGTTCGATGCATTTAAATCGGTTGAACGCTGTTTGTCGATGGCGTTCTTCATTTCCTCCATGCTCATAGAGGAGCCGGTTGCGGCGTAGACAAGATGTTCGTAAAAGTCGGCGCCGTCCGGAAAATAGCACAGCCCCATATCGTTCGTGCCGCTTCCCTTCAATTCACGCATCGCTTCGGCGAGGTGATTGTATGCGGCAATGACATGGTCGTGAACCAATGTCTCGTTCTCAATCTTATAAGTATCTTTTTCGGTGTCGTTCAAATCGGGAAAGGCGTCAATCTTATTGTTGAATGTTTCAATCAGATAATGTTCTTCCGGATTTTCCACAAAGTCCTCACACTGGGAGATGACCGTATCACAGGCGTAGTCCGACATGAAGAGACCTGCATCCGCCTTTTCCTGCTCAAAGGTGATAATCTCATCGAAGTACTCGTCCGTCAGGGCGATGAGATTGAGATAATCCTCGATGTCCTGTTTGTCCCGGAACGTGTATTCCACATAGAGGACAGGGAGCTGTGCCTGTGTTCCGGTCGATGGGCGCAGAATCTCATCGTAGTAAGTATAATCCGCCAGATCGAGCTGCAGGGTAAGGTAATCCTCCAGGATATCGTAGGTGAGCTGCTGTTCGCCGGAGAGAGAATCATAGGAAAAATTTTTCAGTTGGGCAAGCGTATTCTCCAGCGTTGCATTGGTCTCGTTGAGCGAGTCAGTCGACACGGAACCGAGCGTGACCTCGTAATCATCGATGCCGTAATTTTGAGGCTCGGCGAGCGTATAGTGCAGATTGATGAGATTGGATGAAACTTCGTTTGTAAATAGTTCATCCAGATAGGTATCAAATTCCGCAGTGATTTCCGGATCGCCTTCCCCGGTTCCGAGGGAGGTCTGATTCTTATGGTCTGTGTAAGCGCAACCGATTGCAAGGCCCGCACCTAAAAGGAGGCAGGCCGCAGCCGAAAGCTGCCTTTCTTTTTTCTTAAAAAATGTATTGGATCGATGCATCAAACTTGAAATACCTCATTTCCTATGTTAGAATAAAAGCCTAATTCTATTATATCTTGTTACTACATCATATGTAAAGGTTTCTCTTAATATGTAATCGGGAGGAATGATTCCAATTAGAAAAAAATTAAAAAATATCAGAAAGATAGTTGTTCTGATTCTGGCATCTCTGTGTCTATCCGGTGGAATCGAGACGTCGGGGCAGGAGAGACAGCCATCGTTTCAGGAGCGTTTCTGGAGGGAGGCGAAGGAGCGGTTCGCCGCATCGTCTGACTTATATCGGGAGCGTCTGGAGTTTGACGCGGAGGGGAACCTCTGGATGACGACGAGGGATAAAAATGCGACATCGTCCGTCAGATACCGGACGATTGGTTTTACCATCAAGCGGGAGGCGAAGCCAATCCGGCAGACAATGTCCGTCCGCGTCAGACTCGAGACCACGAAGGAGAGTCTTCCGGACCCGACGGATAGCAGGTACAGCTATAAGTATTTCTGTATCCGCAAGGAGGACATCTACCAGAAAATCCTTCTCTGTTCGGAGGAGTGGGCGAACGATCTCTTTTTAAACGGGGGAATGCTGTATCTCGATTCCGTCATGACGGTCGTGGAGAACCAGAAGGCGAAGGGGAGCATGAACTACAGCGGAACGCTGACCGGCGAGGTCTATGACACCTTCGAGGGAATCGCGGGGGCGAGGAATTGGTCGGACCCGGATGCACTGCGCACGCATTTTGACAAGGAGGTCTATTTTCCGGGAAATCCGGAGATGCTCGACCGAGTGCCCGTGGTGGAGGAGTACAGTGAGCTGGTGGAAAGGAACTCCGCTGTGCAGGAAGAGAATCTGCCGGGGCTCAATGTGCTCTCCCTGACCTCGGGAACCTACGACGTGGAGGAGGCGATTCCCTCCGGGGAACAGGTCAATGTGGCGGGAAATCTTCAAAAAGTTTTCTATCAGGCTCTCTTTGAACACCTCTGGGGAAAATACACGTTCCCCGTTGCAGCCAGGGTGCACTATAAGCTCATCTGGGAGGAGGACGGACACCACGAGGAGGACGTGACGATTCTTGATTTCTATGACATAGAGCGCACTTACTCCTACTGGAAAATCCGGGAAATCACGCCCTATTATCTGGAATATGCGACGATAGAAAACGCCGCTTTATGCAATACAAAGCGGATTAACAGTACATACAAGCCGGAAATTGCCCTGATATTCAATCAGGAAAATTACATGGTGCTTCCGGAGACTGCCGTGGAGGTGGATGGGGGTACGTTGTGGGGCGGAGACCGCTGTCCTGCGATTCCGTATGGAGGCGTAAAGGAAAAAGTGGAGGAAACGGTTGCGCAGATTTCCGTAAACAACGATGGGTTTACACTCGACGGGGTGGACTACCTCAAGAGCGGGTGGAGTCAGAAGGAGACTGCCGCACCGACGGCACTCTCCGGGGAACAGTTGCTTCCGGTTTTTGAGGCGGCGGGGCAGATTCGAACCGATGCTGCGAATGAGACCTATCCGAATACGGTGACGGCATATTATAAAAAAGTGGGGACGGAGGAGTGCGTGAGCTCCCCGGTCAGCCGCACCAATTCGCTCTCGGTTCACACGCCTGTGGTCTGTCGGGCGGCAGTCTCCGATGAGAAGGCGTGGAATCAGCAGGTTAATCCAACTGAAAATATAAGTCTGATTCTCGGGCGCGGTTTTTCCGTGGAAATCTCTGCGGCGGGAGAACACATCGCAAGCAGAGGCTACGGGGCGCGGGATTACGACACCTATGTGCGGGATTATCAGGTGAACTTTCCGTTTGCCGTGCGCTATGGAACACAGGAGATTGCGGCGGGAAGCTGGATTTCTCTCCGGGAAAAAAAGACGGGCTTTACGCTGCCGGAGTGGGTGGAGGAGGGCGATTTCACCGTGAGCTTCCGCACCATCGCCATAAATTGCGGCGCAGACGAGACCGCGCAGGAGAGCGCCAACCTCGATAAAAAATACTATGCCGCAGAACACAAAATTCCAGTTACCGTTGTCGGGCGGCTCTACGGTTTTAAAATTACAGATGTAATTGATTATCCGCGCTGGCAGAGCGTATTCTGGAACATCGTGCAGCAGAGGAGGTCGGGAACCTGCTATTATGCGGGGCTTAGCGACTGCAATGGAAAACGGCAGCGGACGGCGGACTCCATCTATCTGTGTCCGCTCTTAAAAGGAAGCCACCCCTACAATCCAAATGCCGGTGCGGTGGGACTCGGATACCGCGTCGATTTTTCCTTCGAGACAATCGGGCGCCGGGACGGGGAGATGATGGGGATGACCCTAAAACCGGCTTATTATTATATGGAGAGGGACGGAAGCGGCAGGCAGCGGGTGCGGCTTTATGACAAAGATACGTTGGAGGAGATTTCCCTGCCATTTGAGTTGGACAGCAGCGCAATCGATTCCACAAAAACACTCTGGTCGGGAAGCTGCCGGATTCCTGCGGATGTCTATATCGTACCGGAAACGGTCAATCTGCGGGCGTACATCAAAGATTGCGGCGGGCGCATCAGGCTGCGGGACAGTATTTTTCTGCGGGGAGGATATCTCATTGTCAATGTGGATCTGACTTCCCGCTATGGTAAGGCGGCACACCTCAACTATAAAAACAGCGCCAATGAGAGGCGGGGCTATTGCAATATGTGGGCGGTGGAGGAATACCAGACCGAAAGAAAAGATGGAGACGGAACAACCTACACCTTTGCGCAGGGGGACGTGTTCGTGTTCGACTGTCAAAACACCATATTAAATGATTACGATAGCTACGGAACGCATTAGGAAAAAAGAGAAAGTGGCCGATATATAATAATAGGATTCGGGTGTCAAAAGATGCTACTACCCGAATCCTTATATTAAAAAAATTGAAAACTATATTCCACTGATGTAATCGGTAAGCGGAAAAAGTAAACACACAAAAAGCGAAAGGGAATTCGCAGAAATGGAGAGTAAGATGCAGCAGGACGAAGAAGTAAAGATGACTTATTCAAAAGTTTTGACCAAGGATGGGAAGCCATACATCTCGGTATCCTTTGAACGTGGAAGCGATTTTGCGGAGGGAAGTATCCCAAGTTGTAAGATTCACAAGCATCAGGGGTTCCAGAGTGAAGAAATCGACCACTTAGAGCATTATCTGGCGGAAAATAAATACGATATCATTGAGATGGCAAAGAGTATCAGCAATACATTGCACATGTTTGAGAAGAAATAGGACTGTTCAGCCGGCATAAAGAAGAAAATACAGCATAGACTGAAAGGACACTGAACAAAAGGAAGACAGTCCGTATGAATTATCTGTGGGCATTTATGATTTTGATTGGCATTGTGTACGGCGCCTTTCAGGGGAAGCTGCCGGAGGTCTCCGAGGCGGCGCTCTCGTCAGCAAAAGAAGCGATTACTCTATGCATTACGATGACCGGCGTAATGGCATTCTGGGTCGGTATGATGAGAATTGCAGAGAAGTCGGGAATTATCCAAAGCGCAGAAAAGAAGTTAAACCCCTTTCTGCGCTTTTTTTTTCCGCGGATTCCACCGGAGCATGAGGCGAACAAATACCTCGCCATGAACATCATTGCCAATCTGTTTGGGCTCGGATGGGCAGCGACGCCGGCGGGACTAAAAGCGATGGAGGCGCTGGGCAGGCTCGAGGCGGAGCGTGGAAACAGTGAGTTTCTCGAGGATGGAACACATCTTACCGGAGGGAGGACTGCCAGCCGGGAGATGTGTGATTTTTTGATTTTAAACATCTCCTCCCTCCAGCTGATTCCTGTCAATATTTTAGCCTACCGCAGCCAGTACGGGAGTGTGAATCCGGTCGCGGTCGTCGCGCCCGCCATGATTGCGACGACTGTCAGCACAGTCGCGGCAATCCTCTTTTGCAAACTGATGGGCAGTGGAAAAAAACACGGCTGAATTGTCAGAGAATTAGAACGAAAGTATTGAATTTTTTGACAAAATACCGATATAGAAAGTAGAACAAATTAAAATATGCACCCAAGGAGGGGATTAAAGCAAAATACCAAGATGGTAGTATTTTACAAGTTCAATCAATTGTCGTAATCAATCCACTGGAAGCCTTCAACAGGCGCAGGCAGAGAGAAAAAGAGGACAGAAAAAAAAGGACGGCAGAATTTAGCAGCATCTTAGAAGAAGAGACAAAAAAGCAGCCGAGGGAAGTGACCTGCGTAGCATCCGGTTACACCCGGGATGCGAAGCCGGTGGATTTCCTGTATAGCAAGAGAGAGTATCAGTAGTACTCTCTCTTTTCCTGTATGCAAGTAGTGAGGAAAATCGAGTGCTTGTATGAAGATTTGAGAAACGAAATTTTTCTACACGGTGAGAATAATTCCGGCCGGTGTTACATATAGTATATCAAGAAAGCAAAATCGCTTGCCGCGGAGCAAAGGAGTGAGCGGTGAATTTTCTTATTTTTCTATCAAATGCGATAATACCGATTCTCATCTTTTACATAGTGGGAATGGGGATTGTGATGAAGCAGAATGTCTATGAGCAGTTCGTAGAGGGTGCGAAGGACGGGTTTCACACGGTCATCGGCATTATGCCGACGATGGTAGGGCTGATGGTGGCGGTCGGAATCCTGCGGGCATCCGGTTTTTTGGAGGATCTGTCGGAACTGCTCGGGAGAGTGACGGAGCAGATTCATTTTCCGGCGGAATTGCTGCCGATTGCTGTCGTCAAGATGTTTTCTTCCTCGGCGGCGACAGGGCTGCTGTTAGATATTTACAAAGAGTACGGGACGGATTCCTTCCTCGGATTGGCGGCGTCAATTATGCTCAGCAGCACGGAGACTATTTTTTACACGATGTCGGTCTACTTCATGAGCGTCCGCATTAAAAAGGGGCGTTACACGCTCGCAGGCGCGCTTGTCGCGACGGCTGCAGGGATAGCGATGAGTATTTTTCTGGCAGGGATTTGACAAAAGAAAAAAAGGTGTTATAATAGATTAGTAAACGTTAGCGCGGGATGGAGCAGTCTGGAAGCTCGTCGGGCTCATAACCCGAAGGTCATAGGTTCAAATCCTATTCCCGCAACTTCAGAAATCTTCAAATGTCAGTAGATGGTATTTGAAGATTTTTTTGAATATTTTTTTCTATCGGCAAAAGATATTCAGGGGAACGACAGGAGAGGGATAGCAGGGAAGAGAGGGTCATTATGAAAATACAGGGACTGGAAGAATTTTTACAGATAGTAAAAGAATCAGACAACATCGTATTTTTCGGTGGGGCGGGGGTGTCCACGGAGAGCGGAATCCCGGATTTTAGAAGTGTGGATGGTCTGTATCATCAGAAGTACGACTATCCGCCGGAGACGATTTTAAGCCACAGTTTTTACGTCAGAAACACGGAGGAGTTCTATCGTTTTTATCAGGACAAAATGCTCTGTTTAGACGCGAAGCCAAACACTGCGCACCTAAAGCTCGCAGAGCTCGAGCGGGAGGGGAAGCTTAAAGCGGTCGTCACCCAGAACATCGATGGTCTTCATCAGGCGGCGGGCAGCAAAAAAGTTTTAGAGCTCCACGGCAGCATTCACAGAAATTACTGTCAGAAATGTGCCAGGGAGTTTGATGCGCGCTACATACAGCAGGCGAAGGGCGTTCCGCACTGTGACGAGTGCGGCGGAGTCATCAAACCGGATGTCGTCCTTTACGAGGAGGGGCTTGACAACGATATCATGCGGGAATCCATTTATTACATCAGCCATGCGGACACACTCATCATCGGGGGGACATCGCTCGCGGTGTATCCGGCGGCGGGGCTGATTGATTATTTTCAGGGAAGCCATCTGATTGTCATCAACAAGTCCACGACCCCGATGGACAGGAGAGCGGACTTGGTCATTCAGGGGAGCATCGGCGAGGTGCTGGGGGCATATAAATAAAGATGTTGGGGCAAAAGGGGCTGATATAAGTTGTGTTTGTCATATTGCACAAAATATTTTTTACGTATGTTCCGAATTACGGATATAAGATTTTCTAAATGTTTTGTTATAAATCTAGTCTGCGACCGCAACCGCCCAAGATTCGCCGTCCGTGGCTCAGCTAGGGCTCTCGGCAACATCCTGTTGCCGAGTTGCTGGGATACATACAAAACATTAAGAAAATCTTATATCCTTCATTAAGTCACAAACGTAAAATTTATTTCGTGCAATATGACAATTCAGATTTTCATTAACCCCTTTTGCCCCCGACATCATATAAATAATATAGAAGAAAAGAGGAATTGTAACATGGATCAATATGAAGTAGGAGATATTGTCCGTTTGAAAAAAAAGCATCCGTGCGGCAGCAGCGAGTGGGAAATCCTGCGCGTCGGAGCCGATTTCCGATTGAAGTGCGAAGGGTGCGGTCATCAGATTATGGTTGCGCGCAAGCTCGTGGAAAAAAATACAAAAGAAATTCGAAAAAAAGCTTGAAATTCCGGAAATCTCATGTTATAGTATGTATTCGTGATATATTAAATTATCCTTGTTCAGCAGCAAGCGGCTGGGCCAGAGACCAAAAGGAGGAAAATTCGCATGAACAAATATGAATTAGCACTCATCGTCAGTGCAAAGATCGAAGATGATGCGAGAACAGCCACAGTAGAAAAGGCAAAAGAGTACATCGTACGTGCCGGTGGTACTGTAACAGAAGTAGAAGACTGGGGTAAGAAGAAATTAGCTTACGACATCCAGAAGATGAGCGAAGGCTTCTACTACTTCATTCAGTTCGACGCTGAGGCAGGAGTTCCGGCATTAGTAGAGCAGGATGTCCGCATTATGGACAACGTACTTCGTTTCTTATGCGTGAGAAAAGACGAGGCATAGACATAGAACATAGGATTTAGGACCGTGGGATAGATCCCCTGTTCCAGAAAGAGAGGAAATCGTATGAATAAAGTTATTCTGATGGGACGATTGACCAGAGATCCTGAAGTTCGTTATTCCCAAGGGGAACAGGCAACAGCAATCGCAAGATACACTATCGCAGTCGATAGAAGATTCAAGAGAGATGGAGATCAGCAGACAGCTGACTTTATCGGATGTGTTTCATTTGGCCGTACCGCTGAATTTGCGGAGAAGTATTTTCGCAAAGGAATGAAGGTGTGTGTGACCGGACGTATCCAGACCGGAAGCTATACCAATAAGGACGGACAGAAAGTATACACCACCGATGTTGTTGTAGAGGAGCAGGAGTTTGCGGAGAGCAAGAATGCATCCAGTGAAAACAGTGGATACACACCTGCAGACAGACCATCACCGAGCAGTGCAGCAGGCGATGGCTTCATGAATATTCCGGATGGAATAGATGAAGAGTTACCATTTAATTAATTCGTACAGCAGGTAATAATCATGGCTTTCAACAAAGCAGCAGATAGAGAAGGCGCTCCAATGAAGAGACGTCCAATGCATAGAAGAAAAAAAGTTTGTGTTTTCTGTGGAAAAGATAACGTAATCGATTACAAAGATACAAACAAATTAAAGAGATACATCTCTGAGAGAGGAAAAATCCTTCCTCGCCGTATCACAGGAAACTGTGCAAAACATCAGAGAGCTCTTACAGTAGCAATCAAGAGAGCACGTCATATCGCTTTAATGCCATACGTTTGCGAATAATTCGCATCGGATAAAAAGATAGGATTCAATGAGTCCGTCTGAACAATAGAATGATAAAAGAGAGCTGTCATGCCTGTTTCAAGCAGTCGTGGGCGGCTCTTTTTTATACAAAAAAATCCGGTCGTCAAAAAATTCTTTCTATTGTTCCATGGAAATGGTATAATATCGTTATTAAAAAAAACAAAATGGCATGAACAGAATGGAGAATGATATGAGAGCCAAGATGAAACTGAAAGGCCGATTCCGCAATTACTTGTATTGGCCGTTACTAGCAACAATTCTGTTGGTTTTAATGAATATTCCAGTCTACCTGATTGACAGGAGGGCGGGAGGACTGCTCACAGGATTTACCGTTCTATATTTGGGGGTGGCACTCATTGCATATCTTCGCATGAAGCCTGTCGTCATCAACGAGCTCGTCAATTTTGCAACCCAGTACGGGACCGTGCAAAAGCAGCTCTTGAACGAATTTGAGATACCGTATGCGCTCGTGGACTACGGCGGCAAACTGCTGTGGGTGAACGAGCAGTTCACCGAGATTACAACGAAGGATAAGAATTACCACAAATCCGTCTCCACTGTATTTCCGACCATTACGAAGGAAGTGCTCCAGCGCGAGGAGGAAGTGCATGAGGTTTTAGCGGATTATGAGGAGCGCAATTACCGCATTGTTTTAAAGCGCATCTATTTTGACAAGATGACTAAAAAGAGCGATATCGTCTCCATGTCGGAGAGCGAGGAATATCTGACCGCGATGTACCTTTTCGACGAGACGGAGCTGAATCGTTACATGAAGGAGAACGAGGAGGAGAAGTTAGTCGCAGCTCTCGTTTACATCGATAATTATGAGGAGGCGTTAGATTCCATCGAGGATGTCAAACGTTCTCTCTTAGTGGCGCTCATCGACCGTAAAGTCAACAAGTACTTTACCGGGATTGACGCGCTTGTGCGCAAGATTGAAAAAGACCGCTACTTTGTGGTTTTCAAGCAAAAATACCTGCAACAGCTTCAGGAGGACAAATTCAGTCTCATCGAAGATGTAAAAAGTGTCAAAGTCGGAAACGAGATGGCAGTTACTTTAAGTATCGGTGTCGGCATGGATGGTTCTAACTACAATCATAATTATGAATATGCCCGCATGGCAATTGACTTGGCATTAGGGCGAGGCGGGGATCAGGCTGTCGTCAAGATGGGGGAAGATACCCTCTACTACGGAGGAAAGACCAAGCAGGTTGAGCGCAACACCCGTGTTAAAGCACGCGTCAAGGCACACGCCCTGCGAGAGATGATTGAGAGCAAAGAGCACGTTGTCGTCATGGGGCATTCCATCAGCGACGTTGACGCCCTAGGAGCCGCCATCGGCGTCTACTGTGCCGCGAAGGTCATGGGAAAGAAATGCCAGATTGTCTTAAACGAGGTCACTTCCTCCCTGAGACCGCTCGTCGAATGTTTTTCCGAGGAACACGGCTATCCGCCGGACCTCTTTATCAAGAGCGAGGATGCGAAGCTCATTACCAACCGGAACACGCTCGTAATGGTCGTTGACACCAACCGTCCGAGTTACACAGAGTGTCCGGAGATTTTGAAAAAGACAAGGTCTGTTGTCGTATTTGACCATCACAGGCAGGGAAGTGAAGTCATCGAGAACCCGGTGCTCTCCTACATCGAGCCGTATGCTTCGAGTGCATGTGAGATGATTGCCGAGGTATTGCAGTATTTTTCAGAGAATATCAAGCTAGAGCCGAGCGAGGCGGACTGTATCTATGCGGGAATCCTCATCGACACCAACAACTTTATGACAAAGACCGGTGTCCGCACCTTCGAGGCGGCGGCCTACTTAAAACGTGCCGGCGCGGAGGTTACACGCGTGCGCAAGATGCTGCGCAACGATATGGCGGACTACAAGGCCAGAGCGGAAGCGGTGCGGCACACGGAAGTTTACCGAGGTTCTTTTGCCATCTCGGTATGTCCGGCGGACAAAATCGAGAGTCCGACGATTGTTGGCGCGCAGGCGGCAAACGAGCTTCTGAACATCGTAGGAATCAAAGCATCCTTTGTCCTGACGGAATATCAGGGCAAGATTTATGTAAGTTCCCGCTCCATCGACGAGATTAACGTACAGCTCATCATGGAAAAACTCGGCGGCGGCGGTCACTTGAACGTGGCGGGAGCCCAGTTGACGGACTGTTCCGTCATTCAGGCAAAGCACATTATTCAGGACACCATCGATGAGATGATCAAAGAGGGCGACATCTCAGAGTAGGGGATTCAGATTGAACAGAAAGGGAGAATTCAGATGAAGATTATTTTATTACAGGATGTAAAAACATTGGGAAAAAAAGGTGAGATTGTCAATGTCAGCGACGGATACGCCAGAAATATGATTTTGCCGAAGAAACTAGGCGTGGAGGCGACCAGCAAGAATTTGAACGATTTGAAATTGCAGAATCAGCACGCAGATAAAGTAGCACAGGAAAATTATGAGGCAGCGCTTGCACTCGCAGATGAGATTAAGGATAAGAAAGTTGTAGTTAAAATGAAGTCCGGAGAGGGTGGAAGAACTTTTGGTTCCATCTCCACGAAGGAGATTGCAATCGCCGCAAAAGAGCAGTTGGATTTGGAATTGGATAAGAAGAAGATGCAGCTCCCGGAGGCAATCAAAGCCCTCGGAACGTACGAAGTGGCAATCAAGCTGCATCCAAAGGTGACAGGAACCCTGACTGTTTCTGTTGTAGAGGAATAAGATACAGGAGGAACTCTCATGGAAGAAGCTCTGATTAAGAGAATCATGCCGAACAGCCTCGAGGCCGAGCAGTCTGTCATCGGTTCCATGATCATGGATAAAGACGCAATCGTGACCGCGATGGAAATCCTCCATAAGGACGATTTCTACCACCAGCAGTATGGTATCTTATTTGAGACCATGATTGAGCTGTTCAACGCCAGCCAGCCGGTCGATTTAATCACATTGCAGAACAAGTTAAAAGAGAAAAATGTGCCGCCGGAAATCTCAAGTCTTGAGTATGTCGGCGACTTAGTCGCAGCGGTGCCGACCTCCGCCAACATCAAATATTACGCGAACATCGTCAAGGACAACGCGATGCGCCGCGAGTTGATTAAGGTGACGCAGAGCATCGAGAACGACTGCTACGCAGGGCAGGAGTCGTTAGATATCATCATGGATAAGACGGAAAAAGAGGTATTCACCCTGCTAAACAGCCGCCAGGGCAACACAGACTACACCCCGATTCGTCAGGTTGTCATGAATGCCCTTGAAAAAATTGAAAATGCCGCCAAGACATCCGGCACGGTAACAGGTATTCCGACCGGATTCATCGATTTAGATTACCGGACAGCCGGTCTTCAGCCGTCCGATCTGATTTTGGTAGCCGCCCGTCCTTCCATGGGTAAGACGGCTTTCGTATTGAATATCGCACAGTATGTCGCGTTTCACGAGAATTTGTGCACCGCCATTTTTTCTCTGGAGATGTCAAAGGAGCAGCTGGTGAACCGTATGTTTTCCCTCGAGTCGAGGGTGGACGCCCAGAAGCTTCGTACCGGTAATCTGACGGATGCAGAGTGGGAGATGTTGATTGAGGGAGCCGGGACCATCGGTAACTCCCAACTCATCATCGACGACACGCCGGGTATCTCCATCAACGAGATGCGCAGCAAATGCAGAAAATTCAAATTAGAGCACGACTTAAAGCTCATCATCATCGACTATTTACAGTTGATGAGCGGATCGGGAAGAAGCGAGTCCCGCCAGCAGGAGATCTCCGATATCTCCCGTTCCCTAAAAGCGCTTGCCCGTGAGCTCTCCTGTCCTGTCATCGCGCTCTCACAGCTCTCCCGAGCCGTGGAACAGCGTCCGGATCACCGTCCGATGCTCTCCGACCTCCGTGAGTCCGGAGCCATCGAGCAGGATGCCGACGTCGTTATGTTTATCTATCGTGACGACTACTACAACAAGGACAGTGATATGAAGGGAATCTCCGAGATTATCATTGCAAAACAGCGTAATGGTCCAATCGGAACTGTAAACTTAGTATGGCTGCCACAGTACACCAAGTTTGCAAATATGGAGAAATAGAAAGGAAGCAATGCGCATGGCATTGGAAAATAAACCTGGCATCGCAGATTCTTCGGAACTGGCAAGAGAAGAAGAAAGAATCAGCAAGAAAAAAGCGATGTCTACATGAAGGGAATCGATTACAGTTACTACTATGAGGGCTATGTAACCTATAAGACCGCAGAATTAGAATAATTCGTGCGGTCTTTTTTTGGGCAGTAGTGCCCACTACTCAATATTCCCGTTGATAAGATCTGCTAAGGTTATATTGAAAAAATAGTCGTGCACCATGTTATCAAATTTTTTCCACATGGGAAGCGTTTTGCAGATAGTTTCTCTCGGGCAATGCTCGGCATCCGCACCCAGACACGCAACGGTTGCCAGTGTTCCCTCCGTCAATTCCAAAATTTCACCGATTGTATATTCTTCCGGTCTGCGTATCAGGCGGTATCCGCCGCCTTTTCCGCTTGCACCCGTCACGAGCTTTCCCTTTACAAGAATTTTCACAATTGATTCCAGATATTTTTTTGAAATATCCTGTCTTGAAGCAGTTCCATCGAGTGGAACAGGCTTGTCTGTGGACTGCTCTGCCAAATCTATCATGAAGCGGATTGCATATCTTCCTTTTGTTGAAATCATAATAAAATTCCTCCTCTGCCTATTTTAGCGTAAAGCAGCAGGATAAATCAAGATGTTGGAAAAAGAAGGAAAAAAATTTATTTGCATATTGACATAGTAGGCAAATAGGTGTAATATTATGCCATTGAATTTGAGCAACTTATCTGAGAAAGGAGAGGAATGCTATGTACAGAATATACGACTCTTATATTGCGAATGCATGTTGTTGCCGAATGTTTTTTCCGCGGGTATGTCAGTATAGCCAGGTGCATTCGTCTGCTTTGTGTTGCAACAATGTATGATAGTTCACGATGAAATGCTATATTGCCTTTTACCCGGGAGTGAATCAGCGTCCCGGTTTTTTTGTGCTCAAATTCCATATGTATCAAATACAATAGTCAAAAATATGATAGAAAGAGGAGGATTATTATGAAACATTTGTTATCAAAGCGATTGGGAACGATTGTTCTCGCACTCACATTTTTGGTGTCGGCACTGACAGGCTGCGGCTCTAAAAATTCTGCAGACAGCACGACAGAAGCAGCGAACAGCGCGGAAAAGGAGGGAAATTCGGACACTGTCTACAGAACAGTAGATGAGATAAAAGAAAGTGGTACGATTAATATTGGTGTATTTTCCGATAAAAGCCCATTTGGTTATGTAGATGAGAATGGGGAGTATCAGGGATATGATGTCTATTTTGGCAATCGCATCGGCGAAGATCTCGGTGTGGAAATCAATTATGTATCCACTGAAGCAGCAAACCGTATCGAATATTTACAGACAGGCAAGGTTGATATCATTCTGGCAAACTTCACCGTAACAGAAGAACGTGCACAGGAAGTCGATTTTGCACTGCCGTATATGAATGTGGCATTGGGGGTTGTCTCTCCAGATGATGCGGTTGTCAGCAGTCTGGATGAGATTGGCGATAACGATGAAGTTATCGTTATTTCGGGAACTACCGCTGAGACCTATCTTGAAAAGAACTACCCTGACATCAAATTACAGAAATATGATGCTTATGCAGAGGCAAAAACGGCATTCGAAAATCGTAACGGTGTGGCATGGGCGAACGACAACACGGAAGTGATTGCATTTGCTATTGAGAATAGCGGTTATGAGGTCGGCATCCCATCCCTCGGCAGTGCGGACACGATTGCGCCGGCTGTCACGAAAGGGAATGAGAGCCTGTTGAACTGGTTGAATGAGGAGATTAAGGCTCTTGGCGAAGAAAAGTTTTTCCACGCAGACTATGAGGCAACCCTGTTAGATACTTATGGCGCGGATTATGAGGATACGCTGGTCGTTGAAGGCGGTGTGACCGCGGAAGCGGAGGCGGAAGCAGAAGTGGAAAGCAAAGGCGTAATCACCGTTGCGGCTTCGCCTACTCCGCACGCCGAGATTCTTGACAAGGCCGCAGATATACTTGCAGAAGAAGGATGGACGCTGGAAGTTACCGAATTTGAAGACTATGTACAGCCAAATTTGGTGGTGGATAGCGGCGAAATCGACGCCAACTATTTCCAGCATGTTCCGTATCTGGATGACTTCAATGAAGAAAAAGGAACTTCGCTTGTATCCGTCGGTGGAATCCACTACGAGCCGTTCGGTATTTATCCGGGTACGAAATCAGATCTTTCTGAATTGAAAGACGGCGATGTAATCGCAGTACCGAACGACACAACCAATGAAGCAAGGGCATTGCTTCTGCTGCAGGATAACGGAGTCATCACATTGGCTGACGGAGCCGGATTGAAAGCTACTGTTAAAGATATTACTGATAATCCTTACAATATTAAGATTCAGGAGCTTGAGGCAGCGCAGGTTTCCAGAGTGAAGGATGAGGTGGCATTTGTTGTGCTCAACGGCAATTACGCACTGGAAGCCGGCTTCTCTGTAGCCAATGATGCTGTGGCATATGAGACGAATGATTCTGAGGCAGCGCAGACATATGTAAATGTTCTTGTCGTAAAAGCATTCCTATAGAACATGAGATTTGACAATTAAAAAAATCTCCCAGTATGA
>CAZBUW010000019.1:0-38861 GCA_964495195.1 uncultured Roseburia sp.
CCTGGGTAAATCAGTTTCCGCATTGCCATTCTGCGGAAACTGAAACACACATCCGTTTTTGCCCTCAATCGGCAGAAACCTTTGATTTACTGGGCTTTCCTCGTCAGCAGAGCGACCGTCTCCACATGTTTCGTCCACGGGAACATATCCACAGGCGTCGCTTCCTCCACCGCGTATCCATGCCGGGTCAGATACTTCAGATCGCGCGCTAACGTCTCCGGGTTGCAGGAGACATAGACCACGCGCTTCGGGGCAAGCCGGACAACGGAGGAGAGGAATGCCTCGTCGCTCCCTGCGCGCGGCGGGTCCATAAATACCACATCCACCGAATCTGTCATCTCGACCATAAACTTTCCCGCATCTGCATTGTAAAAACGCACATTTTTAATCTGGTTGCGCTTCGCATTCCGAATTGCGTCGCGGACTGCGTCCGGATTCAACTCCACGCCGATGACTTCCCCAGCCTTCGCGGATGCAATCAGGCCAATAGTCCCGATGCCGCAGTAGGCATCTATCACACGCTCTTTTCCGATCAGGTGCGCATACTCGATCGCCTTGTTGTAGAGCACCTCCGTCTGCACCGGATTCACCTGATAAAACGACTTCGGGGAAATGCGAAACGTACAGCCACACAGTGTATCCTCAATATACCCTTTTCCGTAAATGACCGTCTCCTTTTCTCCGAGCACCATGCTCGTCCTTTTGTCATTGACATTTATAACTACGGTTGTAATCTCCGGGTGCAGCTTTCGCAATGCCTTTACAAAATTGTTCTTAGACGGGAGAATTGGAGAGCCGAGCACTAGCACCACCATAATTTCCCCGCTGTTAAAGCCTCTGCGGATCAACACATGGCGAAGCAGACCGTAGCCGGTGTCCTCGTCGTAAGTCTTTATTTTAAAAGAGCGCAAAAGACCTCTGATGTCACGGATAATGGCATCCGACTTGGCGTCCTCAATCATGCACTCATCGATGTTGACCACGTCGTGGGTTCCCGCGCGGTAGACACCGGAAATAATCGTTCCTCCCTTTGCAATATCAAAGACGGCATGTACCTTATTTCTGTAATTGTAAGGGTGCTCCATCCCTACGATTGGCTTCACTTTGCAGAATTTTTTAATCTGCGCCTCCACATAGTTCTGTTTTTCCTTCAGTTGCTCCTCATAGGACATCCTCTGGTAATCGCAGCCGCCGCATTTTTTTGCATACGGACAAACCGTGTTCTTTTTCATTTCCGACATCTCTTCTATCCTTTCACTTTTCCGCCCGCCTCTGATGCGGCGCCTCTTCCATACGAATTGTTCAAGGCTGTGCCTGAACCATTACTTCCATATTATAAGGTGTTCTATTCCCTTGTCAATTTGTTTCCGTGAAAAAAATAGAAAAACATTACATTTGTTTCAACCGAGCTCACTGTCCCGCAACATAGGAAATGTACTCCTCGAGCACAAGCCCATTCTTCATGATATACTCGGCGACGTCCTTTCCCACATACCGGAAATGCCACGGCTCGTATTGGATGCCTGTAACGTCCTCGCGCCCCGGCGGGTAGCGCAGAATAAATCCATATTCCCAGCAATGTTCACACAGCCATGCATTTCCCGGCTCGTCCGCCTGCGTCTCGTCCATCTCTATATTGGTGGAACATAGGATGTCAAGGGCAAGGCCGGTATGATGCTCGGAACTTCCGACGGGCATTGTGTACCCGTATGTCCTGCTGAGTGCCTCGTCGTAGGAATATCCTTTTTCCATGTAGGATGCAATGTCGTCCTCAATCAGTTCCCGCTGGTATTCCTCACTGCGATACCCGGAGGAAATCCAATACTCATATCCGCTGTCCGCCGCAGCTTTTAACATCGCGCACAAATCATCATACAGATAATCGCTCGCCTCCAGCCTGCCCTTGCAGATTTTCCGCAGGTTGGGATCATAGTCCTCCGGGATGGAATGCTCTTTGTTTACCAGAACAAGCAAATCCGAATCGAGGTCGCTCCTGTCCGATGGAATTTCGGAGAGGTCGGGCAGAATCCCGGCATTTATCTCCTCCGTTGTCCCGTCGTCAGACTGCACGGCGGCAGTTCCGTCTGTAGTCACATCAGATTCTGTCTGGGAAAAATCTGCCTCCCCGCCTGCCATCTCACGCCCAAATGCAACCTCATATCCAAAAATACTTAAGATGATCCACGCGATCAGCACCACCGTCGCCGCAATCCCCGCAAAGAAAAAATAGGCAAACACATACGAGAGGAATCTCCTTTGCCTCCGTTTTGATTTTCTCATAAGCATATCTCCTTCTACCCACTAATGATATTAGGCGATTGCAAAACTCTAAATTTCTAATATGGCGTTGTACAATACAGCGGCAATAAGAAAAACAGAGTTTCGCAATCGCTTAACTAATGATATAAGAAGATATTACAAAAAAAATGTATCCCATTCTCCACCAAGATGTATCCAATTTGTAAAAATCAGAGTATATCCTTCATAACATTAAAGCCGAGAAACCCGTATATCCCATCGTTCTGTGTCACAACATCGTAAATCTGGGCTCTAAGCCCGCTCTTTTCCTCATAAAATTCATACCAGTCCGTGGCTTCCGCGCCGTCGCTGGCGACCGATGCAGACGTTTCGCCGCTGTCATAACCCGCGATTGCTTTTCCCTTTCCCAGTCCGAGATAGGCGCACCAGCCATCCGCCATCTCCCTGATATCCAATACTGTTTCTACTAAATTGTCGCTGTCTTCGCATTCTCTGCTGTACTGCATCAAAAGAATCTTGTGTGTGTCACAATCAAGTATGATCTCCATCTCCCAATATGTTTCTGCATTTTTTCCCCCCTCCCAGCTCAATTTCCACAACTGGGTAGAATAACCTGCAATCATGTTGTATTTATCGTATTTTACCAGATGTTCTTCATCCAGTTGAAAACAATCCCGATACCGGAATATCCCCGCCTCCGCGAGCAGTTCAAGCTCATCATTCACATACCCGCACAGCTCCCCCTCTGTCGTCTCCCCCGTCTCATACATGAGAATGTTTGTTGGCAGAACTCCGTTCTCAAGTTCCTCCTGAATCCGCTTAAGCCTTTCTTCAAGGGATATCTCTCTGACGTCGTAAGTGCTGACACTCATATCGAGCGGTATCTCATCGCTCGATAGCTTCCTGTCATACATCCCCCAAAGCATCCGGGGAAGAAAAAAAGTGACTGCCGTAAGAAGTACGAGCGCCGCAGATAAAACGATGTATGTTTTTCGATTAGATTTGTTTTTCATACGGTACCTCCCCATTCTTTCGCATCTCTTTTACCAGCGGCAGCCTCACTGTCACGGTCGTCCCCCTCTGCAAAACACTCTGAATCTCCATCACGCCTCCATGCCGCGAGACAATCTTACTGCACAGAGTGAGTCCTAGTCCTGCCCCGCCCGCCTTGCGGGAGCGGGATTTGTCCACCATGAAAAATGCCTCCGATACCTTCGGTATATCCTCCTCCGGAATCCCACAGCCGTTGTCAGAAACAGTGACGCAATACTCCTCCTGCGCGCAGATTCCCTTGACTTCTATGTTGCCATCCACCCCCGCGCACGCTTTTCTCGCATTGTCCATCAAATTTGTCAGAAGCGTCGCGAGCAGATCCATCTCCCCCTCTATCCATGCATCCTCCGCATCCATTTTGCAGGAGACCCCATCCTTTTTCAGGGCAGCCTCCACAATGCCATATGCCTCGTCAAACAGTCGGGTTGCCGGTATTTTTTCCATCACAATCTCCCCGCTGTTCACAGAAGTGAGCAGCAGCATGGAGCGGGACAGGCGTTCTAACCGCTTCCCCTGCCGGTAAATATAATTTGCCGATGCAAACCGCTCCTCATCCGTAAGCTCCATTGTCTGCAGCATGTCGCTGTATCCGATGATGGAGGTGAGCGGTGTCTTTAGTTCATGGGCGAACGCTCCGGTGAATTCCTCCTGCCGCCTTGCCGCCTCGAACAGTTCCTGTATGTTGTCCGACAGCCGCTCCGCCATGAAATTGAATGCGGACATCATGTCGGTCAGTTCATCGTTTCCAACTACCTTTACCCGCTCCTCATACTCTCCGTTTGCAAATGAGATTGATGTTTTTGCTAAAACCCCGATTGGCTTTGCAAAATGGTAAGCCAGCGCAAAGGATACAAGACCCGCGAGCACGATAATCAGCCCCGTAATCATGCAGTAGTACCGGTACATCTGCCTCCTGTAATCGTACAGGTACTCGACATTCTCCGCCACGGACAGCAGGTAGTTTTCCCCGCAGAGCTCGACCGATGAAAAAGAGACCACACACTGACTGCCATCCATGGTGACAACTTTCTGGACAGCAGTATTTTTATTTACAGATATAGTTATGTCTGTGAGTGTTTCCTCGTCGAATGCAATTCCCTTTTCATACAGCGCCTCTCTGTCGGAATCATACAGCGCCATCCCGCTCGTCTGGCTGGAAAAATTTGCGGACAACGTCCGCATGATATCTGAGAAATCTTCCTCCTTCGGGGCATATTCCGACTCCACGGACTCGACAGAGGACAAAAGCGCAAACACAATCATTTTAGTCTGGTTTGAATTGGAATCCAGCTCGCGCTCTAAGAGCGTCCGAAACGAACTGTGAAAAAACAGCGTGCCAAACACGGCAAAGGAAACTAGGACAAGACTTAAAATAGAGGTAAAGAGACGTAAAAATATCTTCATAGGCGAAACCTGTATCCGACCTTGTAGACGGACTCAATCTTTTTCTCAAGTTTTAATTTTTTGCGCAATCTCTGCACATGCAGATCCACGGTGCGGCTGTCCCCCATGTAGGTCCGTTCCCAGACCTGCTCATATATCTGTTCGCGGTGCAGCGCCCGCCCCGGGTTGCGGGCAAAGAGCAAAAGAAGGTCGAACTCCTTCATCGTCAGATCGACCTCTCTGCCGCAGAGCCGCACAATCCGCGCGTCGATGTCAATCTCTAAGTCACCCGCGCGCAGCAGCCCGGCAGCCTTATTATACCGGCGCAGCACCGATTCCACTCGCGCGAGCAGCTCCACGATCTCGAACGGTTTGGTGACATAGTCGTCCGCTCCGAGCTTTAGCCCTTTCACTTTTTCCATCGTGCTTCCCTTCGCCGTCAAAAAGATGACCGGAAGGCCGATGCTCTTTGCATACTCGAGCAGTTCGTAACCGTCCACCCCCGGCAGCATAATGTCAAAAAGACCCAGATCAAAATGGGATTCCATCATCAGATCTGCACCTTTTTCGCCGTCCTGCGCCACGACGCACTCGTAGCCCGCCCGGCTCAGATTCATCCGGATCAATTCCGCAATCGGTTCCTCATCTTCAATAATCAATAATCTGTTCATTCACAATTTTCTCCGTAGTTCAATCATATGCAACCGTTCAGAGCCGGGTCGATTTGAAAAAAGTATGATGAATGCTTGCATTCTTGAATACTTTTTTTCGAATCGATCGGGCGGATACGCCCCATCGAGGAAACACAGCGTGTTTTCGAGATGGGCTCTGAACGGGTATAAAAAAATCATAACCAAAAAATGTATCGAAGATGTATCTGATTACGCCCTACTTCTCCTGCCAACACCTTAATGTTCGTTTACCACCTGAAAGATATAGAACTTCAGATAATAACTCTCATCCGCCGCCCAGAGAATCGGATGGTCCGGCGCCTGCGTGCGGAATTCCACCTGACGAAGGCGCTTGTGTGCGGAGCGCGCCGCCTCGCGGATTGTCTTTGCAAATAGCTCCTGCGTCATAAAATGGGAGCAGGAACAGGTGGCGAGATATCCGCCGTCCTTCACCAGCTTCAGTCCTTCCCGGTTGATTTCACGGTAGCCCTTGATGGCATTCTTTGTCGCCTGACGGGACTTTGTAAAAGCAGGCGGGTCAAGGATGACCACGTCGTACTGCTCGCCCGCTTTCGCAAGCTTCGGGAGCTCGTCTAAGACATTGGCGCAGCGGAAGTTCACCGTCTCCTCAAGGCCGTTGCGGCGCGCATTTTCCATCGCCTGCTGCACGGCATACTCTGAGATGTCGAGTCCCGTCACCTCGGCTGCTCCGGCGATTCCCGCATTCAATGCGAACGTCCCCATGTGCGTAAAACAGTCTAAGACTCTCTTCCCCTTACAGATGCGCTGCATCGCCAGACGGTTGTATTTCTGGTCGAGGAAAAATCCGGTCTTCTGCCCGTTTACCACGTCCACGAGATAGCGGACGCCGTTCTCCTCAATCTCCACGTTCGTGTCGAACTCCCCGCCGAGAAACGCTTTCACCTTTGGAAGCCCCTCCTTCGTGCGCTCGTTCGCATCGCTCCGCTCGTAGACGCCGCGGATGTGGATGTCGTCCCTTTCGAGTTCCTCCTTCAGCAGGGCGACGATCGTCTCCTTAAACTGCTCCATGCCGAGCGCGAGACACTGCACGACGAGGACATCCTCATACTTATCAACTACAAACCCCGGCAAAAAATCCGCCTCACCGAAGATCACGCGGCAGGAGGAGATATCCTTTGGATTCTGCCCTAACACGACTTTTCGATAATCCCACGCGCTCTTCACGCGCATGCGCAAAAATTCCCGGTCAATCTCCTGCTCCACATGTCTTGTCATCATGCGGATACGGATTTTGGAATTTGTGTTGATGAATCCTCTTCCCATCGGATACCCGTCAAAGTCATGGACAATGACAATCTCCCCGTTCTCAAATGCTCCTGTGATCGTGTCTATCTCGTTGTCAAAAATCCACATTCCACCCGCCTTGATGGTGCGTCCTTCCCCTTTTTTCAATGTAACTACTGCGCTCATTTTTTCCTCCATTCTCATCTTACGCGTCGCGATTCACCACATAGATTCCGACGCACACTAACACTAACGCTGCTGCACTTACGATTCCCACCGCATCAGATTCCCCGAGCAAAAGTGCGGATAGGAGCACGCCAAAGACCGGGTTCATAAACCCGAATACCGCCACCCGCGAGACCGGATTATATTTGAGCAGAACGCCCCACAGGGAGTACGCTGCCGCCGATACGAAGGCGAGGTAGAAAAGCATCGCAATGCCTTTTGCATTTATGTTTGTAAATGTTCCTCCCATGCAAAAACCTGCCGCCGCCATGATAAATCCTCCCACCACGAACTGATAGCCGCTGAGCAGCACCGGATTTTCCTCTTTGGAATACCTCTTTAAAAAGACGGACGAGAATGCATATGCCACCGTCGAGAGAAAGATAAATCCCTCACCGTTCCACGCAAATCCGCCTCCGAGTCCGCCTCCGGTCAGATTGACCAGAACCACGCCCGCGAAACCAACCGCGCAGCCTGCCACTTTTTGCACTGTCAGCTCCTCCTGCCGAAAGATAAGGCTTGCGACTATAATCGCGATGAAGACGTTCACTCCCTCGATAATGGAGGCTTTGACGCCGCTTGTGTGCGCTAATCCCACATAGAAGAAAAAATACTGCGCCACAGTCTGTAAGAAACTGAGCCAGCAGATTTTTCCGAGTGCACCTCTCTTCGGAATTAATAATTTTCTCTGCAGTGTGCTTCCCAAAAGAATCGCCAGAATTCCCGCCAGAAAAAAACGGATGCCCGCAAACAGAATCTGCGTTGCCGTATCCGACGAACCGATGGCAAAATACTGATACCCTAGTTTGATGCATGGGAACGCGCTGCCCCAGAGGGCACAGCACACAAATGCCCCTGTCCACACGACCCATGTCTTTTGCATAAAATGTTCTTTTTCCATAGTGCACACATTGTAGCACAAATTTTCTACAAATTCTATGACAATCTGTAGTATAATATAAGAAAACGTTACTGTTCAAAATCTGACTGCGAATTGTAACAAGAAAACAATCAGAAAGGCGTGGATATAAAAATGATAACAATCAGTTTATGTATGATTGTAAAAAATGAGGCCGCGATTCTTGCGAGATGTCTGGATTCGCTAGCCGGTCTGATGGACGAGATCATTGTGGTGGACACCGGTTCCAACGACAATACGAAGGAGATCGCCGCACGGTATACGGACAAGATTTACGATTATGAGTGGAAGGATGATTTTGCGGACGCACGGAATTTTTCTTTTTCTCTGGCGACGATGGATTACATCTATGCGCCGGATGCGGACGAGGTGTTAGATGAGGTGAACCGGGAACGCTTCTCCCTTCTGAAGGAGACACTTCCCCCGGAGACAGATCTCGTTCAGATGAAATACGTCACTCCGCCGGAGCACAATACCGTCTTAAACGCCAGGAAGGAGTACCGCCCGAAACTTTTTAAAAGACTGCGCACTTTCGAATGGATTGATCCCATCCATGAGACCGTCCGGCTGCAGCCTCTGGTGTACGACAGTGATATCGAGATTTTGCATCTCCCGGAAACGCTCCACAGCAAACGCGATTTCAGTGTTTTTCAAAAGGCTTTTGCGCGGGACGGGCAGCTCTCCAAAAAAATTCACCAGATGTATGCGAAGGAGCTTTTCTTATCGGGGGATGAGGAAGATTTTCTTGCGGCGGAACAGATTTTTACCCGGACACTGCTCACCTCCGGGGATGAGGACTGCATCAAGGCCGCGTCCTGCGTGCTCTGCCACATCCACCGTCTGCGGGGAAATGTGAATGAGTTCTTTAAGCTCGCACTGAAGGATATGGTCACGACACCGTGCGCCGAAATCTGTTTTGAACTGGGGGAATATTTTCTCGCGGCGGAGGACGTGGACGAGGCAATCCTTTGGTTCTTAAACGCCTCCTCCGAGACGGAGAGCATCTTAGACATCCACCGAAGCGGGGATCTGCCGCTGCAGAAATTGTCCGACTGCTACCGGCATTTAGCGGACGAGATGGCGGCTTCCGGCGACACGGAATCGATGTTCTATGAGGATGCAAGAGCGCAGGCGGCTTCCTACAGGGAAGCGGCGGACGCCTGGGAACTGCCGGAAGAGCTTTAAGCCTCAGAGATTACAGCTTGTAAAAATAGTGATAACGTGATACGATATCACTATGGTAAAAATTTAACAATCTTTTATTTTCGGAGGTATATGATATGGACTTTTCAGAAGAATACAAACAGAAATTAGTCTCCGCAGATGAGGCTGTCAAACTCATCAAATCCGGGGACTGGGTAGATTACGGCTGGTGCACCAACACGCCGGATGCGCTTGATAAAGCTCTGGCGAAGCGCACAGACGAGCTGAAGGATGTCAAACTTCGCGGCGGCATCCTCTTAAAACCTCTGGCTGTCTTTGAGCGCGAGGATGCAGGCGAACACTTCTGCTGGAACTCATGGCATATGTCCGGCATTGAGCGCAAGCTGATTGCCCGCGGATGTGCCTACTATGCTCCAATCCGTTACTCAGAACTTCCACGCTACTACCGTGACTTAGACTGTCCGGATGACGTCGCAATGTTTCAGGTAGCTCCGATGGACAAACACGGTTTCTTCAATTTCGGACCGAGTGCTTCCCATCTTGGCGCTATGTGTGAGACTGCAAAACACATTATTGTGGAGGTCAATGAGAACATGCCTCGCTGTCTCGGCGGAACTGAATGCGGCGTACATATTTCCGATGTCTCCTACATCGTCGAAGGCAGCAATCCTCCAATCGGCGAGCTCGGTGCCGGCGGCCCTGCCACTGATATCGACAAAGCGGTCGCAAAACTCATTGTGGAAGAGATTCCAAACGGTGCCTGCCTGCAGCTCGGCATCGGCGGCATGCCGAATGCGGTCGGTTCCATGATCGCCGAATCCGATTTAAAAGACCTCGGTGTTCATACGGAAATGTATGTGGATGCTTTTGTTGACATTGCGAAAGCCGGAAAAATCAACGGTTCCAAAAAATCCATCGACCGCTACCGCCAGGTGTACGGATTCGGTGCCGGAACAAAGAAAATGTATGATTACTTAGATGAAAATCCTGAGATGATGAGCGCTCCGGTCAGCTATACAAACGACATCCGTCAGGTGTCCGCTCTCGACAATTTCATCTCCATCAACAACGCTGTCGACATCGACCTCTTCGGGCAGGTCAATGCGGAATCCGCAGGCTTAAAACACATCAGCGGCGCAGGCGGACAGCTCGACTTCGTATTAGGCGCCTACCTCTCGAACGGCGGCAAGAGCTTTATCTGTCTCTCCTCCACGTTCAAGGGAAAAGACGGCTCCCTTCAGTCCCGCATCCGCCCGACTCTGGCAAACGGCTCTATCGTGACAGATACCCGCGCCAATGTCCACTATGTGGTAACCGAATACGGAAAAGTCAATCTGAAGGGTCTTTCCGCATGGCAGAGAGCGGAGGCGTTAATCTCAATCGCGCATCCTGATTTCCGGGATGAATTGATTGCGGAGGCCGAGAAGATGAATATCTGGAGACGTTCCAACAAATAATTGATTTTTTTAGGAGGAGCACTATGGAAAAAGCGCGGAACAAACCACCTATATTTGTAATTTTATTCTACGTCTGTGTAGTGCTCTTTCTTTTTGTCTGGCTGTTCGTACATTTCAAAACACAGAATTATTTTGGAGAAAATCAGTTCACCGGATATTCCATCGCGGAACTTAACTCCGGCTGGCAGGACGCCGGTGGAACGGCTCTCTCCCTCCCCGGAAAATATGAGGTAAGCGCCGGAGAAGATTTTACAATCTGCCACGAGGTGACAGCGGAACTTCTTCAGCAGGGCTATCTGCTGTTTCGTACCGACCACACCTTTGTCACGGCGGCGCTCAACGGTGAGGTAATCTACCGGTTTGGGGTGAAGGAGGAAATTCCTTTCGGAAACAGCCCGGGCAGCGGCTGGCAGCTGATTCCTCTCACCGGAGCCAAGCCGGGCGATGAGCTCTCCCTTACCATAAATTGTCCGTACGACAAGTATTCAGGGCTTTTGCGCCCAATTTATCTGGGCACAAAGTCAGATTTGGTCTCTTATATCTTCTGGAAGGGACTTGCCATGATGGTTTTGACGATGATTCCGTTTATCATCGGTATCTTTATGATTCTGATTACGCCAATCTTTTTCTGGAAATACAGGCTGTTCAACTTTGTCAACATTGGACTCCCTGTTTTGATTGCCTCCGTCTGGAGTTTTACGGAAGCCCGGGTCTGGCAGATGTATTTTACCAATGCGTATGCCGTGCAGCTCATCAACTTTCTGACCTTTTCAATGGCGATTCCATCTTTTTATTGGGCTGTCCAGATTCTCGGATTCATACCCAGAAACAAATGGTTCTACCGGTTGATGACGCTCAATCTGCTGACTGCGCTCATCCTTCTGATTCTGCAGGTTCTCAATATTGCGGATTATTTCAACATGCTGTTTGTCCTGCACCTCGTGCAGGGGTTTGATGTCCTTGCGCTGGTTGCGTCGTTCATCAAAAATAAGACTCAATATCGGGGACTTCAACGCCTGCTGTTTATCCTGATCTACTCGGCGATGGTATTTGCTGCGGTTTTAGACCTGTGCGATTTTTATCTGTGGGACAAATTTGGCAACGGATATTTCAGCAGGATTGCGCTCCTGTCTATCCTCGTATGTGCCGCCATCTTCTCCTTAAAACAGATGCTCGACACGCACGCTGAAAATATCAGAAGAAGCGCCTTTGAGCAGCTGGCATACACCGACACTCTGACCTCGCTGCGCAACCGCCGCGGGTTCGATGAGGACGTGGATTTCCTCTCTAAGCATCTGCGAAAAATCTCCATTCTGTATGCTGATATGAATGGTTTGAAGCGAATCAACGACTGTCTTGGACACGCCTCCGGCGACAATGCAATCCAGATTGTAGCGGAGCAGCTAAAAAAGTTCTGTGGGGACGGTTCGACCTGCTACCGGCTCGGCGGCGATGAGTTCTGTATCCTTAGCACCTCCCTCACACCGGAGGCATTAGAGGAACACTGCCGTCTGGCAAATACAGCATTAAAAGAATATGAAGAAAACTTTGGCGGACCGATTGATATCTCCTACGCCGCCAACGCATATGACCCGGCGGGCAGCATGACCATCTACCAATGTCTGACTGCCACCGACCGGAAAATGTATGAATACAAAAATCGCGTCTACCAGACACGCGAACGCTATCGCTAAAATAGAATGGGCGGCAGATTCACAAATCTCACTTGTGAATCTGCCGCCCATTCTATTTTAGTTTGCATATCCCAGGTTATAACTGCGAGACCCGCTCCCGGAGTTCCACTCCGGTCGGAGTTCCTGCCAAACCTCCCTTTCCGGTCTCCCGGATATCCTCATGCATGCTGCGGCCGATTGCACGCATCGCATCAAACACCTCATCCGGCGGAATTTTGCTCATAATTCCCGCCATTGTGAGATCTGCCGATGTCAGCGCATTGACTGCTCCCATGACATTCCGCTTGACGCAGGGAACTTCCACAAGTCCGGCGACCGGATCGCACGCAAGGCCAAGCAGATTCTTCATCGCGAGGGCTGCCGCGTTTGATATGGCTCTCGCATCTCCCCCGAGCAGATAGGCGGCTCCTCCCGCCGCCATTGAGGACGCCGAACCAATCTCCGCCTGACATCCTCCCGCCGCGCCGGCAAGGAAGGCGCGGCTTGCAATCACCCCGCCAATTCCCGCCGCCACATAGAGCGCCTCCACCATCTTATCCTCGGAGTAACCTTTTTCCTCCTGCATACTCAAAAAGACTGCCGGCACAACGCCGCAGGAACCCGCGGTAGGAGCCGCCACAATCCGCTTCATACAGGCATTTGACTCCCCCGTCTTCAACGCTTTTTCCATCACTTTTCCAATGAAATCCCCGCACAAAAGCCGACCGGCACGTCTCGCCTCCATCATTTTCTTTCCTTCGCTGCCCACGAGACCGCTCGCCGATCTAAGCTCCGGGTCATACGCCTCGTCCGCCGCCTTCATCGCGCGGTACATGGTGCGCATCTGCTCAAATCCTTCCGTCTCCGCAATCGCCTGCTCTTTGCAGTCGTCCGCCGCCACGATTTTCCAGAACGGTTTCCCTGTCCGCTCTTCCTCGAGACAAATTTCTTCCATCGATCTATACATTCCCTCACTGTATCCTTTCTATTTCTAACTCTTTTTGTAATTGTTTACAGTGACCATACCCGCCGGGCGGACAGTATGCCTGTTATTCCACCAGACTTAAATAGGTCACCTTAATAATCCCCTCGAGATGTTCTAACCACGAGATTGCCTCCTGCGGCACCTCCTGATCGCACTCAATCACCATGACCGCGTTTCCCCCGCGGCTCGCGCGATAGAGCTGCATCGTCGCAATATTGACCGATTTGTGTGCCAGCATGGAGGTCACCTCCGTCACATGCCCCGGCTGGTCAACATTGTGCACAATAAGCGTCGGATAATCCCCGCTGAAATTGGCGGTAAGTCCATCAATCTGAACAATCTGAATCTGTCCGCCTCCCACGGACGCCGCGATAATCTCAAGTGTCCTTCCACTCTCGCCCATCAGATTCACTTTTACCGAATTCGGGTGGACATCCCCGAGGTCGATTCCGTCGAGGGAGAACCTCATTCCGCGCTCTTTCGCAAGTTCAAAGCTGTGTGGAATCCGCTCATCATCCACCCCCATCCCAAGCAGTCCCGCGACAAGCGCCTTATCGGTGCCGTGCCCCTTCCCTGTCAGGAGGAAGGAACCGTGGAAAAAAATCTCCGCCTCCGCAATCTCCTCCGCCATCAGCTTGCGGCATACCCTTCCTATTTTTACTGCTCCGGCTGTATGTGAGCTCGACGGACCGACCATGATTGGACCGACAATATCTAATAAATTCATAGTTACCTCCACATTCTCGACTGATCCTGCACTATAGTAGGGAAAAAAAGAGGCATATTCCCTTCTGAATATACCTCCCTCGGTGTTTTCCTCTCTTGCACTCATTATATCGTGATTTCATCACTCAATAATTTCGTCGTTCGCCGAACACGCAAGCGTGTTCTTCTCTCTTGCACTCATTATATCATGTGATTTGTGAAAAATCCAGATTTCTATTGTGTGCAGATTTTTTTCTCTGTCACCAGATGAATCTTTAGAATCGCCTCCAATGTCTGCTTCAATCTCTCACAATCCCTGCTCTCCCTCTCCACTTTCTCTTCTAGCGCTTTCAACGGCAGATAAGCTGCTCCATATGTACTCTTGCCAAGTTCGGATTTCACCGCCGAAATCCTCTGACACAAGTTTCCTAACTCAGCAGACACCGCCTTTAAGTGTGCGACTTCATCGTGCAACGCAGCGATGTTGATTTCCCACTTTCCATCTCCGGAAAATGACTGAATAAAATTCGAGAGGTTCTTTCCCCAATTCTCCATGTAATTTTCTACCGCATCCGATATTGCCTCGAATTTTTCCATCACACCATCCTTGATTTCCGCCAGTGCCTCCACTGCCCAATCTCTTACGCCGACCAGTTTTCCTACTACATTATTATAAATCTTTTGGATTTTCGCCTCGACTGCATTCTTTATCGCATTGTATGCATCCTCAGTCACCTTGTGGTATGCATTAGACACCACCAGCCCTAACACATCCTTCAGCGCCTTTTTTTCTTCCTCCGAAGAATTTTTATAAATACAAAGCGCCTCATACACATTCACAAGTCCGAGCATCTGATTTGTCATATTCGATTTTATCTCCTCCGACAACAGACCAAATTTATCAATTTCATCTAATGCCTTCCTGATTGCGTCCTGGTTATCGGCATATGGATCGTTCCCGTCGTTTGCGATAAGTGACGCCACTCCCAGCTTGCATATCATTGCTATCATATTTTCGCGTTCTTCCTGTGAAAGCGATGCCACTGTCTGATCCAATGAGGTATTAATCAGCTCTGAAAGATAGCTTAGTTTCCCTCTCTCAAAACTACTGTCATTTCCTATCACAAATGAATACGGATCATGTTCCCCGAGAATTCCTTTGTCCGCAAATGCACTCCGCACTTCCGACTCCACACAGATTATATTTCCCGGATTATCAATTAAAAATCTTCCTATCACCGAATCCTGCGGACAATAATTGTTAAGTTTGTCTCCTAACTCCGCATAGCCTTCTGCATAATTATTTTGAAATCCACTGTTTACGCCGGGACCGTCATAGTTGTCAATGCGCAGGACATTATCCCGCACATCAGCATCAGACATCATATAGGCCGCAATGACGTCGTTGCCTCCCTTTGAGTGACCGGTCAGATAAATCTGATCGCCATTTACACTTTTCAAATATTCTGCCGAAAGTATCTGTGCATTTGTCCCGTCCGCATCATATAAAAGCTGAAGATCCTCCGTCCAGCCGATTGTGGTTCCATCTGTCCCCCGCATTGCAACCACTGACGTCCCATCTCCGATTTCCACGGTATATGCCGCCCACTGTGATTTGAGATTCTCCCCGTTTACGCTCAGCGAATCCGGCGTTGCAAAATTGCACATAGTACAGTCTCTGTAACGTTCACTATTGGCGAGTGCCTCGATAAACGCAATTTTATCGTCACTAAAAGGCTCACCTCCCTGCTTATATGCATCCGGATTCTCTTTAATTTTATTTGCATAATCCGCCACACTGATCTGCGCATTCCCTGTATATCCATTGTCCTCAAACCGAAAGTAGCTTAACTCCGCAAACACGAGCGCGTCTATCTCATTGTAATTATCTGCTGTAAGGGCTTCTGACTCCCCCTTTATATAATCGCAAATTGTTCCCATTCTTCTCTCCTCTCATAAAACGTCAGACTATTCCGATAATTCCCTTCTAATTTTCTCTGTTATCTCATCTTTCTCATTATTTTTATATGGTGAACATATATGAAAAGTCTTTTCGCCATAGACAAATGTGATATTTGGTCGCGTGTTATTCTCATCTAATTCTTTGTATACACGGTAGCACAACTCCACCGCCTCATCCAGATCCGCCGCACCCACCTTAACCGTCAGACAGGCGTAGGTATCTGCGCTGCTCAGATAATCTTCAATCCGGCTCTGTTCGTTCCAATGCCCTGCATCCGCCAGAAAAACTGCGTGATACTCGGTCACTTCCACATTTTCTATCTCTGCCACGAGATCATACACATAGGCTTCCAACGGCTCCTGCAGAAATGTTTTGCAGTACTCGTCCTTAAAATTGCTCCCATCCTTATCAATCAGAGCATAGCACGACTGTCCCGTCTCCTTGCAGTATGCCTCAGCACAAAAGGTATTCGCCATGCATCCCGGCAATCCGCTTGGCACGAATGCCCCCTTCGCGTCCGACACCTCAAATTCCATCCCATATTTCTCTTCTAACATCTCTTTTAGCACGCTCTCCGCATTGTATCTTGTGACTTTATTCCGATGGCGGCATCCGGCACACGGCAGCGCAAGAATGCACAATATCACGACCAATCCCACGTTTAGGATCCTTTTTAACAATTTATTTTTCATGTTCGTCTCCCTTCTTAACTCCTGCATTTCCATGCTTTTCCATTATAGCAGATTTTACTGCACTGTGTGAATCTTTGGACAGACGACACGGAAAACGGTATGAATGACCAGTTTTTCTCAAACAAATGATTATAGAGGGGACGGAATTATTTCTTTCTTCTCTCTCTTGCAGGCACGCCTACTGCAACGCAATCACCCGGTATATCATTAATCACGGCTGCTCCGGCACCAACAAACGAATTTTCTCCTATGGAGCATCCCTGAATAATGCTGGCCCCCGTCCCAATCGAACAGCATTCTTTCAATTTACAGCAGCCGGAAATTGCCGTTTTCGGAAACAATGTTACATAATCTTCAATCACACAATCATGCCCTATTGTATTGGAAAGATTGCACACCACGAAATTTCCCATAGAAATGTTGGTAGTAAGTACATTGTTATATGTAATTATATTTCCTTGTCCCATGTGCAGATTATCGCTTCGAACAACATTATGTGCAATTATATTTGGAAATGAAAGCTTTGGATTATCTTTTAATTGTTCCACGATTCTTTTTCTCGTTTTCCCGTTTCCTATGGCAATCACTACAGAGACTTCTTTCTCATACTGACTCAGCCAGCTCGTATCGCCTAATACGGGTAAATCGTCAATCATTTCTCCCGGAGTATCTTCTGATACCCACCCTAAAAAATTCCATGACGGAACCATATCATTCAACTCCTCGAGTAAACATTTGATTTCCCGGCCAAATCCTCCTGCCCCAACAATAATCAGATCTTCTTTCTCTATCCACTCATCCCAGTTGCCCATTTTCTACCTCCCTAGAAACCATTTTTTCTTTTGCCTAAATTTGATTTGCAAAGTTTGAATTATTAGTAATTATACTTTCTGCTGCCAGAGGTGTCAACTAATTAAATACATAGTCCACCCATCAAAAGCCAATGCTATAGTATGATAGCTGAAAAGGGGGTTTTGAAATGGTTGATTTTGGACGCACACTGAAAACACTTCGTTTAAGAGAAAATATGACACAGGCACAACTGGCTCAAAAGCTAGGTCTTACAAAATCCGTCATCAGTGCTTATGAGACAGGCTTACGCTTACCATCCTATGACATCCTTATTCATATTGCGATGATTTACAATGTAAGTACAGACTATCTTTTGGGATTAGAGAATAAACAGGAAATCGATTTATCCGGCCTGTCCCAGGAGGAAATAGACGCTCTATTGCGTTTAATTAAAGCTATGAAGCGAAATTGATTGAAATCAGGTTTTTCTCAAAACAGATAGCCCTTTTCCTCATTTTATGCTAAAATACTTTTGCTTTTGACACCCGCTTCTTTCGGGAAATTAAATCAATATGGAGATGATACAAATGAGCGAACATACGCACACTCATACACATAACCACCACCACGAGAATACGAAAGCCGTCTTAAACCGGATGAACCGCGCAATCGGCCATATGGAATCCGTGAAGCACATGATTGAAGACGGCAGGGACTGCAGCGAAGTTCTAATCCAGATTGCCGCCGTGCGTTCCGCCATCAACAACATCGGCAAAATCATTTTAGAGGATCACATCAACCACTGTGTCCGGGATGCCATTGAAACCGGGGATGAACAGGTGCTCAAAGACCTGAACGAAGCCATTGAAAAATTTGTAAAATAACCTGCTTTCTGGGAAAAATGGCTTATTTGTACATATTTTGTTCATCTTTTATTCATATTTGACATAAATTAAGTAAAACTTAAGACTTTTTTATGGATGTTTACTGTTGATTTTTCGGCCGCAGAGGGGTATATTCTTCTAGAATCGAAAATAGACTTTACGTGCTATTTACATAACTTATTATAGAAAAATGTAGCTGAATGTTGGGGTTTAGCAGAATCATAAGGAGGATTACATGAGAAACTTAAAAGACCGTTTCAAACAGTTCACGGAACATGAAAAGATTCAAAAAATAAAAAATGTCGTGCACACTGCACTCGGAAAGCTGCCGTGGCGCAAACCACATTCTGAGAAATATTATAAAAGGATTGCTTTTTTGAACAAGTACTCACTCATCTTTCATTTTATTTATTCTTGTCTGCTGACATTTGTAATCGAAATGATTTCGAGAAGGAATTTCCTTTCCGCCTGCTCTTTCGTAGGCACACACACTCTTGCATTCCTTTATAATGCATTCATTATTTTCGCCTCCCTGTCGCTCGTCTATCTGATCAGACGGAGAGCGTTTGGACGAATCATTATTTCAGGATTCTGGATTTTCCTCGGGACAATCAACGGTGTCATCCTTTCCAATCGTGTCACACCGTTTACTTACACCGATTTGAAATGTATTTCTGACCTTTTTGCAATGCAGAATACAAACTATTTTACCGCCGAGGAGGCAACTGTTGTCGTCATCGTCGTAGGTGCATTTTTAGCATTCTGTGCTTACCTGTTCCTGTTCGGTCCAAAATATGAGGGCAAGACGCACAAAATTGCGTCCCCTCTGTCGATTGTAGCGCTGTTTCTGATTGGTCTTCCAATCACCACACAGGCTGCGCAGAGCACAAACGTACTTGCTTCCTACTTCGCAAATATTGCGGAAGGATTTTCCGATTACGGTTTTGTCTACGGTTTCTCCAGCAGCGTCGTCGGACGCGGAATGGATAAACCGAAGGAATATTCCGAAGAAGCCGTTGCAGAGATTGAGGAGACGGTCGCTTCCGCCTCTGAGACGACCGGTACCGACAGACCAAACATCATCTGCGTACTGCTCGAATCCTTCTGTGACCCGACGGAAGTGAACTTTTTGGAGATGTCCGAGGACCCGGTTCCGACATTCCACTATCTCGAGGACAATTTTTCAACCGGTTATCTGACGGTGCCGGTTGTCGGCGCGGGAACTGCAAATACGGAGTTCGAGGTTCTGACCGGTATGAGCATGCAATATTTTGGCACCGGCGAGTATCCATACAAGACAATTTTGAAACAGACCGACTGCGAGAGCATCGCTTCCGATCTTTCCAAAATCGGTTACTCCACCCATGTGACACACAACAACACAGCAACTTTTTACAGCAGAAACAACGCCTTCTCCATGATGGGATTTGATACTTTTACCAGCAAAGAGTTGTTAAATATCACAGAGATGACGCCGAACGGCAACTGGTCCACCGACGATGTACTGATTGGCGCCACCATGGATTCCATGAATTCCACCGAGGGTTCCGACTTTGTATACACGATTACAGTCGAGGGACACGGCGATTATCCGACAGAGAAGATTTTGGAAAATCCTGCCGTCACAGTCAGCGGTGCTGAAACTGAGGAGAGCAACAATCAGTGGGAATATTATGTAAACATGATTCACAATGTGGATGACTTCATTTCCAAGCTGATTGCAGCTGCGGACGCGCGCGGTGAAGATACGATGATTGTACTCTTCGGCGATCATCTCCCGACGATGGGACTTGAGGATTCCGATATGAAATCGGGCGATATCTACAAGACAAAATATGTGACCTGGAACAACTTCGGTCTGGAAAAAGAGGATGCTGACCTCTACGCATATCAGCTTCTCGCACACACCACAGATTCCGTTGGAATCCACGAGGGAACCATCTTAAATTATCACCAGACACAGAGTGATTCCCCTTATTATCAGGCTGGCCTTGAGATGCTTCAGTACGACCTCCTCTACGGCGACCGCTATGCTTATGGCGGCGAGGATTTATACCCTGCAACAGAGCTGCAGATGGGAATCAAGGATGTCACAGTGACAAGACTTTTCAAGAATACCGCCAACAATACCCTGTCCATCCACGGAACGAACTTCACGAAGTACAGCAAGGTATATGTAAATGGAACGAAGGTTCCTACCAATTATGTGACCTCCGGTCTTCTGACAATCAATCTTGATGAGGTCAGCGATGGCGACACTATTACGGTGAATGTAGTTGGTTCAAAGAGCACAATCTTCCGCACTTCCAACGACACCGTCTATGCCGACCCGGATGTGGAACACGATACCGAGACGGAGGAACCGGGGGAGACGGAATACCCGGAGACGGAATCCTCCGAGGCTGGTTCTTCTGAGGACGGCTCCTCCGAGCCGGGTTCTGACGAGGCTGCTTCTGACAAAATGACAGATGACAACAGCGCAGCAGACGAGATTATTCCATCTGTCTTCCCTTCGAACTAGCTGGGAGCGCCTATGTAAAAAAAAGAGCCATTTTGGTAAATATCGATTGTTTTTTTCATTTTTCCTAAGAAAAAGTATAAATATTGAATAAAAACACAGAAATTACCCAAATTCCATCTGGCGCGGACACCTCATCCGCGTCTCCAAACAGCCGGCACGGATTTTCGTACCGGCTGTTGGCAAAGTCCTCGTTTCATGTCTTTTCCTTCGCATCCCACCTACCAGAAAAAAGGACATAAAAAACCGACCTGCAAAAGTCAGATTACTTCTGACGATTGGCGGTCGGTTTTTTGTCAATTATACATAATAACGGTCAATCTGAATGACTGTAAAATAATTCTCCCCGATTCTCTCCTGCACATTCTTCTGGATTCTTGCAAGCAGCTCCTCCTCCTCAATCTTGCATTCAAAAGGAACCACAATGTCAAAAATCAGATTCGTGTGACTCGGTCCGGCGACCATCCGAAAATCGTGCAGACTGATGCGCTCATCAATCTCTTTGACAATTCGTATCGTATTGCTTTTCAGCTCTTTGAGGTGCTCGTCTGTCGTGACAACCGGGTCCATATGAATCGTTGCATCGCAGTGGAGCTTCTCCTTCAGTTCCATCTCGATCAGATCAATCTCATCGTGAATCTCTAAAATGTTGCCCTCCGCCGGCACCTCCGCGTGCAAGGAAATCATCTGTCTCCCCGGGCCGTAATCATGGATGATCAGGTCATGAATCCCGCATACTTTTTCATGAGACATCACGATATCTCTGATGCGCTCGACCTCCTCCGGGTCCGGCGCCTGCCCAAGCAGCGGGTTTAATGTGTCCTTCGCTGCGTTAATGCCCGCATAGCAGATAAATAATCCCACAGCCACACCACAATAGCCATCAATCAAAACTCCGGTAAAATGAGCCGCTAACGTTGCCACAAGAACTACCGTTGTCGCTGCGGTGTCGCTCAGGCTGTCGATTGCGGTTGCCTTCATCGCCGCCGAATTAATCTTGGTACCAATCCTGTTATTGTAAAAAAACATGTAGAGTTTGACAAGGATTGCCGCCAGCAGAATAGCGACAATCAGCGGGGAGAACTCCGTCTCCTGCGGGTGCAGGATTTTTGCGATAGAATCCTTAATCAGCTGGTACGCCATAATCATAATCAGCGCCGCGACACCAAGCCCCGATATGTACTCAATCCTCCCGTGTCCAAACGGATGATCCATGTCCGGCTTTGCACCCGCGAAGTGAAATCCCAGCAGCGTCACAATGGAGGACGCCGCATCCGACAGATTGTTGAACGCGTCCGCCGTGATTGCGATTGAATTGCTGATGGTACCCGCGATAAATTTTCCCGCAAACAGCAGAACATTTAAAAAGATTCCGACCACCCCGCAGAGCATCCCGTACAACTGCCGCATCTTTCCCTCATCTTTTTGTTCCCGGATGAATATTTTTGCCAAAATTCCTACCATTTTTCCATCTCCTTCCCTCTGTGCAGCGGCAGGATACACTATGCGATTCCCGCCATAACAGAAAGACGTACCCCTCACAAGGTACGTCCCATTTTCATTCCCTATTTCAACTTTCCAAAACTAGAAAATGGCCAGTATGCAAATACTGCTTTTCCCAGAATCTTATCCTTCTCCACATATTGATTGGTCCAGTAGCGCGCATCCCAGGAGTCATTGCGGTTATCTCCCATAACGAGGTAACAGTCGTCCGGCACTTCAAACGTATACGGCCCGGTCGCGACCGTCCACTCCTCCTTCAGATAAGTCTCCTCCAACGGCACCTCGTATCCGTTGATATATATCTGGGCATCTCTCACTTCCACGGTCTCCCCCGGAAGTCCGATGACACGTTTGACATAAATCTCTTCCTCATTGTCCGGATAATGGAAAATAATGATATCTCCGCGCTTCGGGTCGCTCTTCAGATATGCAAGCCTGTTCCCGATGAGCCTGTCACCGGTCATGATGGTGTTCTCCATTGAACCGGACGGAACATTTGCATTGATCATAATATAATTTTTGATAAACAGCGCGACTAAAAATGCTGCCACAAACGGAACAACCCATCCTAAAATCTCCCGGATAACGGAAGTTCTCTTTCCCTCTGCATTGCTCTGTTCCAATTCTTTCTCGTCCATTACAAGTCTCCAATTCCTTTTGAACATTTGTCTTTGTCCATTATACCACAGCCCACCCGCAAAAAAAAGAAGACAGTTTGTAAATTTTGTATTAACAAACCGTCTTCTCTCATCCAGAGGTTTTTATCGAATAGGATTCGGGTGTCAAAAGCTGCTAATGAAAATTTGAATTGTCCTATTGCATAAAATAGATTTTGCATTTGTGACTTATGAAGGATATTAGATTTTCTTAATGTTCTGTGCGCTATCTAGCAATTCAGCAACAGGAGGTTGCTGAGAGCCCAAGCTAAGCCTGGACGGCGCTTCTTGGGCGGTTGCGGTCGCAGCAAAGATTTATGGCAGAACATTTAGAAAATGTTATATCCGCAATTCGGAACAAATGGAAAAATTATATTGTGCAATAGGACAATCACAGCTTGGATTAGCAGCTTTTGACACCCGAATTCTAATCAACAAAAAATCCTGCCTACTCCACGAACAACGGGGTGGAATAATATCTGTCTCCGCTGTCCGGAAGCAGTGCCACAATTGTCTTTCCCCTGCTGGTCGGACGTTTTGCAAGCTCGATTGCCGCATAGAGCGCCGCGCCTGAGGAGATGCCGACTAACACGCCCTCCGTCTTCGCAATTTCCTTTCCAATCTGAAATGCCGCTTCATTTGGAACCGGAAATACCTCGTCGTATATTTTTGTGTCCAACACCTTCGGGACAAACCCCGCTCCGATTCCCTGAATCTTATGAGCTCCGCCGCTCCCTTTCAACAAGACCGGTGAGGTCTCCGGCTCAACCGCAACAATTTTTACATCCGGTTTCTGCTCCTTCAGGTATCTGCCTACACCCGTAATTGTTCCGCCGGTACCGACTCCCGCGACAAAAGCGTCCACTTTTCCGTCGGTATCTCTCCAGATTTCCGGACCCGTCGTCTCATAATGTGCCTTCGCGTTTGCCGCGTTATCGAACTGACCTGGGATAAAACTGTTTGGAATCTCTTTTGCAAGCTCCTCCGCCTTTTTGATGGCCCCTGTCATCCCCCTGCTTCCTTCGGTCAAAACAATCTCCGCGCCGTATGCCTTTAAGATGTTGCGGCGCTCCACACTCATCGTCTCCGGCATTGTCAATATCGTGCGGTATCCTCTGACTGCCGCGATGGAAGCCAGTCCAATCCCGGTATTTCCGGAAGTAGGCTCGATAATCACGGAGCCCTCTTTCAAAAGTCCCTTTTCCTCCGCATCCTTTATCATAAAAAGTGCGGCGCGGTCTTTCACGCTGCCAGCCGGATTAAAGTACTCCAGCTTCACCAGAAGTGTGGCCTCAAGTCCGAATTTTTTCTCAATATTTGCAAAATGTACCAGCGGTGTACCTCCGATGGCTTCCACCGCTCCCTCATAAATTTTCGCCATATAAATCTCCCTTCCCACGCATCTCCCTGCGCATCTCAAGTTTTTGCAAAAATAGAATGCTTTCACACACTATCTTATCATACTACTTTTCTCAAAATTGTTAAACCCGAATTATTCACCCAGCGAGTGAAAACATGAATTCGGCTCACAAGCAAGCTTGACGCCCGAATCCATGCTTTCACTTCGCTGCTTTGAATAATTCGGGTTAAATAACAAATTCTATGGCGCCAGCGCCCGGAAAGCCTCCTCGAGATCTTCGATGATATCCTCCACATGCTCCGTTCCAATCGACAACCGGATTGTATTCGGCTTGATTCCCTGATCCTCCAGTTCTGCCGCCGTGCACTCGGAATGTGTGGTGGAAGCCGGGTGGATTGCAAGCGACTTGACATCTGCGACATTTGCAAGCAGTGAGAACAGTTCCAGATTATCGATAAATTCCTGTGCCGTACTCTCATCGCCCTTGATTTCAAACGTAAAGATGGAACCTCCGCCGTTTGGAAAATATTTCTGATAGAGCGCCTGCTGCTGCGGGTCCTCCGAGATGGAAGGATGGTTGACTCTCTCCACCAGCGGATGATTTTTTAAGTACTGCACTACCTTGAGCGCATTTTCCACATGGCGCTCCACCCGGAGGGAAAGTGTCTCTAACCCCTGCAAAAAGAGGAACGCGTGAACCGGCGAGAGCGTTGCCCCCATGTCGCGCAGAAGAATCGCTCTGATGTAAGTTGCAAGCGCCGCCGGTGCACAGTCTTTTGCAAAACTCACACCATGGTAGGAGACATTCGGTTCGACAAGCCACGGGAATTTGCCGCTTGCCGCCCAATCAAATTTGCCGCTGTCGACAATCACGCCTCCAATCGCCGTTCCGTGACCTCCGATAAATTTTGTTGCAGAGTGGACGACAATATCGGCTCCGTACTCGATTGGACGCACCAGATACGGTGTCGCAAAGGTATTATCTACAATGAGCGGTATGTGATGTGCATGCGCAATCCCGGCAATTTTTTCAATGTCAACCACCTCAGAATTCGGATTTCCAAGCGTCTCAATCTCAATCGCCTTCGTATTCTCCTGAATGGACGCCTCAATCCCGTCATAGTCAAATGGGTCTACAAATGTAGTCTCTATTCCATATTCCGGCAGCGTGTGCGCAAGCAGGTTGTATGTGCCGCCATAAATATTTTTTGCCGCAACAATGTGGTCCCCCGCATGAGCGACCGCCTGAAATACATAGGTGAGCGCCGCCGCGCCGGAGCCGACCGCGAGCGCTGCCACACCGCCCTCGAGCCTTGCTATGCGCTGCTCAAAGACATCCTCCGTCGGATTGGTCAGTCTTCCATAGATATTTCCGGCATCGCGCAGCCCAAAGCGGTCTGCCGCGTGCCCACTGTTGTGGAACACATAGGACGATGTCAGATAGATTGGAACCGCTCTTGCATCCGTCGCCGGATCTGCCTGCTCCTGTCCCACGTGCAGCTGCAATGTCTCAAATTTGAAATTTCTCTCCTGATAAGGTTTCTTTGCCATATTCCTCTTCTCCTCCTCTTTCTCTTTTGTTAGTCTTAGTAGTCCTCTTCCTCCTCCTTTTCGCTGATATCGTTGACCGGCTTAGTAAGCCCTTCAATCACAATTCCGTTTTTCTCTGCGTAATCCCAGAGCGCCGCGTGAATCGCCTCCTCCGCCAGGAGAGAACAGTGCACTTTGACCGGCGGAAGTCCGTCCAACGCCTCCATCACAGCCTTGTTCGTGACCAAGAGCGCCTCCTGCACGGTTTTTCCCTTGACGAGCTCCGTCGCCATGCTGCTCGTCGCCACGGCTGCTCCGCACCCGAACGTCTTAAACTTCACATCCTCGATGATGCCATTCTCATCGATGTCGAGGTACATCCGCATGATGTCCCCGCACTTTGCATTTCCGACGGTTCCAACACCGCTCGCATTCTCAATCTCACCCATATTTCTCGGATTGTTGAAATGATCCATTACTTTCTCTGTATACATAATTTTTCCTCCTGAGGCTCTAACTTATCTTTTTCTTCAAAAAATCTTCGTACAGCGGTGACATACTGCGGAGGCGTCCGATAATCTTTTTAATCTCCTCCACCACAGTGTCGACCTCCTCTTTCGTATTCTTTTCCGAGAGTGTCAGGCGCAGCGATCCATGCGCAATCTCATGCGGCAGACCGATTGCCAGCAGCACATGCGAAGGGTCTAAGGAGCCCGACGTACAAGCGGAGCCGCTTGATGCGCAGATTCCCTTCTGGTCGAGCAGAATCAGCATCGATTCCCCCTCGATAAAGCGAAAGCAGAAATTCACATTGTTCGGCAGGCGCTTCGTCGGATGACCGTTCAGTCTCGCATACGGAACTTCCTCTGAAATGCGTTTTATCAAATAATCCCGAAGTCTTGTCTCCGTCTCCATGCGCTCCTCCATATGCTCGTGCGCAAGCTCCGCCGCTTTTCCCATTCCGACGATTCCCGGGACATTCAATGTGCCGGCGCGGCGTTTTCTCTCCTGTGCCCCGCCGTGGATGAAGGAGCGGATTTTTACGCCCTTCCGGATATACATCACACCGATTCCCTTCGGACCGTTAATCTTATGACCGCTCGCACTCAGCATATCGATGTTCATCTCATCCACGTCCAGCGGAATGTGTCCGAACGCCTGCACGGCGTCCGTGTGAAAAAGTACACCGTGCTCATGGGCGATCTTTCCGATCTCTGCAATCGGCTGAATCGTCCCAATCTCATTGTTCGCCGCCATCACGGAAATCAGGATTGTGTCCGGGCGGATTGCCGCGCGAAGCTCTTCCAGCTTCACAATCCCATCCTCGTCGACTCCCACGTAGGTAATTTCAAATCCCTTCTTTTCCAGATAGTCGCAGGTGTGGAGAATTGCATGGTGCTCAATCGTCGTCGTGATGATGTGCTTTCCCTTTCCCGCGTAGGCATCGGCTGTCGCCTTCAGCGCCCAGTTGTCAGACTCGCTTCCTCCCCCGGTAAAATAAATCTCCTCCGGTTCTGCGTGAAGCAGCGATGCGATATTGCATCTCGCCTCATCCACCGCCTTTTTGCCCTCCCCCGCAAAACTGTATACACTGGAAGGATTTCCATAATATTCTGTAAAATAGGGTCTCATGGCATCAAGCACTTCCGGGTAAACCTGTGTTGTTGCCGCATTATCAAAATAGATTACACTGCCCATCGTTTGTTCCTCTTTTCTTTTTTAATTCCTAGTATTTTAATAGGATAAGTGTATTATACCCCTTTAATTCCTATTGTCAAGATAGGAATTAAATTTTTTATGTGGTAACAGTTCAACCATAGCCCATGCAGTGTGTGAATCATGCCTGCAGGAAGGAACACACGGAATGAGGCTATGGCTGAACTGTTATAAAATGTAAAAAACGGGAGGAAAAAGCGGCTCCATCCGCTTTTTCCTCCCGGTCCTTTCTCATTTTTTATGCGACTCCCTCGTGGAGCATGGCTGGATAAATCATAAAAATCGCCGCTCCGACCACCGCGCATCCCAACAGCGTGACCACAAGCCCGCCGACCACTCCGCCAAACAACATACCGACGGTAAAAAGGATTACGATAACAAGAATCATGAAGCATTTTAACATCATCAGAATCATCGCTTTCACCGTATCCAGCGCGCTGCTTGGAACGAGAACTTCAAGCAGCATGCCGACGGTCGACAGCATGAAATCCATCACCACCAGTGTCACAAGCCACAAAAGTACAATCGCCGGATTTTGCTCCAGCAATACCGCCGCCACGACAAACGCCGGCAGCAAATCAGACACGCAGGCGTAGGTTCCCGCCATCATCGCGTAGAACACTTTTTTATACGGATTCTCCGGGACGAGAAACAGATAATTCATGCCAGTCTCCACCGCAATCGGGTTTCCGAAATTCCGGAAAAAGACAATGATCATCAACACGACTCCCACCACGGTAAAATCCGGGGACGATGTTCCAAACACTTCAAACTTGCGGACAAGAAGCACTATCAATATCGCCGTCACAAAGTAGACCGCCATCGTGTTTGTGACAAATCCGAATTTTGCCATGCGCCTGCGGGTGTAGATTTCCTTTTGCAAAAATATGCTCGCACCGCTGCCGCGCAGCGTACCCGCGCGCGAGATGCGCTTTGACCGCTCCTTCTTCTTAAGATTTCTGCCTTCCTCCGCCGCCTTCTGAATCTCGGTGCGCTTTACGGCTCCCGCCATGGCATCCTCGTAAAAATCCGCCCGGATGTGCCAGATGAAAAATACAAAAACCGCCATCCCGGCAAGCAGAAGCGCGCCATAGCCCAGAGAGGCCGGAATCTCACCGTCCACCGCCGTCATAATCAGCCCCTTATACCAGCCAATCATCGGTATCATTCTGCTCCACTTTGGCGTATACACAATCTCAAGTGTGCGCATGATATCCCGTCCCGTCGAAAGAAAAACGCTCCCCGTCGCGATTACAATTATAGTTGCAACCCCGATGACAAACGGCAGCACATAGTTTTTCCATTTTTCATGGGTGGACGTCCATGTGTAGGTCAGCACCGATACAAGTTTTTGCAAAATCAGCAGGAAAATCCATGCCAGAAAAACCGCTGCGACCGCGTACGCATCAAACCCTGCGTTCATCACCAGATTCGGTATCTGGAAGACCAGATAGACCGAACCAAACAGCAGCGCCGCCATCTGAAAAGAAAGGCGGAACATCAATACCGACTGGGGCTTCATCGGCGCTGTAAACAAAAAATTGACATCCGACATCAGGAAGATATCAGAGCCCCTTTTGCTCCCCGAATAGATGCCCCAGAGCAAAAAAGCAATCATGAGCACCTCCACTCCGGCTTCCACCCCCGTTTTCACCGCGGCGACATCCTCCGCCGACATCTCCTCGTCGATCGGATTCCCGTCCTCATCAATCAGGTTTCCATCCTCATCGATTAAGTTCCCGTCCTCATCGATTAAATTTCCGTCTTCATCAATTAAGTTTCCGTTCTCATCATAAAAATTACCGTCCTCAGATTCTTCGACTGCATATTCGTCCTCAATGCTCGCAAAAAGAAGTCCGCAGGCTCCCCCAATCACGCCTCCAATCAGGATGATGCCGAGAAATGCAACCAAAAATGCACTCTTGAACATTTTTTTGATGGAGTTAACAAAAGTATGTACGGCATAATATCCCCATAATCTCATTCCCTACACCCCGCTCTCTTCCGTGATTTCAAAGAAAATATCCTCGAGGGAGCGGCCGCTGTCCTTCCCATCCTCCTTTTTCACAACCGCAGCCACCTCCCCGTTTTTCATGATGTAGGTGGTATCCCACAACCCTTCGATACTGTCAATCATGTGGGTGCTGACTAAGATGGACGCCCCCTGTTCCCGCAGTTCACAGAACAGGTTCTTCAACTCCTTGATGGCGTGTGGATCGAGTCCGATCATCGGCTCGTCAAAGAGCACGAGGCGCGGGCGCGGCAGCAGACCGCAGCAGATACTCAGCTTCTGCTGCATCCCCTTCGACAGCTCGTCCCCAAACTTTTTTCGCTTGTCGTCTAACTCAAAACGCTTTAACAGTTCCTCTTTATATTCCTGATAATCCTTGAGCTTGTAGGCGCGGGCAATGAACTCTAAGTGTTCCTCCACCGTGAGATTCGGGTAGAGCGATGGAATCTCCGGGATATATCCCATTATCTTTTTTGCCTCGATGGACTTGTTCGGGAGCGAATCCACCGTAATCTGCCCCTGATATTTTAAAAATCCCATGATACATTTGATGATGGTACTTTTTCCAGCTCCGTTCGGCCCGAGTAAAATGCCAATCTGGCCGTTTGGAATTTCAAAGCTGATATCCCGGTTTGCCACCACTTTGTGATATTTTTTCGTTACATTCGATACTGTCAACATTTTCCTTCTCCTTCATCTTCCTTACTGCCCCTGACGCAGGCAAAAGTATTTTTACTTTCAAACTTTTTTTATTATAACAGAGTCAACAGCAAAAAAGAACAGTTTTCACTGTTCTTTTTCTAAAATCGATTCAAAGATGCTTTCCGCTGCCTTGCAGCTAACTTTGGTCGCTCTTCTGCTGACCGTAATCGACTAAATCCTGCAGGGTCATATGGTCGACCACGTCATTGATTGCCTCGTTCATCTTCTTCCAGAGCAAAATCGTAGCACAGTCATTCATCCGCTCGCACTCTGCCTCTTCATCCGCGACACATGCGACCGGTGCAAGACTCCCTTCCGTCAGACGCAGAATCATTCCCACTGTGTAATCCTTCGGCTTCATCCGCAGGCTGTAACCGCCCTGTGCTCCCCGCACACTGTTTACATAATTTGCCTTATTCAGGATTGATATGATCTGTTCTAAATATTTTTCCGAAATTCCCTGACGGTTCGCAATGTCCTTGAGGCTGATTGGCTCCCCCGTGTTGTTCAATGCAAGATCTATCATCAACCGCAGCGCATAGCGTCCTTTCGTCGATATTTTCATACCGCGCCTCCCTCTTTCCCATTTCTCTTTCTGTATCTAACGCAATTATAGCTTCCTAATTCATACTATGTCAATAGGATATCTTTTTTGAGTTTTCCAATTTTTTCAAGGCTGATTTTGATGTCCGCTCCCAGAAAGAAGACATCAGACTCAAAAAATGACGATTGAACGGCCGTCCAGAATTTTCACATGTGGTTAGTTTCTTTCTAAAACTCCCCACGTTATCTCAAGTTTTACGTCTCTTGCATTATCGTTATAAGTCGATATTTTTACATTCCCTTCCTCAAATTTCTCCAATTCTATGTTTCCCTCATAATTTGTCACATCCACTATTTTCTCCTCTGTTTCCTGCTTAAATTTTACATAAACATTTCCCGCTTCACATTCACATTTTATAAATACATTCTGAAGTTCCGCTTCATCCAGCATTACCTTATCACTATAACTACGCCCGGAAGTTCTATAAGACAAATAAAATTTCTCATTTCCAAAATGATACACTGCACCGATAGATGTCCCTTCTATAACCGGCAAATCCGGTGCGAAATGAACATACATTATCTCAATTACCGCAATCATAAGTTCAGCTAAAATAATGTATCTTTTCAGCTTATTACAGCCTTTTTCATCCTGCTTTTTTATCCTGTGAAATGTATCGTATATAGATAACAATATGAATACTAAAATTCCGCTTCCCTGTAATATTGCAAACACATATATGAGCATTTTGTACTCCTTTCTTTACAATTGTATCATTTCATCATACAAAGATATTAGTTTTGTGTCATGAGATATTATTATTATTATCGCATTGCTCTTTTTTTCAACTAAAATCCCCTCCAATTTTTTCATACTCTCATTATCTAATGCATTTTTTACGCGCTTGGTTATGCAATAGAGAAGGTCCTGTCCATGAGCCGGGGCATTCGTATTTTAAAAATGGGGAAACTCAAAGATATCTTTTCATGCTGCCAATCAGAATGTCATTCTCTTCCACTGATATTTCTCCAGATCCACGCATCCGTCGACAACCGGGATTCCATCCGCCTCGAGCAGCTCCTTCTGCCGGTTGCCTCCCCCGAACGCAAACGCCTCCGATATCCTTCCCTCCCGGTTTACAACGCGATAGCACGGAATCTGCTCCGGGTCGGGGTTTACATGGAGTGCATACCCGACCACCCTCGACCAGCGCCTGCTTCCGGCGAGCGCCGCCACCTGTCCGTAGGTCGCCACCGTTCCGCGCGGAATCTGCCGGACAACGTCATATATTTTTTCAAAGGTATTCTTCTCTTCCATCTTTTCTCACCTTTCTTCTCACACGGCACGCTCTAACTATCCCGGCAGCTACTATTATAACCAAGTTTTTACCTCTAAGAAATCATTTTTTGTCACTTTTTCTAAAAAAAGAGAAAACGCGCTTTCCCCCTTGAAAACAAGGTTTTTCGGTGATAGAATCAATTCTTGGAGTTTTGATTTTTATACTTTTTTAATAATTGAGGAGAAAAATTTATGAATGAACTAAAGCCAAAGCTGTTTGATGTGATGAAAGGTTACACTAGACAGCAACTTGTAAAAGACATCATTGCCGGAATCATCGTCGCGATCATCGCGCTTCCACTTTCTATCGCACTTGCAATCGCGTCCGGCGTCGGCCCGGAGCAGGGACTCTACACCGCCATCATCGCCGGTTTCTTTATCTCATTCTTCGGGGGTAGCCGCGTTCAGATCGGCGGTCCTACCGCTGCTTTCGTCGTCATTATCTATGGCATCGTGACGGAATATGGAACGGACGGCCTGATTGTCGCCACCATTTTGGCAGGAATTATTTTGATACTCATGGGAATCTTCCACTTCGGCTCCCTCATCAAATATATTCCTTATACCATTACCACCGGTTTTACCTGTGGTATCGCCGTGACACTTTTTGTCGGGCAGCTGAAGGACTTTTTCGGTCTCTCGATGGAGAGCGTGCCTTCCGAGTTTTTAGACAAAATCCTCGCCTACGGAAAAAATATTTCCACCATCAATTGGATTGCGCTTGCCATCGGTGTCTTAGCCGTTGCCATCCAGCTCGTATGGCCAAAGCTCACCGACAAAATCCCGGGTTCTCTGGTGGCGATTATTGTAACTACATTGATTGTATATTTTGCAAAACTGCCGGTCAACACCATCGGAAGCGTATACGGAGAACTCTCCTCCTCCTTCCCTGGTTTCCACGTTCCGGCGCTCTCGTTTGGTCTGGTTCGCGAAATGATTTCGCCCGCCCTTACGATTGCGATTCTGGCAGGAATTGAATCCCTGCTGTCCGCCGTCGTATCGGACGGCATGATCGGCGACACCCACAAATCAAACGCAGAGTTGGTCGGACAGGGACTCGGCAACATCTTTTCCGGTCTCTTCGGCGGTATCCCTGCGACAGGCGCGATTGCCCGCACCGCTGCAAATGTCCGCAACGGCGGGCGCACTCCGATTGCCGGAATTGTGCACTGCATCACGCTCACAATCATTCTGCTCGTCCTGATGCCGCTTGCAGCATTGATTCCAATGACAACTTTAGCTGCAGTCCTTCTTGTCGTTGCGGCGAATATGGCAGATTGGAATTCCTTTTTCCGCCTCTGCAAAACAGCTCCAAAGAGCGACATCCTCGTGTTGGTTGCAACTTTCCTGCTGACCGTCTTCTTCGACCTTGTGGTTGCAATCGAGGTCGGTGTCGTCCTTGCAGCACTCTTATTTATGAAGCGCATGTCGGACACAGCGGACATCAAAGCGTGGAAATACACCGAGGAACCTGACGTCACTCCGGGCGAAGCGGAAAAAATGCTTGCGGTACCAAAGAGCATCCGCGTATTTGAGATCAGCGGCCCGCTGTTTTTTGCCGCCGCAGACCAGCTGCTTCACATCGACAGTAAACAGTATACAAAAGTCGTTATCATCCGTATGAGAAGCGTCCCTGCAATCGACGCAAGCGCGATGAAAAATCTGCGTGAACTCGCGGACCGCGCAAAGAAAAAACAGATTCAGCTCGTCTTCTCCCACGTCAACGAGCAGCCAATGTCCGTCATGGAAAAAGACGGTTTCGTCGAATACGTCGGAACAGAGCATTTTCGCAAAAATATCGTGGAAGCACTCGATTACGCAGAAACCTTAATCAGGCAATAACACATTTTATCCACGGTTCCTTTTTGGTACCACAAACCTGTGCCTGATTGCCGCCGCCATTTTGCGCAGCGCGCTCACATACAGGCTGAACAGTCCGAATCCACCAAGAAAGCCGGTCACAAACCGTCTTTCGTTGGTGGATTCTTTGATTCCGGCCTCCTGAATGCCCCAGTCAGCTCCCATGATGGCGAGAAAGAACAGCGCCACGGGCGCCGGAATTATCTTTTTGAAAATGGCGAGCACCACGGCTGTCATCTGCCCCACGGTCACCCCTGTGCATCTCGCGCAGAGCGGAAACTGCCACCCCCGGATAAAAAAGCTTCGCTCCGGCATCTGGTGGCATCCACTGTTATCCCCGAGCCACTGCAGAAAGCTCCTGCATTTTTTTAGTAAAACTGATTTCCGCATGTCTGACATATATGGAGAATCTTCGTCTTTGTCTGCGTCTTAGTCTTCTCTTTTCCCATCCCGCAGAGACCGCACAAAATCCCCATCGGCCCGGTAATCAGATAGCCAAGACATGCCTTGATCCATCCAAATCCTTTTGTTTTCGTCTTTACCGTTGTGTCTGTGACCGCCTGACAAACAATCCGGTTGCTCCCGCAGCGCGGACATTTTAACTGACTCATTGATTTCCTCACTTCTTATAACTAATTATTCTACGTCTTTTGTAGTTTGATTATCTTTTACCACAAGGTTGATATCGTCTAATCCGGTGACATTGACGTTGCGGTTCACTTTTGCATCGTAGGTGTCCGCCTTCACGATATCGGCAAGATCGATTCCTGTGGTCTCCTTCATGCTCTCAAAAAGCTTCGCCATAACGGCCGGCACATTGCCTGCCACCTGATCGACGCCGTTACTTCCGCCGTCTCCGCCGATGATTGTAATCTTCTCAATCTGGCTTAATGGCTCTGCAATCTTGCCTGCCACCTCCGGAAGAACTTTGATCATCATCTCAGCCACAGCCGCCTTGTTGTACTTCGCGTATGCTTCGGCTTTCTTTTCCATCGCCTCCGCCTCCGCGAGACCCTTCGCCTGAATTGCCTTTGCCTCCGCCTCTCCGACAGCGCGGATACCTTCCGCCTCCTGCTGCTTTGCAAAACGCTCCGCCTCCGCCTGCGCTTTTCTCGCTTCCGCGTCGCGCTGTGCCTCGTACTGTTTTGCCTCGGCTGCATGCTGGATTTCAAACTGGCGCGCCTCGGCCTCCTTCTGTCTCTGGTAGAGTGCTGCATCCGCTTTCTGCTGAGCTGCGTACTTGTCCGCCTCCGCCTGTTTCTTAACCTCGGCTTCGAGCGCCTGCTCTTTGACGGCGACTTCCTTCTGTTTCAACTCAATCTCACGCTCCTGCTTTGCGATGTCCGCATTGGCAGTGGTGACCTCGATTGTCTTGCGCTGTTCCTCCTTCTGAATCTCGTAAGCAGCATCCGCCATAGCCTTCTTGGTGTCGGCCTCCATCTGAAGCTCCGACTTTTTGATGGCAAGTTCATTCTGCTTCTTTGCAATCTCCGTCTGCGCTGCGACTGCTGCATCGTTGGACTCTTTATCCGCGGACGCCTGTGCCACCTTGATATCACGCTCGCTCTCCGCTCTTGCGATGGCGGCGGCTTTTTTGATTTTTACAATGTTGTCGATACCTAAATTCTCGATGACTTCGTTTCCGTCCACAAAATTCTGCACGTTAAAACTGATGATATCAAGCCCCATCGCCGCAAGGTCAGGCTCCGCGTTCTCCTTTACCAAAGTTGCGAACTTCTGACGGTCGGAGACCATCTCCTCTAACTTCATCTTGCCCACAATCTCACGGACATTGCCCTCTAACACCTCTCTTGCGACACCCGCAATATACTCGGTGTTCTTGTTCAAAAAGTTCTCTGCCGCAAGGCGGAGTTTCTCCGGATCATTGCTGATTTTGACATTCACTGTCGCATCGACATTGATGTTGATGTAATCAGCGGTCGGAACCGCATTGCTTGTCTTGACATCGATTGGAATCAGTCTAAGATTTAACTTATCAAGACGCTCGAAAAACGGAATGCGGATACTCGCTTTTCCGATTACGATTTTGGATTTTTTCTTGATACCCGAGATAATGAATGCCATATCCGGCGGAGCTTTGACATACCCCACACAAAATAAGACAATCACTAATACTACGACAATGGCCCCCACAATGACGGGTGCCGGAATAAGATCAAACATTCTTGTCCCCCTTTCTTTTGTGCTTTTGTGTTTTTATGCTTTGAAGTATCCTGACCTATATTTTTGACGCAAGATACTGTAAAACATCTTTTCTCGTGATAATTCCGCTGAAAATATTGTCATCATCGACCACCGGGACAAAATTCTGGTTCAGAACCTTCTCCCAGAGATCTTCCATATCAGCCTGCACATGCACCGGCAGATTGTCCCTCCGCCTTTTGATTGATGCGACCGGCACATTCTCCAACTCCCGCAACGCCGGAAATTCCTTGTCTTTTATCTCCCACAAAAGATCTCCCTCCGTGATAGTCCCGACGTATCTTCCGCTGTCATCCACCATCGGCACGGCAGAGTAACCGTGATATTCCAATTTTTCCAGGACCTGGCGCAGGCTGTCCGTCTCATGTATGTATGCCACTTCGGCTTTTGGGGTCAGAAAAAATAAAATATTCATAACATAGCCCTCTCGTTTCTTTTGTATTTCTATTTCATTGTAACACTCTCCCTATGCCGTGGCTATCTTTTTTTCTTCATCTGACACAAAGTTCTGCACTTTTAAATACATTTTTCTATGCAATTTTTTCCAAAGGTATGGTAAAATGTCGTCAGACATTTTACTGCCCGGATGGGCATTGGTCGCCCACGCGACAGCATGTGCGAAGCACATGGTAAAATGAGCGTATCTTTTTCAAAAACGGAGGGCAAACTATGGTCATTGGCATCATCCTTGTAGCAGTTGTTATCTTTTTATGTATCCTTGCAGACAAATTTTCCAGCAGATTCGGTATGCCGGCGCTGATTCTTTTCATGTTTATCGGCATGCTCTTCGGCAGCGACGGAATCGTAAAAATTCCTTTCAGCGATTACAAAATGGCGGAGACAATCTGCTCCATCGCATTGATTTTCATCATGTTCTACGGCGGTTTCAACACCAAGTGGCGGCTGGCAAAGCCGGTCGCGGGAAAAGCGGTGTGCTTATCGACCTTCGGTGTGTTAATCACGGCCGGTGTCACAGCACTGCTATGCCACCTTGTACTCGGATATTCCGCGGCGGAAAGTTTTCTCATTGGCGCTGTTCTCTCCTCCACGGACGCCGCAAGCGTGTTCTCCATCCTCCGCAAGAAAAAGCTGAATTTAAAGGGCGGAACCGCATCCCTTCTCGAGGTGGAGAGCGGAAGTAACGATCCGATGTCCTATATGCTCACGTTCATCGGAATCGGGCTCGTAGGTGCCGGAACAACAGGAAATATCGGCTACCATATTTTTGCCCAGCTCGTCTACGGCGCCGCAATCGGTATCCTGCTCGCCCTCGCTTCCATCTGGCTGCTAACAAAAACGAATCTTGTAGTTGATGGACTTGACACAATCTTTATGATTGCTGCCGTCCTCATCTGCTACGGACTCTCTGAACTCGCGGGAGGCAACCAGTATTTAAGCGTCTACCTGATGGGCATTTTAATCGGTAACAGCCGCATCCGGAACAAAAATATCCTGATTCCCTTCTTCGACGGAGTGACCGGATTAGCGCAGATTCTCATTTTTTTCCTGCTGGGACTCCTGGCTTTTCCGCACCAGATGCCGCAGATTATCCTGCCTGCCCTTGCAATCGTCATCATCTTAACTCTGATTGCAAGACCAATCGCTGTGTTTGTCCTGCTCCTGCCATTCCGGTGCAGCGTCCGGCAGTGTCTGCTCGTCTCATGGGCGGGACTGCGCGGAGCTGCTTCCTCCGTGTTCGCCATCATGGTAGTTGCGAGCGGTGCGAGTGTATCCTACGACCTGTTTCACATCGTGTTCATGGTCTCTCTGTTCTCCGTTGCGATTCAGGGAACCCTGCTCCCACGCGTCGCAAAAAGTCTGCATATGATTGATGAGAGCGCCGATGTCCGCAAGACATTCAACGATTATCAGGACGAATCCGCCATCACCCTCATGCGGATGCACATTCCCGCCGGGCACAACTGGGAAAACAAATTTATCAAAGATGTTACAATGCCGACGGGCTCCCTTGCCATCATGATAAAACGGCACGATGAGACGCTGGTTCCAAAGGGGGACAGCAAGATTCTCGCCGGCGACAACATCATTTTGAGCGTTCCCTCCTATGAACCTGCCGAGGATGAAAAACTCGAAGAGATTCCCATCAGCAAGGCTCACGGCTGGTGCAACAAGACCATCGCAGAGCTCAATCTCCCCGCAGATGAGCTGATTGCCATGATCATCCGGGACGGTGAAACGCTGATCCCGGACGGGAAGACCATGATCTGTGAAAACGATATTGTGGTTGCCTACCGCTAGTGTACTGTATCATTCACTTTCAGGCAAGCTATTTGGCGAAATGTGAGTGATACAGTACACTAGGGGCGGTGATGAGCGACGGCAGATAACGAAGGGGCTGTCCTTTGCGCACCCCATAAATTGGGTGAATACGTCACCTCGGCTATTCCTTGAATTTTTGTAGTCAAGACCACCGGCTTAGCCGGTGGCTTGATTTGACCCTATAAAGGTCTGTTACCGGCACTAGGTCTAAAGACCCGTTGAAGGTCTCGCCAACCGCAACATCTTTTACTCGCCAAGCCCTAAAGGACTTATCTTATTTGCTATGTTTTGCTGGCTCACCCGTAAACGGGTCAATGTACTTTTCCTTTCAAATATCTCTGCCTCCACTACTATTTTTACACCTTTTCTCTTGCATAGCATACTCAATATACTTGCTATATCCTGTTTAATTTTTCCATATACTATCTTTCTTCTATACTTCGGCGCAAAAACGATGTGATACTTACAATTCCACTTAGATCAGTTTACAAGGAACTACACGCAGACCGAGAAACGGGCTGCTGACAAC
>CAZBUW010000020.1:0-38662 GCA_964495195.1 uncultured Roseburia sp.
CTTCTTTGATCATGCCCTCCGCATCGACGGTGGTCGCTTTGACTTCCCCGCTGATTGGCCCGTCGACGATGGTTGTGATCTCCCGGATGACTTCATTAAAGTCTCTTCCCTCTTTTGCAATCAGGGACGGGTTGGTGGTTACTCCGCAGATGACTCCCATGTCGTTTGCTTTGCGGATATCTTCAACGTTTGCTGTGTCAATAAAGAATTTCATTTTATAATTTCCCCTTTCTCTCATAATGTAACAGTTCAGCCCGCGCCATTCGCAAAGGCAGCTATGCTGCTTTCCCGCTGCTTCGCAGCTAACTTTACTCATAATCTGTTTGACAATTATAGTGTAGCAACATCCCGGCAATCTTTCTTTATAATTGTTGCCTCTTTACTACGAATTATTGCTATTTTATTTTGTCTCTTTTGTCCTACAAAATACAGTTTTTTCTTTTTGCATTGTGTAATTTGTGTTTATTTTTCTGAAAAACATTGCGTTTATGGTGAAATTGCTTTATGATAACACTATACACATTAGCAATTTTAGCGAGTCAGATATTTAGGCAATTGACTAAAGGATTCGGGTGCAAAAGCTGCTAACGAAAACCTGAACTGTCATATTACACAATATAAATTTTGCATTTGTGACTTATGGAGGATATTAAATTTTCTTAATGTTCTGCACGCTATCTAGCAACTCAGCAACAGGATGTTGCTGAGAGCCCAAGCCAAACCCGGATGGCGCTTCTTGGGCGGTTGCGGTCGCATTAAAAATCTATGACAGAACATTTAGAAAATGTTATATCCGCAATTCGGAACAAATGGAAAATTATATTGTGCAATATGACAAGCACAACTTTGATTAGCAACTATTGACACCCGAATCCTAAAGTCAAATATTTAGAATAAAGGGAGGATTCCAATGATTGAAAACCTGAAAGGCATACATGAGACCGTCAACTACAAGAAAAACACCAACCTGCGTCTCTACTACAATACTGTGTGTGAAAACTATCCGCCGCACTGGCATACGCCGGTCGAGATTATCATGCCGTTGGAAAACAGCTACACCGTCCGCCTCGGCGACCACAAAATCATCTTAAACAATGGGGATATTATCATCATCTGTCCGGGGGTCATCCACTCGCTCGAAGCGCCGGAGCATGGGGAGCGCATTATTTTTCAGGCGGAGATTTCCATGTTCCACCTCATCAAGGAAATGGAGTCCGTCTTAAGTCTGATTTCTCCCGTTTTGACCGTCACGCCTGCAAATGCGCCAGATATCCACAGGGAACTGCAAAAGCTTCTCCTAAAAATTGCGGAGGAATACACGCAGAATAACCCACTGTCCGAGCCTGCAATCTACGCAAGCCTGCTGGAACTCTTTGTCCTGATTGGGCGCAGCTACACGGAGAATACAGACCGCTTTGACACCCACAATCAAAAACAGAAAGAATACACAGAAAAATTCATTTCCATCTGTAATTATATCAACGAGCACTGCACCGAAGACCTGACCCTCGATGAAATCGCAGAGAGAGCCGGGTTCAGCAAATATCACTTCACCCGGCTCTTCAAACAATTTACAGATGTCACATTTTACAGATATCTCAATCAAAAACGGATTGCCTGCGCGGAACGCCTTCTGACGAACCCGGAGATTTCAGTCACGGAGGTTGCGCTGCAGTGTGGTTACTCGAGTCTCTCCGCATTCCTGCGGATGTTCAAGTTAATCAAGCAGTGCACCCCGACCGAATTTCGCAATCTCTATATCAGTTCTTCCTAATGCGTTAATGATAGCACACGGACAGTGGCCCGAATACGGCTTCGCTCTCCCCGAATGCATAGACTCCTAAAATTGCTCCGACGAAGCCGCCCGCCTCCTGCGTTGTCATAAAGTCTAAATTCACATCCGTCAAAACATCTCTGCCGTCCAACCGATAGGACGCTCTTCTGTTTTCACATTCAATTGTAAATGTATGTTTTGCCCCCTCTGTCTCCAAGCGCGTCAATACTTCATCCTGCCCCTTTGCTCTCCTGCGAAGCTCCACGCATATCTTTCCTGCTTCTTTTCTCTGCACGAACACCAGATAGTTTTCCTCGTCAAAATACTGCACAAGCCCTGCTTCCTCCGCCTCCTTCGGCGCGAACTCAAGCTCCGTCCCGCAGGTGAAACGGCGGTCTCTCTCTCTGACTGCCACGAAAGCCGGCACTCCTCTTCCCTCGAGTTTCTCTTTTTTTGCCATGAGGAAAAGTCTTCCGCTCTCCGCGCGGTACTCCGTGCCCTCATGGAGCTTTCTGCGGAGCATGATACACTGTTGATTCATCTCTTTTTCCCAGCGGATCTCCTGATTCAAAAAACTCTTCTCCTGATTCTCGTCGTGGCAGAGTCTTCCTTCCCCCGGCGCCATGACCGGCCAGTCGTCCTCCCAGATGACATCCGCTAAAAATGTCTCACGTCCAAGCTCACTCTTTTTATCAAACGGTCTTGTTCCAAGCATAACCGCATACCACTGTCCGTCCTGCCCCTCCACGAAGTCAGCGTGACCGACATTTTGAATCGGGTAGGCGCTGCCTAAGTGGCGGTGTGTCAAAATCGGATTGTTTTTGCAGCTCTCGTATGGCCCGAAGACATTGCGGCTTCTCGCCACACACACACTGTGCTCATGTTCGGTGCCGCCCTCCGCAATGTTGATGTAATAATATCCGCCTCTTTTGAACAGATGCGGTCCCTCCGGCCAGATGGCATGTTTCATCGCGCCATCCCAGACCGCCACCGGCTCGCCAACCAATCTCTGTGCGGCGAGGTCGAGCTCCTGAATCCAGATTTCACAGTCCCCGTAATAAGCGGCATCCTTTTTCTCCCGCTGTCCGATGTAGTAGCATTTGTCGTCCTCGAAGTACAGGCTCGGGTCAATTCCAATCGCTCCTTCGAGAGGAACCGGAAGGGACCATGGTCCCTCCGGCTGCTCTGCCGTCACATAAAAATTCACTCCTGACGGCATGTTTGTCACGATGACATAAAACATTCCCTGATGGTAACGGATGGTCGGTGCAAAAAGTCCCTGCGACACCCCCGCTTCTGCTAGTTTTAAATGCTCCTCATCCTCTAAGACATGACCAATCTGTCTCCAGTTCTTCAAATCCCTGCTCTCAAAAATCGGGAGCCCCGGTGCATAGGCAAAACTCGAATGTACCATATAGTAGCACTCTCCCACCCTGCATACGGACGGATCCGGGTAAAATCCATACTGAATCAAATTCTCTTTCATTTTACAACTCTTTCCTTTCTCGCTCTTCTGACTGCAAAAGCAAGGACTGCTGCCGCCCCGGCAAACAATAGAATACAGCCTGCTGCATCTGCATCGTCGCCTGTCTGTACCGCATTTGCCGCACTGTCTGTGCCCGCAGTAACCACAGACTGCTGTTCCTCTTTCGCGAGCTGCGCCCCGTCATTTTCGCTTGCGATAATCACATAGTCGGATGCGTGTGTGAACCGGAATGCAACGGTCTCTCCCCCGACTTTTACCGAGTCCATAAATTCCAGTTTTCCGGTCTTAGGATTGTAGTAGTAAAGATTCGCATAGTACCCGGCTGCCGCTTTTCCAATCGGGAAACAAATCGTCGCTTCCGCTCCAAACTCTCCGTCATAATCTAACGAAATCTGAAGTTGAAATTTTGCCTTGTCATCCCCGACTGCACTCACGGCACTCTGCGGAATGCGATTGCCATTCAGCACAACCCCAAGGTCAATCTCCTTTGCTTCCTTGATGTCCTTTCCGTTAATCTGCCATACGACGCCGTTCTCAAGTTCAAACCGCAGTGTCACATCTTTTCCCATCGCTGCCGCAAACACCTCTTTTGAAATTACAGTGCTGCCCTCCGCGACGGAGACTGTGATGGTTCCACCTGATGCAATCCTGCCAATCTCAGCAATCAGCTCCTCCTCTTCCGTATCCTTGTTGTCATCTGCCGGTTTCTCGCTATCCCCCGGGTTTTCACTGTCCCCCGGATTCTCGTCATCTCCCGGATTTTCACTGTCCCCCGGATTCTCGTCATCTCCCGGCTTCTCGTTATCTCCCGGTTTTTCACCGTCTCCCGGTTTTTCACCGCTCTCTCCGGAAGCACTGACTAATTTTACAGTTCCAAATACGGACGGATCCTGATAACCGGTTCCCTTCTCATCGTACCAGCTGACGGTTCCGATTCTCGTTCCGTCGGACGCGCCGTCATTGATCTGGAATTCAAGTCCAACGAGATCGTTTAAGGAAGGCGCTTCGCCAACCCACTTAATCCCGAGCTCCACTGCATATCCGTCCTCCGTCTTTTTCGCGGAGGAGATTAAGTGCTCCGCATTGCAGTTCGCGCCGTTAAAAGACGCCTCGTTGTCAAAGTTGACGCGGTACTGGCTGTCGTCCGCCTCATAGCTTCCCGTCTTGGCATTGTTCTGATCGATAAAGACCTCCACGGAATCCTGCTCGTAGGCATTCGCACTCGCCTTGCTGACATCGGAATCCGCCACATCAAAATATGCATACAGGTAATCACTATCCCACATAACACGCACGGTCGCATCCGCCTGCGGGGAACCGATACGGATTGTGAGAGGCACTTCCTCTGCCTTCTCCCATTCTTTTTCACAGACACCGTCCACTTCCGGTGTTCCCTCTACAACTTCAATATATGGTTTACAGATGACCTCACCGTAGTATTTGTTGTCGGTCTCCTGCGCGTTTGTCAGGTCATTCCACGACATTTGTACCCCATTGTCGAACACCGCCACATCGAACGCGAGGCTTGCACCGACCTTCATCTCGCCTAAATCCTTCGCCGGAATCGAGACAATTGCCTGATATCCGTCTTTTGTCCCGACTGCCTCACTTCTCGCCACCGTGTAGACATGGGCCGGGTCTATCGCATACACTGTCACTTTATCTGCAGCATCTTTCGTCTGATCGGGAACGTCCACTTTTACTTTCAGTCCGCTCTCGTTCCACAGCGCGCGGAAGGTAATCTCCCCCTGTGTCCCCTGATAGGTGACAGGATTTGCCTGCTCGAAGCTCTCTTTCTCGTCGTAGCGGATTGAAATCTTATTGATGAACGGCTCTAACTTCGACGGATCCACGATTCCCCAGTAAGCCGGTTTTGCCTTAAAATTCTTGTCAAAAAGCAGCGGCATCTGCTGCCTGCTTCCGTCAGCTCCGCCGCCTACGGAAGAGGAACTTAAAAGCCATGAATTCGCATCATCGGTTCCCCAGACGGTCATCGCCGTAATATCGATACCGTCCTCCTTGTCCAGCTTACAGAGTGTCTCAAAAATCTCTTTGTAGCGGTAACCCTGTTTTGTCAGTTCCGCCTGTTTATCCGTACCGTCGTAATTCTTGCTGGATTGAAGGTCTAATTCCGTCAGCTGAACCTCATCCACGAGTGCAGAATATTTTCTTACCGCCTCCTCGATTAAGGATGTGGAAGGGGAATCCATGCTGTAGTGCGCCTGCATGCCCATACCATCAATTCTGGCTCCCTCTGTATTCTTGATTTCCTTTATCAGTTCGCAGATGGCATCCCTCTTTGCAGGATCCGTGTCACCGTAGTCATTGTAAAAAAGTTTGACATTCTCCGGTGCATATCTGTTCGCATAGACGAACGCCTGTGTGATGTAGCTGTTATCTCCCTTAAATACATTGTACCAGCCTGTCGCCGCGCCGTTACATTCACAACGCAGACTGGAGGGATTATTCACTGCATCGTAATCCGCGGTCTCAATCTGCTCATTTACCACATCCCACGCGTAGATAATTCCGCGGTAAGGACTGTCCTCCCCATCGAAATGCTCCATGACTTCGCGGATGTAGTTCTCTGTGCGGGCCAACATTTTCTCCTTGGATACATATGCGCCATCCGCCGCGTATCCCTCGCGGAAAAACCAATCCGGCGTCTGGGAATGCCACACCAGAACATGACCTCGCACACCAATCTTATCATCCGGGTGTCCGGAATTATAATTACAGATATAGTTCATAATTGCATCTGCCTGATTGAAGTTAAGGCAGAGTCCAAGTTCGCCTTCTCCCTCCGGCACAACATTGCCTGACGCGTCGGTTTTTAAAGTCGGCGTGCTTCCGAGGAGGGCATCCGGCTTCATCTCATTCTCGCAGGTAATGCTGTTGAAATGCTTTGTCACCAGCTCCATTCTCGCCTCGTTAGAAAGCGCTCCCGCCGGGATTGCCACACCTGCTTTTCCGCCGATGGCAGTCTCCTTTGCAAGGTGCTCTTTTAACGGTGGAAGGTCCTCGATTACGATGCTCTGCGCCCCTTGCTCCCACACTTTCAAGTCGTCCACATAGAAAGTGCCGGTTCCGTTTCCATTCAAAATAAAATGCTGCATCACTGCAGTCCCATTTACCGCAGAATCATAATCGACGGTAAAAGTACCGCTCACCAATGTCCACTCCTTTGCACTGAGTGTGACATCCTCCTGGTTCACCACCGTATCCTGATCTGTCTTACTGTAATTCTCATCAAAAATACGATTGATGACCGGTGTCACCATCGTCGTGCCGCCGGCTTCGGCATCCGCTTTCGCATAGAACGAATAGCCGTATGTAACATCATCCTGCAGCATGTCCGTGGCGTTGATGGCACATCCCACCCATTTTCCTTCCATGGAAGGGACCACCTTCACGCACCTGCCTCCCTCCGGCGCCGCGGCATCCTCCACCACCGTGATGTCTGCGCTTGAACCGTACCACCAATATGGTACATCTCCATCCCCAGCGCCGTTAAACCCGGAATTGTATTCCTCGAATACATTTTCCGCCTGCGCGCCGGTCTCCCCGGCATTCACTGCCAATGTCCCTGACGCGCTGCCGAAACCGCCGAGCAGCAATGAACCCGCCATTGCCAGTGTCATAACTTTTTGAAACCTTCTCCTGTTTTTCATTTTCAGCTTTTCCCCTTTCCTTGAAGTTAAGTTTCCACTGTCATTATATCTTTCCTCCCATTTAAAACAATCGGAGAAAATATAGAACAAACCTTTACAAAGTATAGACCTTATAAATGGAGCGCAGTGTTTCGTCCATGCAAAGTGGAAAATAGGGAAAAGCCCCTGATTCAATCGCTTTCTATTTTATGATGCCGTTATTTTTTCCGCATCGATGCATTTTTTTAACATAAAGATATACAGCAAATCATATACGGAGCAGAAGATTCCCAAAATGATAATAAGAGGCTGGAAGCTGCTGGTTCCATAATGCATACTGACAATGCCAAGAGGAGCTAACGTGCCAATCCATTTTGCAACAGCGAGCAGCATGGATTGACCTCTGGATGATTTCCTTTTCTTTAACATCGCAATAAATAACACAGACATAATCAGGTTCTGAATATATGCGGAGTATTGCATAGCGCTTACCCTGCCAAAATCCAAGACAAATCCCCACTGTACAGCAAAACTCATAACGACAGCCAGAATACTCCACGCCATAAAACTTTTTGAATCACATCCGTCAAACTCCTCTTTTCCATAGCGGAAATATGTGTACATAATTACGATATCCACAAGGCACCACACCGCATTGACATAGGTCTGAACACTGAAATCACCGTTGGCAAATCCATAGATGCTGTGAATACTCTCCCAGGCAAGGTTGAGGCTTAATGCGAATAACGGCATCGCATATGTCTTCTGCCTGAAACCTAGTCTTACACATTCTTCATAAACAATAATCCAGCATATACCGCTGAGCAATGTAAAAAAAACTTCCATGATTTACCTCTCCCCTCTATGCAGCTTTTTTTGAGCTCTTGTACAACAGAATAATATAAATCAAATCAAAAACAGAACAGAAAATTCCGGCAACAAGGACAACCGCGTTGAATGTGATTACTCCCATAAGAATGATTGGAGCCAGTGTGCCAATCCATTTTGCAACGGCGAGCAGCATTGACTGTCCTTCCATATTTCCGCGCCTGATATAGAGTGCGATGAAAAGAACAGACATAAGCAGATTCTGTAGGAATGCAGAATACTGTGCTGCCAGAACAAATCCAAATTCATATATAAATACAAGCTGCAGAGCGGCACTGCAGATGAGCACCAGAATATTCCATGGCATAAAGTATTTCCCACTGATCTTATCCGGCCATTCTTTCTTTCCGTATTTAAAATATGTGTATAGAATTACGCAATCCAAACATACCCAGAATACATTTACTATCACTTGTGCAATAAGAATTCCCTCAATTTTTCCATGAGCTCCGAGAAAAATATCTGAATAAGTGTAGATTGATTCCCAGGTGATGTTGAGTGCCAGTGCCCAAAATGGCATTGCGTATGTTTTCTGCTTAAAGCCAAGGCGGACACACTCCTCATAGACAATGATCCAACCAATTCCAGATAATAATGTTAAGAAAATATCCATAAAAATAACCTACCTTTCCTTGACATATGTCAATTTTTGAGTATAGTATAATTATAAGTTTGACACGTGTCAATGTTATTGGCGCAAGTCATACAGATTTAAAAATATGTCAGTGTTTTGAAATGGAGAAAGACTTATGTACAATGGAACAAATCCATCTGCTCTTAAATCGCGGGAGTGGATAAGAAATGCGCTTCTTGACCTGTTAAAGGAAAGAAAATATTCGCAGATAACGATAAAAGATATCTGCAGGAAGGCAGACCTGTCCAGGCAGACCTTCTACCAGATATATGAGTCAAAAGATGAAGTGATGGAATATCATTTTAATGAATTGTTCTTTTCGTTTAAAAACCAATGTGGTGATTTTTGCGGAATAACAATCCGGGAGATTGCGGGCTCCTTCTTTGCATTTTTTTATGAGCAGAGGGCTCTGGTGCAGGAATTATTCGATAATAATCTATCTGTTTTTCTGGAAAGACAGTTTGAACATTACTTACCGAAGATAGATTTGTTTCGTAAGTTAAGTGCAAAGGATTCTTATCCTGAATACTCAATCGCATATGTTGCAGGCGCTTTAACTCAGGTTTTGATTCATTGGTTTCAATCGGACTTTGACCTACCTGTGGAAAAAATGGGAGAAATCGTAGAAAGTATCATAGCCGGAAAAAGAGAGATAGATACATAATCCGGCACCCGAATTCCAACCACTCGCAGAGCAAGTGGTTTATTTGTTTCCCCAAGTTCCGTTTTTCGGAACACGAAAAACTCCACAATGGAAAACAGGCCCTTGGCCTAACAAAAATAACTGCCAGACCTCGAAAGGATCTGGCAGTTGGTGTAAAATAATTTATCTGCAATTTAATTCTTTGAAATTGAAATATCCAGCTTTCCTCCGTCATAGCTGTCATTCCCTTCCGGGCTGACTGCAAAAATTATTTCGTCACCTCTTTCCACATCAAGCACTACATCAATATCCACTGTAGCATCACTAGAAATATTTCCGCCCTGAATTGGAACTCCTCCAATCCATTTCTCTTCGTGTAAATTTTGAAATATTCTCATGCACACTCCATCAGCACTCGGGTCTGAAGAATTAGGATATTTTGTATAGGTTCCCTGTATCCTTATCTTTCCTGACTCTCCAGCAATCCACTTATATGCTGCATTCTTTCCGGCACCAGGCTCCACAAAATCTGCCTTTAATTCCGGCTTTCCATTATTGTAATATCTGTTATTAGCTGCATCATACTCAAGCAGCGAGAAATTCTCTCCATTCCAGTCACAAATTCCGTAGTACCAACCTTCATTTCCCTGTATTCCAAAGTCATCCTTTAGGCTAGCCTCATTATCCAGTGCAGGCGTGTATCCTGATGTCCGGGTATCTGCATCTATCTGGATATCTAATTTTCCCCCATCAAAGCTGTCATTCCCTTCCGGGCTGACTGCAAAAAGTATTTCGTCGCCTCTTTCCACCTCGAGCACTACATCAATATCCACTGTGGCATCACTAGAAATATTTCCGCTCTGGATTGTTCCTCCAATCCATTTCTTTTCGCTTAAATTTTGAAATATTCTCATGCATACTCCATCAGCACTCGGGTCTAAAGAATTAGGATATTTTGTATAGGTTCCCTGTATCCTTATCTTTCCTGACTCTCCAGCAATCCACTTATATGCTGCATTCTTTCCGGCACCAGGCTCCACAAAATCTGCCTTTAATTCCGGCTTTCCATTATTGTAATATCTGTTATTAGCCGCATCATACTCAAGCAGCGAGAAATTCTTTCCGTTCCAATCACAAATTCCATAGTACCAGCCATTACTTCCCTGTGCTCCAAAATCTGCAAATAGATTTGCTGAATTCACTGTTGCAGGAACAAACCCATCTTCCTTCTCTCCGGACTCTGAAATATTCATTTCAAGCTTTCCATAATCCCATGATGAATTTGCTTTTGCAGTAATGATAAAATCCAGTTTATCACCTCTCTTAACCTCAAGCTCACTTTTTTCAATGTCCTTAGTAATTTCAGTAGTCTTAGATACGTCAACATCATATGACATTCCTGTAATGAGCATACCATTTAGGAAAACTTCAACCTTAACACCATCTGCAATATTATTTTCCGGATCTTCCATGCGGGATTTACAATATGCACCCTCAAGGTCAATCTTTCCATCTTTACCTACTACCCAGCGATAGATTGCCCCGGCACTTTCCCCAGGCTGTACTCCATCCTTCTTTAATTGCAAACCACCATGCGCTGCGCACAAATATTCCCCATGATTATAATCAGCAAATTTGAACTCAGCACTTGAATTGCCATATCCATAGTACCAGCCTTCACTTCCCTGTTCGCCAAAATCAGCTTCCAGACTAGCATCATTATCATCGGAAGGAACATAAATCACCTCACCAGCCTTCGGTTTAATCTGGATTGCAAGCCTTCCACCATCCCATGCATTATTTTCCTGTGCACCTATTGCAAATGAAAGGCTGTCACCTTTTTTCACACTCAGCTCTATCAGGTCAATTATAATTACATTATTATTTCCATCACCCTGCAGAACAGCAACGTCCTTTTCAAAAATCAATTTATTATTATGATATATACTAACTTTTGTTCCATCCGGCCAGCTTGGATTACTGTCTTGCTGCCCAAACTTAGTATAACTTCCAATAAGACCAATTTCTCCGTCCTGTGCAACGATCCACCGATAGATAGCTAACGAAGATGATCCCGGCTGTACAAAGTCCTTCTTAACCTCCAGACCGCTCGCCTTTGTTGAGATATAACCACCATCATCAGCTCTTGTCGAAAGAAGTTTCGCATGCTCAATATTCTTTCCTTCCAAATAGTACCAGCCGTTACTTCCCTGCTCTCCAAAATCCAATTCAAGGTTTGCATCGTTTTCTCTTTCATTATCATTATCATCATCCACCGCAGTCTCAGCAACACTCGAAATATCCATTTCAAGCTTGCCATAATCCCATGATGAATTGTTTTTTGCAGTTATAATAAAATCAAGCTGATCTCCCTTTTGTACCATGAGGCCATAGCTTTCTATTGACTGCACGATTTCTTCATCATTTGAAACTGCAATATCGTATGACATTCCATCTACAAGCGTTCCATTCTTATATACTTCAACCTTTACACCATCTGCAATTTTGTTTTCCGGATCTTCCTTGCGGGATTTATAATATGCACCCTCAAGGTCAATCTTTCCGTCTTTACCTGCTATCCAACGATAAATCGCCCCTGCTTTCTCACCTGGCTGAACTCCATCCTTCTTGAGCTGCAAGCCACTGTGCAATGCACTTGTATATTCACCATTGTTATAATCTGCTAACTTAAATTCGGCACTACTATTTCCAAAACCATAATACCAGCCTTCATTTCCCTGTTCACCAAAGTCAGCCTGAAGGTTTGCATCATTGTCATTTCCAGGAACAAAACTAATTTCGCCGGCACATGGTTTTATCTGGGCAGATAATTTTCCACCATCCCAGGCATTATTCTTCAAACCATCTACTACAAAAGTAATCTTATCACCCTTCTTAACATTTTGCTTTTCTAATTCAAACGCAATTGTATGATTATTTCCATCCCCCTGATATACCTCAACGCTCTTCTCAAATATAACAGTCTGATTATGGTAAATACTTATCTTCGTTCCATCAGGCCATGAAGGATTTGGATCATTCTGACCATATTTTATATAGCTTCCAACAACGTCAATATCGCCATCTTGAGCAACTATCCACTGATACATAGCCTTTCTTGCTGCTCCCGGCTGAACAAAATCTTTTTTCACCTCCAAATATTTTGCTCTGTTTGATATATACCCCTCATTGTCCTCTGTTTTATCAGACAACAGGCATGCTCTCTCTATAGTTCTTCCATCGAGATAATACCATCCATTGCTTCCCTGCTCTCCAAAGTCTGCTTCCAGATTTGCCTTGTTCACACCACTTTCATTCTTCTGTACTGTGGATTCACCTGAAGCATCCTCAATAACAAATGACAGCAATCCTCCATCATATGCTGTATTATCCTTTCCATTTACTAATACAGTGATGTAATCTCCCTTCTTAACGCTTAAGTCCAAAGCTTCTATACTCTCTTTAATTTCTTCCTTTGTATTTGGCTCAAAACTCTTTGTAGCTATTACACTACTATTGTGCATCAAAGTGACAACTGTTCCATCTGGCCAAGACGGATTAGCATCCTCATTTAATAGTTTTGTGTAATCCACATAAACATCAACCACACCATCCTGCGCAACCTTCCACTTAACATTTGCAGATTTGCCCTTTGTCGACGGCATAATAAAATCCCGTTTTATTTCTATTCCATCCTTTGTAGTATACTTTTCATTCTCCTCATATTTTTCTACGTTTACCGCAAAGAAAGGATCATTGTAATATCCATACTGATAGAACCAGCCATTATCTCCCTGCTTTCCAAAGTCATCCGCTAGAGAAGCATTGTTACTACGTTCAGCATCATTTTCAATCACAATATCGTTCTCGGTTGTTCCAACTAATCCACTCAAACCAGAGATAGAAAATGTGTATTTGCCTCCATCATATGCATTGTTATCCTTTCCACAGATAACCATTGTAATATAATCTCCCCTGCATACTGAAAGCTTATCTACATTCAATTCTTTCGTAATTTCTTTTGAAACATCCGCCGCAAAATCCCGGCTTATCAACTTTGTGCTGTTGTGATAAAGAGTAACCTGTGTTCCATCCGGCCAAGACGGGTTCTTATCTTCGTTTTTCAACTTAGTATAAGAAGCATCTATCTTGATTACACCATCCTGCGCAACCTTCCACTTAATGACTGCTGACTCCCCTTTATTTCCCGGGGTCACATAATCTCTCTTGATTTCCAGATTATTGTTATCAACATATTTGTCATCCTTCACATACTCCTTAACGTTATATGCACCAAAAGGTTGATCCCTATATCCCTCCTGATAGAACCAGCCATTTGCCCCCTGCTTACCGAAATCATCCTTAACAGAAGCAAAATTTTGTCTTGTCTCACTTTCATCAATCGCAATGTCATCTTCATTCTGCATACCATTTCGATCCATAATAGAAACATCAAGACATCCACCATCATAAGAAGAATTTCCATTTGCAGAAACAACAAAATATAACTTGTCTTTTGTTGTTATCTTTACATTCTCTTCTCTAAATTCAATTTCTTCTGTGCCTTCTGCCGGTGCGGCTACTTTCTTTTCAAAAAGCAGCTTTTGATTCAAATACGCCTGAACAATGACTCCATCCGGCCAATCCGGATTGCCATCATTTTGTTCAAATTTTGTATATTTTCCTCTGATTTCAACAATTCCATTTGTTTTCGGAACCCAGCTTATGATTGCATCATCATTAATCGCCGGATGAATAAAATCTTTCTTTATCATCAATCCAGGTGATGTAAAATTCAGATACCCATCATCCGTTTCACTCGATACCAGCTCGCTGCTTTCCACATCCTTGCCAAACATGTAGTACCAGCCATTTGCACCTTGTTTGCCAAAATCTTCAATATTATTGGCATTATTGTCAATTCTTGAATTATCCTTAGCAACATTATTATTTTGAGTACTTTCATCAATGACCGCAGCATACAATTGACCGCCATCATATGCATTATTACTTTGTGGATCAACCACAAAATAAATACTTTCATCCTCTTCAACTTCAAGGTCATCTATACAAGTTTCCAAAAGATTTTCTTTATCTACTTCTATATCCACCTTGTGAGTCTCTAATAATTCCTCACCTTTATAAATATAGATACAAACACCGTCCGGATAAGTTGGATTTTTGTCACCATTTACATTTTTTACATATGTTAATTTTACATCAACACTTCCTTTACGGGCAGCTCTCCATTCCAGAATTGCCGAGACACCGTCCGCAGTATGTACAAAGTCACTTTTCATCTCAAGTCCATTTGCTCCGGTCTGAAAATACCGTTCTCCGTTGAATTGTTCTATCTGTCTGGATTCCGTTGGTTTCGTTGCCTTTCCATAGCGATAAAACCAGCCGTTATTTCCCTGTTCCCCAAAATCAGCAACATTAAACGCGTTATTATCTCTATTTTCATCATCCGTAAATGACGGCTCTTCATATATCTCATAGTTAAGACACGCCGGCCATTTTGAAGGAATCAGCTCTATAAGTTCTTCCTTTTGTTCTGGATTTATAAATATAATGCAGCATGCCGCCACAACTGCAGATACACTTGCAACAGCAATTGTAGCAGCTATTAAATATGCTTTTTTCGTATTCTTCAAAAATCCAAGGATTCTTTTCAGCATTTCTATCTTCCCCCTTATCATTTATAAATTCTAACATCTTCAAATTTCACATCAGAATTCATTCCAAAAATTCCCCATGTAGTTTCCGTTGCATAATACATTCTTGCTGTCATTGCACACTTATTATTGACATACATTGTTACAACACCATCCGAAATTAACACTGAAATGTTCAATTCATCCAGACTTGCGAAATCAATATCAATCTCTGATTGTGGATCATTGCTGTATATTTCTTCTGTGTTGTAAAATGCAATTTTGTTGTCTTTCACGTCGAATACCAGATTCAGTGCTCCTACTTCGTCAGCCCCTATATTGAAAGATAGTCCAAACTTTTCACTTTCAGTAAAGTCCCTTATCGTTCCCTCAAGCAAGTAGCTTCCGCTTAGGTTGTTAAACTCGGCTACTTCGTAATCCGTTCCACTGAATGTATAATTGTTGTCTTCCTTTTGAATCGTCTCTGTCATTTTAGTCGGCTGTAAAGGAAGCTCGTTTGCCATCTTTTCTTTTATGGAAGTATTCAAAATCGGAACCAGACTGCCATCCTCCTCTTGCACTAATTGGTGTGCCACCAAATTACCTCCCCAGTTATATTCTTCACTATCCAGGTGTTCATTCTTTGTAGCATTCCAGCCAACTACATATAAATTCTCACCATCGCTTTCCAACCTTCCGGCATAAAATCCATTTCCGTCCACAACATCCTGCTCCATTTCTTCAAAAGGACCATTGCTTGAGCCGCTCACACGATAATGGAACATTCTGTCCGGCCACTGATCCGAAAAACCAAGATACCATTTTCCCTGGTACCGGATAAGCGATGGACACTCCATATTTGAATCTGAACCCATATCATTTTCGAAGAACACACCCGCATCTGTCCATTCAGTCAAATTTTTCGACGTATACTTTGCTATGACTCCCCCTGCATCTGTTCTTGTCGTAATCAACATCCAATATTGTTTTTCCTCTTCCACATACAGAACATATGGGTCTCTAAAGTCGTCAGAAGAATATGCATCTCCTGCATAAAATGTATCCTCCGGAAGCTTCGTCCAGTTCATCATATCATCACTTATTGCATGCATTATCGCTTCACGAGGTTCATAGGTATCATTGTGACCTGTATAAAACGCATGATATTTTCCATTTTGATCCTTGATTACACTACCTGTTCCAAGTGCAATATCCTGCGCTTCGGCAGAATCCGCATAAGGAATCACCACACCCTTGTCCTCAAATTCATAAAAATTACTGGTTTCATAAAGCGACCAAGGATGATATCCACGTTTATTATCCCGCATGTCTGCTAAATAGAAGATATGGAACACCCCATCCTCGTAATACGGCATTGTATCTCCAACAAAATTTGTATCCGATGTCGGAAACAACTGATAATCTTCCAGTTCTTCGCTCCTGCTTTCTCCAATATAGCTTTCAGACACAACCACATCTTCTGTTTCTCCGCACCCTGTGACACATCCTAAGCAAATAACACCTATCATAGCCCAAACAACCGCTCTTTTCATCTTTTCCTCCATTGTTCCATTTGTAACATCCTTATGTTACAATAGTATCACCATACTTTTACATAGTCAACCAATTTGTTTGTGCGTTTGTCATTTTTGTCTCTATTTCACAGTATCGAACATAATTTTTTGTGCATATTATTCTTGTGGCATTTATCGTTTTCAAATAACGCTGGCTCATTTTTTACATTTGCACACCTATCTTTGGCTTCTCAAGAATGTGTATACCTCCTCTCTTTCAGGCATAACCCTAAGAGCTCCTTTCCTTGTTGTAACAACCGATGCTGCCGCATTGGCAAATCTAAGCATCTCCTCCAGATTAGCTTCCTGTAAATCAGCCAATTCGTGAGACAAACAATAGTCGATTGTGCACGCACAAAAGGTATCACCCGCTCCTGTAGTCTCTATTGTGTTTTTTTGTACAAATGCAGGTACGAATACACATAAACTTCCAATATACGCCCGACTGCCATCTTTCCCTAATGACACTAGAATCAATTTAATTTGTGGAAATCTCTCACGTATCCACTCAACACCTGCATCATAATCCGCTTCTCCTGTAAGCCAGATAATTTCATTGTCAGATATTTTAAGCATGTCACACTTACTCATTCCATATTCAATCTGCCGTCTCGCTTCATCCATATTGTCCCATAATGGCTCTCTGAGATTTGGATCAAACGACAATATTGCTCCCGATTCCTTCGCCACTTCAATTGCCCTATATGTTGCTTCTCTGCATTTTTCATGAGTCATTGATAAAGTTCCATAATGAAATACTCTGCAATTTTTGACAATATCAAAAGCAATATCCGAAACCTCCAGCATCATATCAGCACCCGGCTTTCTATAAAACGAAAAGTCCCTGTCACCATCTACAAATGTATGCACAAACGCTAATGTTGTGTTTACACTTTTATCCATAACCAATCCTTCAGAACCAATCCCACATTCTCTGATAGCATTTTTAAGCTGGTGCCCAAACATATCATCACCAACCTTTCCAATAAAAGCCGTATTATGCCCAAGCTTAGACAACATCGACAACACATTGCATGGTGCACCACCAGGATTAGCCTCAAAAATAGGATTTCCCTGCTCACTCACTCCATTTGACGTAAAATCAATCAACAATTCGCCTATTGCTGCCACATCATACTTTTTCATAAATAAATCACTCATCCTTCCTTTTTCTACAAAAATACCACATGAAAATATACTATTTCATGTGGTATTTTTCTAACTAATCAACAACAACATCATACTTTTTAAGATTCATAACAACATTTCCGTCTGTGCTAAACAATATTTCCTCAGCTCCTATCGGAGTATAAATCAAAGTAGTCATTACCTGTTCTCCATCGTTCACAAATAATTCAACACTATTCCTATCCAGTAGAATTTGAAGTTTTACTTTTCCATCCATCTCATCCACCTTCATGCTTCGTGAAGCAATGAAATCCTTTTTCATTCCGGATTGAGAACGATCGACAGATATCAGGCTTTTGCTCTTGTCATATGTCAATACTGTTCTGTGCTTTTCATTAGCAGCCAGCATCATTTGGAATTCAGAAAAATCACACTTGCTCAACTCAACAGTAAGGTCAACACTTCTTCCTTTTATCCCGGAAATAATTGTTTCCCCTTGTCCGCTTTCAAGACGATAATTTGAAATGCTAATCTCGTTCCGACGATATCGTTCCAATTCTCTTACAGGCTTCTGAATTATCCTATTATCCTTAATCGATAACTCTCTCGGTATCGTCATCATTCCAGACCATTTGTAATCACTTGGGACAAGATGATTATCCCAATTTTGTAACCAGCCGATCATAATGCGTCTTCCGTCCTTCGCCTGCAGTGTCTGTGCCGCATAGAAGTCCATTCCAAAATCCATCATATGAGCTTCATCTCTAGTCCATGAACAATTGTCTCCATCATATTCACCAATAAAATAGATTGTATGATTTCCGCTAAACATTTCCATTCCATCAGCTTCCATAAACTGTGGTGAAACAATCAGCACCTGCCTTCCATCCACCGAAAAGAAATCCGGACACTCCCACATTTCTCCATATTTATTATGGTTATAGTCTAATATTTTTTTAAATTTCCAGCTGAGTGCATCATCTGAATAGAAAAGAGCCAGCTGTCCACTCCCCTGTTCATCCTTACTTCCAGCTAATGCCCAAAAGCCTTGCTCATCCATCCATATTTTAGGGTCCCTAAAGTCCGCTTTGGAACTCCCCTCAGGGAGCATATCTGCAGTGATTACCGGATTATGTTCATATTTGCTATAACTTTCACCATCACCAATCGCAATACACTGTGTCTGTCTCACAATATGACTTCCATCTTGTTCATCATATTCCTTTACTCCGGTATACATAAGCAGATGCTTTCCGTTTTTCTCAATTGCTGTTCCCGAAAAGCAGCCACTCTTATCATAATCCATGTCCGGGGCAAGCACACAGGGCTTCATTTCCCACCTAACAAAATCTTCGGTGATATAATGGCCCCAGTGCATCGGTCCCCAACAAGTGTCAAAAGGATAATATTGGAAGAACAAATGATACTTGTCATCAAATAATGAAAATCCATTTGGGTCATTCATCCAGCCAATCGGTGTGGATACATGGAACATAGGTCTTTGCTCAGCAGTTATCTCGCAACAATGCAGCGCCTCATATTCCCTTGCCTTTTTTAGTTTTTCTGAAATATCCTTGCATTCCATGTAATCACTCCTCTTAATTCTCTAAATTACTATAATAGTTATCTAAATTTGTCTGCAAAATAGTAATGTATTCATTAAGACCATATCCTTCTAACGTCTTCAGATATTCATCCCATCCTGCTTCTACATTTCCATTCATTACAAATTCTGATTTCATTCTGCTTACATAGCTATCAAGATCAGTTGTGTACTGCGAAATACTGTCAAGCTCTTCCTGACTCATAAAGATATTCGGGAAAACATATTCATTATTCATATCCGGAACATATATATCCTTAATCCAATCCAAACGATACTGCGCATCATCCGGGCAAGTAACATAAACGCCATAGTAGCTATCCATGATAGCCAGAGGTCCGCCAACCATCTGTGCATTTCTGATTTCATTTGGCGACTCTCCCTCCAGATCAAGATGCTTAAGCATTCCGTCCTCTGTCATTTCAAAAATATTTGCAGAATCTTCCTGTCCATATGTTCCCCAATTGTTCTGAGCTGACTGCTGCGGCTCATACATCAAGTCAATCCATGCTGCAGCCAATGCCGGATTTGAGCATTTACTTGTCAGAACGCACCGTCCTCTCTGAAGACCACTGGTATCACTTCTGCTTGCTCTTGGAGCATTCTTCTGTCCGTCAGGTCCGACTAATGCAGGAAGCGGAACATAATTATCCATATTATCTACTACGTTTGCGCAATCCCATGTGAACAGCAGACCATAGCGTCCGGCTTTCCCTTTTGCAACATATGTGCTCCAGTCCTGTGTATATGCTTCCGGATCGATCAATCCCTGCTCAGCCAGTTCATGCATCCAGATTAAGCCTTCCTTAAATCCATCCTGTGCCGCTGTATATACAATTTCTTTATCGTTACTTACAGCAATATGATCCGGAACATCTCCATAACCATCTCCAAATGCACCAAGAATAAATCCCATATCCTCATTTCCTCCATTCATAATGAAAGACATTGGAATTGTCTGGTCATCTCCTGCCATATCATTTTCCTTAAAAGCAACTAATGCCTGCTCTAATTCTTCTGTAGTTGTAGGAACTTCCATATTAAGTTCATCCAGCCATGCCTTATTTATAAATGGCATTCCTCCGATTGACTGAATTGCCTCTTTTCCCGAACCCAACTGTTCAATCCATGGGAATGAATATATATGTCCATCAGGTGCTGTAATCATTTCTCTGTACTGTGGATTTTCATCAAGTACCTTCTTGAGATTTGGCATATATTCTTCTATCAATTCCTCAACCGGAATAATAACCCCCTGTTTTGCATAACGAAGCAAATCATAATCAGACATATCTGCATTAAATAATCCATCCGGAAGATTTTTTGCGTTCGCTAATGCAAGATTCTTTTTGTCAGAGAACTGATCCGATACGAAGCAGGTCCACTCTATTTCCACATTTGTCTCCTCCTGAAGTCTTTGAAAAATTAATCTTTCATTTGGATTCTGTGTTGTGCCAGTCTCAGCACTTGTAATAAATTTTAATGTTGCAGTCTCCTTTAATGGGAAGTTGAGATCTGTGATTTCACTCGCTGAGTTTCCCTGTCCTGAGGAGCTTCCGCATCCACATAAACTCACTGCCATTCCCGCCACCAACATAGTCGCTAAAACTCTTTTTACATTTTTTCTCTTCATAACACAATTCCTTTCCTTTTTTATTTATCCTTTTACTGAACCTACCATAACGCCCTTTTCAAAGTACTTATGGAAGAATGGATACATGATTAATAACGGTATACTTGAAACAACAATTGTAGAATATTTCAGCAGTTCTGCAAGTTTAGACATCTCTGCCATACTGGCTATATCTGCTATCATACCTGGTTCAGGTGTATTCTGAATCAAAATTGATCTCAAAACTAACTGTAAAGGCTGCATGTCCGCATTGTTCAAATAAATCATTGGATCAAAATATGAGTTCCACATGCCAACAAACTGATATAACGCTAACACTGCAATAATAGGTTTACACACTGGCATTAGAATCTTAAAAAAATGTACCACCTCCGATGCACCGTCTACTGCTGAAGCCTCCCGTAATTCATCCGGTATCGATTGGTAATATGTTCTGGCTAACATCATATTCCATACATTAAATGCATTTGGCAGAACAATTGCCCAAACAGTATCCAGCATATTCAAATTGCTTATCAAGAGGTATGTAGGGACTAATCCTCCACCAAAGAACATGGTTATAACAAAAAACGTATTAATCACTTTTTTTCCAACTAATTCCTTCTTTGACATTGGGTAAGCAGCCAAAATGGTAACCGTTACCGATATAAACGTGAATAAAACCGAATAAATCAGTGAATTTCTAAATCCAGTCCATATCATTTTGTTTTCAAACACTCTCTTATAAGCAGTTGTCGTCCATGTAGAAAAATCAAAGCTTATTCCTTGATTTTGCAAAACCGTAGGATCCATAAAAGATGCAATTACGACATATACAATCGGCACTATAATCGCTAATGTAAATAATCCTAAAAACAGAAAACCTACTATCAAAAATAATTTATCAGCCAATGACCTTTTCCAAAATTTTCGTTCCATAATTATATCCCCTGTCCATCATTCAACTTGCTAACAACCTTGTTAACTATTAATAATAAAATTACATTTATTACAGAATTAAATAATCCGACCGCTGTTGAAAATCCATAATCGCCATTTAACAGACCAATTTTGTATACATAGGTTGCAAGAATTTCAGATGCAGGGATATTCATATCCGTCTGCAAAGCATATGCCTTCTCAAATCCAATACTCATAATATTTCCTGCCTGAAGAATAAACTGGATTACAACAACATTCTTGATTGCCGGCATATCAACATGGAATATTTGCTGAAATATATTGGCACCATCCATAATTGCTGCCTCTGTCAATTCCTGACTCGAATTTGCAAGTGCTGCTGTGTAAAGAATGGAACCCCATCCTGCGCCTTGCCAGATACCGCTTGCTATATAAATTGTTCGAAAAGCTTCTGGCATTGACATAAAATCTGTTGTTGTACCAAGCATATGATTTAATGGTCCAACAGGAGAAAGGAAAATTTTCACCATACCACACAAAACAATTACAGAAATAAAATTCGGTAAGTAAATCAGCAGCTGTATATTCTTCTTAATTCCAGCTCTTCTAACACGATTCAATATCAATGCTAAAATTATAGGAATTGGAAATCCCCATACAAGTCCGTACAAGCTTAGCTTCAGTGTATTAAGCAAATATCTCATAAAATCTGGAGACGACATAAATCTTTTAAAGTACTCCAATCCGACCCACTTACTTCCCCAAATCCCTTCAAACGTATTAAAATCCTTAAATGCAATAAGAATACCTCCCATCGGGATGTATTTGAAAATAAATGTTAATAACACTGCCGGCAAAAGAAAAATAACATACAGTTGCCAATTCTTTTTTAGGTATTTTAGTTTAGATTTTCCACTCGTCCCTTTTTTTACATTTGCATCCACAACATTCTCCTCCTTCCCTTTTGTAAATACAATGTAACATTCATTTTGTGCATTTGTCAACACTATTTTTCACTTTTTCACATTACTAACAGTATAAAACATGCTTTTTTGTATAATTTCAACAAGAGAATGTTACATTTGACACTTTTTGTTTTTTGATGTATCATAAATATATAAATTTCATTTTACAAATATCAATTAAAGGGGAGTCATAGAAGTTATTTTATTTGATTACTTCTATAAATTAAGAATCATGGCAAAGAAAAAAGTAACCTTACAAGATATTGCAGACGAATTGGGCATTTCACGCAATACCGTCTCAAAGGCAATGAACAATACCGGTTCTATCGCAGAAGACACAAAAAAGAAAATATATCAAACAGCTACCGAAATGGGATATAAACAATTTGCCCTTATCCCTCAACTTTCCACAGATTCTCAGACGAAGCAGCTGCCGGAAGCCAGCCCGAACGAAATCGCTTTATTCACCCATTCCCTAATGAGTAGTTCTCATTTTGGTTCAAAACTTCTTGATGCTTTTCAGCAAAAAATAGGGACATATGGATATAAGCTTTCTATTTACATGATTCGTAACTACGAATTAGAAAAACTGGTGTACCCATCTAACTTTAATCGCGAACATACCGCAGGCATTCTTTGTCTCGAATTATTTTCGGAGGAATATAGCCGTTTTCTATGTAAACAGTCCATCCCTCTTTTATTCGTTGACACTGTGGTAAACCATTATGGCCTGAATCTAACTGCAGATTTACTATATATGGAAAACAAAACAAGTACTTACCTTATGTTAAAATCCATCGTTGATCGCGGTTATAAAAATATTTCGTTTGTAGGAGATTGCAATCACTGCCACTCATTCTATGAGAGATGGCTTGCATATTGTCAGGTGATGGAAGATCATAATCTTCCGGTTCAAGACGAAAACTGCATCCTTGATGATGATTCAAATCCTTATGATGATGTCACATGGCTAGGTAACAGAATACGTTCCCTTCCAGCCCTGCCGGATGCTTTCTTCTGCGCTAACGACTTTGTAGCGGTATCTGTCTTGAAAGCTCTTAAAGCACTTAACATTTCCGTCCCAAAAGATGTAATGGTCTGTGGATTTGACAATTCTCCTGAGTCAAAGATTATTGAACCATCACTAACCACTGTGAGAATTCACAGCTCATCTATGGGATATACAGCTGCAGAGATGTTATTATCAAGGATAGAACACCCTCAGATGCCGCATCGGACAAGCTATGTTAAAACAGATATTATCTATCGTGATTCAACAAACAAATTATAATCAGTAGCAATGTTCTTTTTGTATATGACCTATAACCTAAAAGGGAACACATCCTCTCAAGATGTGTTCCTTTTATAAAACTCTATTCGCTGTAGCGCACGCGCTCAATCAAGGACTGTTTCCGCACTGACCTTCCGAGCATGAATGCAAGCAGCATCTGAATCAACAGCAGAATCAGTGCAACGATGACTGCCGCCTCAAGAGGATAATGGTAATACCGGATGGAAAACATCCCGTTTCTCTTCGCCCAGAGAAAAACCGGATAGCCTAAAAGGCTTCCTCCGCCGACCGATAATACAAGTGTCCCCAGTGTATAGAAAAGTCCCTCCATCTGGAGCATCGCGACAAGCTGTCCATCCGACATTCCCATCGCCTGCATCATGCCGATCTCCCGCTTTCTTAAATGTACGCTGTGAATCATCGTATTGATCATGTTCATGACACAGATTGCCCCGAGGATTCCAAGAAATGCATAACAGCCGGCGCTCGTTAAGGCTATCCCTGATGACCATGTCTCAAACTGGGCTTTCCATGTGTCCATCTCTAACCGCCCGTCGTCCCCGAGCAATTTCACAAGCGCTTCTGCTGTCCCCTCCTCATACTTTTTCTCCGCAAACACATGGAAGGTTCCATTCGTCTGTCCCGGACAGATTTTCTCAATCCCACTGTCCGCCATAAGAAGGCTGTTATACGCGCTAAACCCGACGCCGTAATCTCCTATGGCAATGATTTCAACCTCCCTTGCCGCGGCATTTTTTCCGTCTAAAACGGTAATTTGAATCTTATCTCCCACCTTGACATCCGGGCACCAATACAACAGCGTCCAGTCGGCAATCGCCTTGTCCCCCCGCTCTAAGTCTTCCCATGACGCTTCGCCTTCGATGATTCCATCTAACAGTTCCTCCCTGCACGCCTCCGGCAGTCCGCCCATCGTCCATCTATCGTCCGCTAATTGCGGCGAGGTAAAAAAGATTTCTTTTCTCACGAGAACCTGCCTAATGCCTTCCACCTGCTCAATCTTTTCCTTCAGCTCCTCCGTCAGCGGATTGTTCTTGGTGACCTCACTCCACTCGCGCTCCGGGTGTTCCTTATTGTCAAATTCAATTACAGGCGTAATCGCATAATGTCCATAGATTGAGTTGTCCGCACTCTCCTCCGGATTTGCGCAGGAGAGAACCGTCGCCACCACCATGATAAAAATTCCGGTGGCGGACATCGCGCCGATGGTGAGAACCGCGCTCTTTTTGTTCCCCAGCAGATGGATTTTTGCCAGACGAAAAACGGTAAGTTCCGCAAGACTCTTTCGCCGTGCTTTCTTTCCTGCCGCATCCTCTTTGTTTTCATAGCGGATTGCCTCCATCTCCGACACTTTCCCCACAATTCTCATCGGTTTCTTGAGGGACACCCACACCGCAGCGACCGTGACTGCCGCCGCCACCAGATAGAGCGGGAATGAGAAGAGCGTCACCTTCCCCTCCTCAATCAAACGCACAATCACGTCGAGCATCGCATTCTCCCCCACATAGATGTGCGTCGCCGCAAAGATGACCGGTCTCACCAGAAGTGTTCCCGCCAAAAGCCCCAGTGGAATCGCAAGCGCCGCCACCGCAAGCCCCTCTTTCAGCACGATGGATTTCAATTGTCTCCGCGAGGCACCGACCGCCCTGATGCGCCCAAACTCCCGGACGCGCCCCGGAATTCCCACATAGTAGATGCTGTATATGGTAATCACGCCCGCTAAGACAATGATACACATAATCCCTACAATAACGGGAACCGTGGTAGGATCGACATAATTAGCGCCGAGGTAATCGGTATTGATTCTGATCTCATCTTCCTCTATCCCGTACTGTGATGCAATCTTATAAATTATCTCTTCAATTTCATCTGTAGTTGTATTTTGGGACGTTCCGACCTGAAACAGGAAGCGATAAGAAATCTCCTGCTCCGGAACCTGCGCCTGCAAAAACTCTTTTGAGACGAGCGCAGTAAAACTCCCCTGCTCCTCACTCCCATCGCCATCCGACACAAATCCCGTAATCACAAATTCCATCTTCTCCGCGTAATCGAGTCCTCCACCGCGGTAAATCTGCACCGGGAGCGGGACGGTATCGCCGATATCCGCCTGTACACCAAGCGCTTCCAACATCCCTTTCGACACTGCGATCTCGTTCTCCGCCCCCGGGAGTTCTCCCTCGGACAGCTTCATCCGGTACAGCTCACATCCCTTCGCATCCAGATAGAGCAGTGTAATCTTTTTCTCATCGTCGGCGACCATCCCCACATCACTGCGCAGACCATACTCCGCAAGATCATGGTGTGCGGCAAGGCGCGTCACAGTGTCCTCATCCACATCGCGAAAGAGCGCGTGCCAGGCAGGATACACTTCATTGACCAACGCGTACTGCATCTTTACCATATCCATGCCGATAGTCGGAACTAAAAAGAGCAGAAGTGTCGTCAGAAAAATCGCGATTCCGATTAAAATATTTTTGCTCTTATAATACTTCATATTGCTCAGAGCAATTCTTGTCGTCATCCTCATCCTCTGCTCACCACCTTGCCATCTTCAATCAGAATGACGATATCCGCCATCTGCGCAATCGTCTCATCGTGCGTAATCATGACGAGCGTCTGTCCATATTCTCTGACACATTTTTTGAGGACGCTCATAACCTCAAGCTCCGTCTGCGAATCGAGATTTCCCGTAGGTTCATCCGCGAGGATTATGGCCGGGGACGCAGCGAGTGCACGCGCGATTGCGCAGCGCTGCTTCTGTCCGCCCGAGAGTGTATTAGGCATAGCGTCGCGCTTGTCTGACAATCCTATCTTATCAAGAATCTCTTCCACGGCACTCCGGTTCACTCTCCTCCCGTCGAGTCCGAGCGGAAGTACCACATTCTCCCAGACGGTCAGCGATGGAATCAAATTGAAATCCTGAAAGATAAATCCAATCTTTTTCCTGCGAAACGCTGCTAATTCATCAGTCTTTAGCGCGTACATATCCCGCTCCTCCACATAGACCTTGCCGGAATCCGGTCGGTCGAGTCCTCCTAACAAATGTAAAAGCGTGGATTTTCCGGAGCCGGAACGCCCCACAATCGCCGTGAATTTTCCTCTCTCAATCTCTAAATCGGTGTGATCCACCGCCTTCACCACGCACTCGTCCGCGCCGTAATATTTTACAAGATTTTTCACACTCACAATACTGTTCATACGCCATTCTCCTCCTTTTGATAGGTTCATTCTAACTCCCTACCATTGCAGAACCCTTACAAAAATCATAACAGTTTTGTAAGTTTTGGCAGTGTGATGCGAAATATCGTTCCCTGCTGTTTTCTCTTTGCCGTGATTGTGCCGCCCTGCTCCTCTAGGATTCTCCGCGCTAAGCAGAGTCCGACACCCGCTCCGTCATCCGTGTATCTCTCTGCCTCCCTGCCCCGGTAAAAACGCTGGAAAATCTTGTGCAGCTCCTCCTGCGCGATTCCGATTCCATCATCCTCGATCTCAATAAAAACCAGATGCGGCAGCTCACTGACGCGAAGCTGTACTTTCCCGTTCTCATAAGAATACTTCACCGCGTTGTCTAAAACGTTGACAAGCGCCTCCGCCGTCCATTTCTCATCCACATTGACAGGGACATTCCCCACCCCGGATGCGCAAAGCTCAATCTTCCTCTCATCAGCGCGCGCGAGTACCTGACTGACCGCCTCCGCCACGATTTTTTGCAGACTTGCCGGCTTCGGTTCAATCTGTATCATATGATGCTCTAATCTCGAAAGTTTTACAAGCTCCGCCAAAAGACTCTCAAGACGCTCGATTTCCCGCTGCTCTCTCTCTACGAACTCCCTGCGCTCTGCGGCGGACAGCCCCTCCTCAAGCGACAGCTCATAACACATTTTTAAGGAGGACAGCGGCGTCTTTAGCTGGTGGGAGATATCGGTAATCAGGGTCTTTGTGCCATTCTCCTCCTCCTCAAAACGCTCCTTTTGCTCCCTCCAGAAATGGGAGAGCTCAATCAGTCTCTCCTCCATCTGCCGCCAGAACAGCTCTTCCCGTTCCGTCCGCCCCGGGAACTCTTCTGATTTTACTTCCGGGTCCAGCCGAAACATTCCCCGCTGCACCTCATATCTGCCCTTTCCAAAATCGTCGAGCACCTCCGAAAGCCTTTCCATATTTTCCCGCCGGCAGAGCGTTTCCTCACGCTCCTCCCTCTTTCTGTTCACACGGTCCGCCGCAAGTAAAACTACGAAAATCGTTATGTTTACAGCCCCGGCCGCAGCAGTCAGGCACATCCATTTCTTTTCATAGTAGGAAAAACTGTCCGCAAATTCCTCCTCATACTGAGGGTAGATTGCCGCCAGTTCCTCCTCGTGCTGCTCTGAAATCCTGCTCATGCCCAAGCCGGCCCCCAATTCCAGAATCAGAAAAAGCGTGATTCCCGTCAGGAAAACACGCCATTTTATTTTTCGATCACCTCTGCTGTCCATATATATCCCAATCCTCTCACGTTTGAAATACAATCTGTACCCAATTTGTTCTTCAATCTGCTGATATTGACCGTCACCGTATTGTCATCGACAAACTGTCCGTCAACGCCCCAGATGCGCTCTAAGATACAATCTTTTGTCACAATCCTGCCCGCATGTTCTATCAGGCAGAAAAAAAGCTGCAGCTCCGTTCTGCTTAACACAACCGGAATACCGTCCTTTTTTACACTCATATCCCTCATAGAGACAACGAAGGGGCCTGTCTTTAAGAGCCCCGACTCCCCGTGATCTATCCGGCGCATCAGGGCGTTCACCTTCGAGGTCAGCACCGCGACGGAAAACGGTTTCGTGATGTAATCATCCGCACCGCTGTCATATCCGTTGATAATGTCAATCTCCTGATCCATCGCCGTCAGGTAGAGAAGATACGCCTCGCTGCGTTCTCTGACCCATCTGCCGAAATCGAGACCGCTTCCATCCGGCAGGGTGATGTCACTGATCACCATCGAGATTTCCTCCCCGGAAAAAATCTCCCTCGCTTCCTCCATGTCGAACGCTGGGAAAACCCTGTAGCCCTCCCGCTCAAGTTTCAGCGATATGCCGCGATTTAAATTTGCATCGTCCTCCAGCAATAAAATACTTCTCATCCTCAATCCCTCGCTTCCACCACAATCAGGATTCCCTCACGAAAACGGATTGTCGCCGCTTCCTCCGCAATCTCGTTGCTTATGCCAAGCGTGCAGAATCCTTTTAGCGTATGCTCGTAAAGCGGATATTTCATGCCCGTCAGCGTCAGCCCCTCGACCGTCTTCGTGTAGGGGAGAAGGGAGACGTAGGTTCCGAACTGCTCCTCCTTTGAGATTGTGATTCCGTGGTCAACCATGCGGATTCTGTTATTTTTATCTACGATTGTAATTGGAATTTTCTCCTGCAACCCGATTCCGAGCAGTTCGATGTTGCCAAGGACATGGTCGAGCCTGCTCCCGGTCGCGCCGAGCACGCAGATTTCCTCCGCGCCCATCCGGATGGCAAGACGGATGGCAGATTCCGTATCGGTATCATCCTTCATTGGATTCAGTTCCTGAAACTGAATTCCGTCCTGTTCTCTGAAATATTCCAACGCCTCCGTCTCTACCGAGTCAAAATCTCCCACGATGACATCCGGCTTACAGCCGTTCCGATAGTAAAATTCCATACCGGAATCCGCCGCCATACAGATGTCAAAGTGTTCTCTTTTCAAATAGGACACGGCAAAATCATCTTCCACACTTCCGCCGGAGACCAGCAGAAAGCGCTTTTTTCTCACCTCTGTCATTCCATACTCCTGTTTCTTTCGATTCCTACGCTCCTAAAACATCGAGAAAACGTGCCACATTCTGTGCGATGTCACCGGAGAACACTGCGCTTCCCGCCACAATCACATTTGCACCGGCATCTAACAGTTCTCCCACATTCTCGAGATTGACGCCGCCGTCCACCTCAATGTCCGCCTTGCTGTTTGTCTCCTCCAACATCTTTCTCACATCGCCCACCTTGCCGACGGTATAGGGAATCAGCTTCTGTCCGCCAAATCCCGGATTGACCGTCATGATCAAAACCATGTCCACCTTTGGCAGAATGTAACGGATACTCTCGAGCGATGTCGCCGGATTCAGCGCGACTCCCGCGAGAAGTCCCTTTTCTTTGATTGCCTCCACCGTGCGGTCTAAATGTCTGCACGCCTCCGCGTGCACCGTAATAATATCCGCGCCCGCCTCGGCAAACTGATCAATATAGCGAACCGGCTCCTCAATCATCAGATGGACATCAAAAATGCGCTCCGTGCACGGGCGCAATGTCTTTATGACCGGAAGACCTATGGAGATGCTCGGGACGAACATGCCGTCCATGACATCGATATGAACATACTGCGCCCCCGCCTCATCTAAGCATCTGACCTGCTCCCCTAATTTTGAAAAATCTGCTGATAATATAGATGGTGATAAACAATTCATTCTTCTGCCTCGCTCAATATTTTTTAATATTCTTTAACTCCTCGTAGAGAAGTCTGTAATTCTCGTACCGGATTTGGCTGATTCTGCCCTCCTCTAACGCGTCCTTCACACCGCAGTCCGGCTCACTGATATGACTGCACCCTTTGAATCTGCAATACGGCTCAAAAACTGCAAACTCCGGGTAAAACTGCTGCAAATCCTCCTTCTCTAACCCCGGGATATCCAAAGTAGAAAACCCCGGCGTATCCATAATGTAGGTATTGCCCTCAATCGGAATGATTTCGGAGTGTCTGGTGGTGTGTTTTCCGCGCTCAATCTTGCGGCTGATTCCGCCCGTCTCCATCTGTACATTCGGCTGTAAAATGTTGACGAGAGAGGATTTTCCGACACCGGACGGCCCCGCCACGGCAGCCGTCCTGCCGTCTAAGATGCGGTGCAGTTCTTCGATTCCACGATTCTCTTTTGCACTTACAAAAAGAAGCGGATAACCGCATGACGCATAGATTTCCGATAATCTTTCCCGTTCCTCCTCCGTCACAAGGTCCACCTTGTTAAAACAGATTGTGACCGGTACCTCCTGATAATCCATCATGACCAGAAAGCGATCCAGCAAATTAAAATTCGGCTGCGGCTTTGCCGCCGCAAAGATAATCAACGCCAGATCGATGTTTGCGACCGCCGGACGCACCAGCGCATTCTTTCGCGGAAGAATCGCCTCAATATTGCCTTTTTTTTCTCTCTCGTCTAAGACTGCAATCTCCACATCGTCGCCGACGAGCGGCTTTATCTTCTGATTGCGAAAGACACCCTTTGCCTTACATTCATAAATTCCGGATTCCACTACATGAACGTAGTAAAATCCGGAAATCCCTTTGACTATTTTTCCCTGCATGTTATTTTCCATTGTGGTGCGCTTACTGCTGTGTAAATGTGACAGATTCTTCCTGCGGATTGCCGATGACATTTCCCTCGGCATCTAACCAGCTGATAACGAGCGTTCCCGCTGTTACACCCTCGATATCTGTAACGTTCACTCTGTACGGAAAACTTGCCGCCGGAACATTTGACCACGATTCCAGCTCGTTTCCGGCGGAATCTTTCAATACGATATTGGCAGCCGCAACTCCCTCCGCACTTGGAAGATTAATTTCTGCACTGAATTTGTAGAGTTTCACCTTCGGTCCAAGGCTGATGACTAAGTTGATCGAGGTTCCTTTATCGACCATCTTACCCCCTGCGATACTCTGGGAGATGACATTTCCCTCGGCAACGTTGTCGCTGTAATCGGAAGAGATACTTGCCACCACAAGTCCCGCATTCTGAAGCTCCGTCGTAGCGTCCGCCTGCGACTTGTTATAGACGTCCGGAACTGTGACTGCCTCCGCACCCTGGCTGACTACGATTGTAATTGTGTCTCCCTCTTTTGCGGATGCTCCGGAATCCGGCGTCTGTCTGATGACTTTTCCCTGTGCCACGGTATCGTTGTATTCATATTGGCTTGACACCTTAAATCCGCTGGCTTTCAACGTAGAGACTGCAGCGCTCTCATCGTTTCCGACTACATTTGGCACTGAGATTTCTCCCTTGCCGCTGCTGATTTTAACGTTGATGGTGGAGTTGATTTCCACCTTCTCTCCCTCCTTGACATCCTGCTCCGCGATTTTTCCCTCGTCAATCGTATCCGAGGCGACGGTTCCGTTCTTCTTGATGCCAAGCTTTAATTCTTTTAACGCCTCCTGCGCCTCCTCGAATGTCATGTCAGAAAGATCGATCATCGTCACCGTCTCGCTCTCATCGGTCTCCGTCTCGGTCTCCGTTTCCGTCTGCGTCTCGGTCTCCGTATCTTTGCCGCCACCGAACTTCGTCAGCCCGACAATGCTCGCAAGCAGATAGATAATCAGCGCGACAATCACGATTCCGGCTACGATTCCCATGATGGTGATTGCCTTCTCCATCTTAGGATTCACATCGCCCTCGTCTTCCTCCTCGTCTTCCTCCTCGGAATCTAAGCTGTCCCTGTCCTCCTCCGACTCATTATAAAAAATCTTGTTCGCCTCTTTTTTAATCTGGTCTAACTCTTCCTTCTCAATGATGCGCGTCTTATCCTGACTGTTCGCCGGCACCATCACAACGAAATCCTCATTCGGGCTGATCAATGCCTTTTTTAAGTCGACTAACAGATCGCTCATGCTCTCATAGCGGCAGTCCGGATTCTTCTGCGTACATTTTAAAATAATTTTCTCCATACTGATTGGGAGATCCGGCGCATAGGCACTCGGCACCACCATCTCCTCCTGAAGATGCTGAATGGCAACCGCCACCGTCGTATCGCCGTCGAACGGAACTCTTCCCGTCACCATCTCATACATCACGATACCTAAAGAATAGATGTCGCTTTTACCGTCTACAAAGCCGTTTCTCGCCTGTTCCGGGGAGGAGTAATGTACAGACCCCATCACGTCGGAATTGATTGTGTTAGATGTCGCTGCACGCGCGATTCCGAAGTCCATGACCTTCACTTTTCCCTCTGTGGAGATCATAATATTCTGCGGCTTGATGTCGCGGTGCACGATATGTTTGTTGTGGGCTGCCTCGATGCCCCTTCCCACCTGAATCGCAATGCTGACTGCCTCCTTAAAGGAGAGCTGTCCTTTCTTCTCGATGTAGGTCTTTAAGGTAATGCCCTCGACATACTCCATCACAATGTAATGTCTTCCGTTCTCGCTTCCGACATCGTAGATATTCACGATATTCGGATGCTCCAACCCCGCTGCGGACTGTGCCTCCGTGCGGAACTTTGTCACAAAATTCACATCCTCGGAAAATTCCGACTTCAATACCTTTATTGCAACGAAACGGCCAAGCGTATGGTCTTTTGCCTTGTAGACATCCGACATGCCGCCCGCCCCTATTTTTCCTAATATTTCATAGCGATCTGCTAAATACATTCCCTGCGTCAACATTGATTCCTTTTCCCTTTCCTTTCATTTTCAGAAAACGGTTCGATCAGAACAACCGTAATATTGTCTTTCCCGCCATTCGCATTTGCCGTCTCAATCAGCCGCTCTGCTATCTCGGCAATATCCCGCTGACTGACCACGATTCTCCGAATCTCCTCATCTTCAACCATGTTCGTAAGCCCGTCGGAACACATCAGTACCATGTCCCCCTCGCTTACCTCCACCTCGAAAAAGTCCGTCTGCACTTCACTCGCGGCTCCGATTGCACGTGTAATAATATTTTTATCGGGATGGACTCTCGCTTCTTCCCTGTCCATCTCACCTAACCGGACCATCTCCTCCACTAAGGAGTGATCCCTTGTAATCTGCGTAATTTCACGGTTCACTACATAGAGTCTGCTGTCACCCACGTTTGCAACATACATTCTTTTGTCGGCAAACGTTGCAACTACAATGGTAGTTCCCATTCCGGTCTTACCGGAATCGGCCTGAGCTTCTTGAATCAAAAGTTCATTCGCCCTCTCGACCGCCTCTTTTAAAATGGCAACCGGCTCTGTTTCCCTCGAATTTCTTATCCCTTCTACAATGGCATCCACGGTAAATCTGGAAGCATATTCCCCTGCTTTATGTCCTCCCATTCCATCCGCCACAAGAAAAAGGTTAGGCAGATTTCCCACGGCTGTCTCAGACGTAAACATATAATCCTGATTTGTCTCACGTCTTCTACCGATATCCGTCATGGAAAACGTCTTCATTCCTACATCCTACCTTTCTTCTACACTGTCGCGTGCGAATCTGATTTCACAGCGTTGCTCCCCATATAACGTTTGCGGAGCTGTCCACAGGCACCGTCAATATCTCTGCCCATTTCCCTTCTAATAGTAACATTAATTCCGTTTTTTTCAAGTTTATTTTTAAAATTAGCGATAACCTGCGGGTTTGACTGCACATAATCGCGCTCTTTGATCGGGTTGACCGGAATCAGATTGATATGGCAGTTCATGCCCTTTATGAGCTGTGCGAGCTCCGCGACATCCTCGTCAGTGTCGTTGACCCCGCCCACTAAACTGTACTCGAACGTCACTCTTCTTCCCGTCTGCTCAAAATAGTATTTGCAGGCATCCACAACCTCATGAATGTCAAATTTGTTCGCCACCGGCATCAGCTCTAACCGCTTTTTCTGGTTGGAGGCGTGTAGCGAGAGCGCGAGGGTAATCTGCAGCTTTTTTTCCGCCAGCTCCCGCATCCGCGGAACGATGCCGCAGGTGGATACCGTGAGGTTTCTCTGGCTGATGTGGATACCGTTCTCATCCGTCAAAAGCGTGATGAAGCGCAGCAGGGAATCAAAATTGTCCATCGGTTCCCCCGTCCCCATCACAACTACATTTGATATTCTTTCACCGATGTCTTTTCCAATCTGATAGATCTGGTCAATCATCTCAGACGGGCGAAGCCCTCTCACAAGGCCGTCGAGTGTGGAGGCGCAGAAGCGGCATCCCATACGGCATCCGACCTGGGAGGAAATGCATACGGAATTGCCGTGCTTGTAGCGCATCAGCACACTCTCGATGACATTTCCGTCCTCGAGCAGGAAGAGATACTTTCTCGTTCCGTCGAGCTTTGATATCTGCACCTGCTCCTTTTTCAGGGAGGTGAGGCTGCACGTCTCCTTCAGCTTATCCCTGAGGGCGTTGGACAGATTCGTCATCCCGTCAAAGGAATCCACCTGTTTGACATGAAGCCACTGATATATCTGTTTAGCGCGAAATGACTTTTCTCCCAAGCCCTCCATATATTCTGCCAGTTCCGGCAGATTCATGGATTTTATATCCACTTTTCCGTCCTTATCATATAACTTTTCCATCTAATCCTCCCATTAGCTTCCGCTAATTTTTTTGCAGAGTAAGGCGGCACAAAAAGAATCCGTCCCCGTACTCTTTTCCCGGGAAAATCTGTTCCATCTGCTCTAAGGCAAACTCCGGGTGATGTGCAAGGAACCACTTCACATTGTCCTCGTTCTCCCTGCGGTCGATCGTGCAGGTCGAGTAGACGAGCGTTCCGCCCGCCTTGACATAGCGGCATACCACATCGAGTATCTCGCGCTGCAGGGCGGCTAACTCCTCCTCCTGTTCGACTGTCATCCGGTATTTGACATCCGTCTTTTTCCGCAGAATGCCAAGCCCGGAGCATGGAAGGTCGGCGATGACAATGTCGGCGCTGCCCTCTGCCTTCGCATCAAACACCGTCGCATCGCAGACACATGCCTCGAGATTTTTTAACCTGTGGCGCTCTATGTTCTCGCGGATCAACGCCGCCTTCGCCTCGGTGAGATCCCTCGCCTCCACATGGCCGGTTCCTTTGAGTTTCTCCGCGATATGTACGCTTTTCCCGCCCGGAGCGGCACAGACGTCAATGACATTGTCGCCCTCCTTGACCCCCGCGTATTCCGCGACCAGCATGGAGCTGATATCCTGCACATAAAAAAGTCCGTCGCGGAAACTCTGCAGGGCATTCAGGTAATCGTACCCTTCGATGGTGAACGCGTAGTCAAGTTCGGGATGATGTTCCATCTGAACCGGGCGCACCGTAACACCTTCCTCCCGAAGAATCCGAATCAATTCCTCCCGCGTCGTCTTTTCGAGATTTGCGCGGATTGTGACCGGCGCGTCCAGCAAAAAGTTCCCTAATATCTCCTTTGTCTTCTCCATGCCGTAAGCATCGCTCCACTGAACAACGAGCCATTCCGGCGCCGAGTAGCGGACGCTGACTGCCGCAATCGGATTGCTGCCCTCATCCGGGTAGCTCACCTCGGAGAGATTCCTTCCAATGTTGCGAAGCACCCCGTTCACAAAGCCGCCAAGGCTTGCAAACCCTCTCTTTTTCGCGAGTTTGACCGCCTCGTTGCAGGCTGCCGAATCCGGGACGGAATCCATATATTTCAACTGATAGACCGACATCCGCATCAGATTGCGGATGAGCGGCTTCATCTTATTCACCTTCACCTTTGAGAACTGATTAATAATGTAGTCAAGTTCTATCATATGTTCGATGGTTCCCTCGGAGACGCGGGTCAAAAACGCGCGCTCCTGCTTTTCGAGATACTGATATTTCTCCAAAACAGAACGGATGACCAGGTGGCTGTACGCTTCCCCCCTGGTCACCTCCATTAAAATGTCCAACACCAGCTCCCGGATATTGACCTGATTAGTCACGATCTCTTCCTCCAAATAAAAGTACCAGACGAAGCAGCTGTAAAATGGCTGCGGCGGCGCCCGCCACATAAGTGAGCGCTGCAGCGCGCAACACTTTTCCGGTGTACTTTAGTTCCTCCTGCCCTAAGATTCCCTGTGTCTCCAGCAGTGTCATCGCTCTCCTTGAAGCGTTGAACTCGACCGGCAGCGTCACCAGCTGAAACAGAACGGCAAAAGAGAAACATAAGATGCCGAGGCTGATTAAAAAACTGCCTGTCGATCTCCCGAAGAACAGTCCGATTAAAATCAACGGCCATGCCAGCGTGGAACCGATATTTGCAACCGGCACAATGGCGCTTCGCACGGCGAGCGGCGCATAACTCTTCTGATGCTGGATTGCGTGACCGCACTCATGTGCAGCGACACCAACCGCCGCCACCGAGGTCGAACTGTATACAGAATCCGACAGATTGAGCGTCTTGTTGCCCGGATTGTAGTTGTCGGTCAGACTTCCCGAGATATGGCGAATCTCCACATCGTAGATACCCGCCGAATTTAAGATGCGCTCCGCGGCCTGCGCCCCTGTCATTCCCGACATGCTGCGGTATTTTGAATATTTGTTGTAGGTCGATTTCACTCTCGCGGAAGCAATCATGCAGATGATGGCTCCAATCACAACCAGATAGTATGTGTTATCCCAATAAAAAAATGGCATTCTTATCCTTCCTTTCCAGGCTAACCGCGCCTTAGAAAACTGCCCGCTTCCACCTCAAATCCGCGTAGAAACGCGCCTGTGTCCATTCGCTTTTTTCCCTCGAGCTGCACTTCCGACAGCGCGAGCACACCTTCACCGGTCTGCACTTCCATCGTATCTTTCTTCACGGCGACAATGCAGCCCGGAGCGCCTTTTTGCTCCTTTGATACAATATTAGCTTTCCAAATTTTTAACGTCTTATCCCCGATGCGGGTATAGGCGCTCGGCCATGGGTTCAGCCCGCGAATCAGGCGCTCAATCTCCTCCGCCGGACGCGCCCAGTCGATGCTTCCCATCTCCTTGCTGATTTTTCCGACGTGAGTCGCAGCCTCATTATCCTGCGGGGTGTACTGTGCGGTTCCGTCTGCAATCGCCTCCATCGCCTCCACGCAGAGCGTTGCTCCGACTTCCGCCAACCTCTCAAAAAGGCTTCCGCCGGTCTCATCCTCCGCGAGCGCCACCTCGCGCTGCATAATGATATCCCCGGTATCAACCCCTTCCGCCATGCGCTGGATTGTCACGCCGCTGACTGCATCCCCGTTTAGGACTGCCCACTGGATTGGAGCAGCACCACGGTACTTCGGAAGCAGCGATGCATGTACATTGATGCAGCCGTATTTTGGCATCTCTAAAATCTCTCTCGAGACAATCTGCCCAAACGCCGCCACCACGATAATATCCGGCTGGTATGCGCGCAGATGCTCAATGCACTCCGTCTCCTTCACCTTCGCCGGCTGGTAGACCTCAATGCCGTGTGATAAGGCACATTCCTTTACCGGGGTCTGCTGTACCGCCTTACCTCTGCCCTTCTGTTTATCCGGCTGGGATACCACGAGCACAACCTCGTGTCCTGCCTTAATAATTTCCTCTAAGGTTCCCACCGCAAAATCCGGCGTTCCCATAAATATTACTCTCACTCTTCCTCCTCCTCATAGGTCACATCCTGCAATGGACCTTCGACGATTTCCGTGTAAAGATGACCGTCTAAGTGGTCTGTCTCATGACAAATTGCACGCGCTAAAAGTTCTGTTCCCTCGATTTCATACTCCTCCATGTTCTCATTGAATGCGCGCGCTTTCACGTAATTTGGTCTTGTGACAATGCCCGCTTTGCCCGGGATGCTCAAACACCCTTCACTTCCGGTCTGCTCGCCGGAGGTCTCGATAATTTTTGGATTGATCATAACAATCGGTCCCTCCCCTACATCGATGACGACAATTCTTTTTAAAATGCCGACCTGCGGTGCGGCGAGTCCGACGCCGTTCGCCTCGTACATTGTCTCTAACATGTCGTCAATCAGTTCGCTGATGCGCTCTGTCACTGCCGGTACCTCGCGGCAGATTTTGTTCAATACAGGATCTCCCTCTGTTCTAATTTGTCTTAATGCCATTTTATATCCTCCTAGTATAATAATGGTGTAGTCAAACAAGACTACTGGGTTAATAAGTTT
>CAZBUW010000021.1:0-37951 GCA_964495195.1 uncultured Roseburia sp.
ATAAAATCTTAAGTTTCCCATATATACAATTCTTGTTCGTGAAACAACCCTAAAAACCTTCTGCTCCTCCCGCTCTTTCGTTCCCCCTGTATATAAATAAATTGTTGTGACTCCATCCTCGTATGGCATATCCGGCTCCTCCCTGCATGTACTTCGGCAGGTATAAATCATCCTGTTTTTTCCAAACGGGTCATATGGGGTAATCATGATTGTCGTCACGTTGTTCAACTGTTCGTAATCTACCCCCTGCTCCAGAATTTTTGCATCGATAAGAGCATGGTAATAACGCATCTGTTTCGGCAGACATTCTCGGTTCACCCTATTCTTATGGGGTTCAAAATCGTAGATTTCGGGAACGACCTTTGCATCTGAAACTTCGATTCCAAAAGCTCCATCCCCTTCTACACTCTCCCCTTCCACCGTCTCAATGTACGCATCCATGCGTATCCCATGGCGATTGCTATCCGCTCCCGGGACAACTCTCTGTGGAATGACTTTCACCTTTCGAATCTCTCTTCCCAAAATTGTTCGCAATAATATTCTGCAAAACTTCTCTGCATCCGCCTCTCTCTGCAACATCTGCTGGAACAAAAAATCATCAAGCAAATCCAGCTCCTCTAATTTTCTTGGTACCCTTTCAACATTTTTCATAGGCAATCCACCTCCGTATGTAGTTAAAACAGTGAATAAAAACATAGATTTTTTGAAGATAATACACGACCATACGGTCAAGACTCATCTGCTCATTCTGCTGACAATGAGCAGATGAAGTGGTATCACACCGCCTTTTGATGACAGGGATGTGATTTCAGAAATTATGCTTTGCATGAATGTAACACACAATCAAACAGAGCGCAACTATAAAAATAGACAAATTTTTTCTCACCCTTTGACCAAAACGGAACAAAGTTCCGTCCATGCCGGGGCAAATCCCGCATGAACCGCCACATTCTGGGACGTCACATGGGACGTGGAAGTTCCGTAAAACGGAAGGATGCCCTGCCGCAGAAGTTCCTCCTTGAGCAGATTGACAAGATAGGTCCCGATATGCTCCCCCTCCGCCTCCGGCATTACGTTGATGCCGATCTGATACATTTTCGCACAATCCCGGCTCGCGCCCGCCATGCCACAGATTTTTCCGGCACGCTTTAAACAGACCCCGAGCAGATCCGGTGCATCCTCCTTGAAGGCAAACGCCTCGTCAAATCTGTCATCTCCACGGAACTGTTCGATTTCTTTTCCACGGAACCACTCTGTCTCGCCCTCCGGTACTGTCACCTCTTTCGTTGCATCCGGCAGAAAAAAAGGATGTGCCGTTCCTATCGTATATCCAGACTCGCGCAGTTTAAGGTCGAGCCGGTAAAGCGACTGATACTCCATGAACCACGGTGCCTTTGCATCCCTGTATTTTTCCCGGCACCAGTCGAGAATCTCCCGCTGCCCGGTGACGAGCAGTTTTCCGTGTACGCAGGCAATTTTGAGATAACAGGAACCGCTGTCAAATGTTCTCCTCCCGGGGCGCTCCTCATAATAGGTAAAAATATGATCTTTTGACGCCACCGCTTCCGCCGTGCAGCAAAAATCCTCCGCTAACTGCTGATTTAAAATTTCCTTGTAATTCACATCGGTCTCCTTTCTCTCCCCTTACACTCCGCGTTCCCGCGTCATCTCTGCCTCTCTCCCAGCCAAAGGCGCAGAGAAACAAACCCTCAGATTCCGATAGTCCGGAATGTCCTCGTCGACATATCCGGTATCGACGAAACCCGCCTTTTCATAGAGCCGGATTGCAGGAATATCGTTTTTATGTACACATACCTCAACACAATCATACTTTCTCTCCTTCTTTAACAAGGTTAATATCTGCTCGAGTGCCTGCGTTCCATACCCTTTGTTCTGATAGTTTTTATCGATCAAAAACTGCTGCAAATCGTAGCACACCGGTTCCTCATCCATATCTTTTACAAGTGTAATTCCAACAATCTGCTCCCCATTTGAAACGGCATAAACTCTGGCATTTTTATCGCGATACACATAACCGCGGGCAAGTATTCCAATCGGACGATCGAGAAATTGCTGCTGTTCTTCCGTGACGGATAATCTTGCTGCCTGAATCCAGTTTTCCTCCGTGATATTTTCCAATTTTACCATTGTGAAATTCCCCCATCCAAAGACTAAATTTTGCACCGCATCAGCGGCACTTCCCGCTCATCTTTCCCGGCATCTTCAAATCCATTGCTCTCCCAGAAATGATGATTTTTCTCATTTGTTACATTAATCTCGAAGTATGCGGCTTCCTCTTTTTTGACATAGTCCCTTAAACACCTGTAGCAGTTGTGTCCCGTGCCGTTTCCGCGATATGCAGGAAACACCCAGAAATCCATGAGAAAACATTTTCCGTCCTCACTCTTATAAGTGACATACTGCGCGCAGCCGATGCGCACATCTCCCTCCAAAAAATAAATCATGTGCGCCTGATTTTGCTCGCGCTCCATATAAGCCTCCATGGTTCCACGGTATTCCTGCCCTCTGAAATACGCTTTATCCTCCTGCTATTGCAATCCCGCAAACTGTGCCATATACAAATTGTAGTAGGCTCCCCTCTTATCCATGAGTTCCTGCGGCGTACCCTGCTCTAAGATGCCTCCCTGGTCAATGACAAAAATACGGTCGGCGTTCTGGATTGTGGAGAGGCGGTGGGCGATGACAAAGCTCGTTCTTCCAGAGAGCAGCGCCTGAATACCCTTCTGCACCAGCATCTCCGTGTGCGTATCAATACTTGAAGTCGCCTCATCGAGAATCAAAATCTTTGGCATGGACACCATCGTTCTTGCAAAAGCGATGAGCTGACGCTGTCCGATGGATAGTCCTGCACCGTGTTCTTTTAGTTCCGTGTCATATCCCTTTTCCATCTTCATGATAAAATCATGCGCGTTGACCGCCTTTGCCGCCGCAATCATCTCCTCCTCGGTCGCATCAAGCTTTCCATAGAGGATGTTGTCCCTGACTGTACCGTGGAAAATGAAATTGTCCTGTGTCATGACGCCCATCTGCTTCCTTAGACTCTCGATGGATACCTTCGTCAAATCGTACCCATCGACTAAGATTGTCCCTTCCTCAATATCATAAAAGCGCCCAATCAGATTTACGATTGTAGTTTTCCCAGCGCCCGTCGGGCCGACCAGAGCGATTGTCTCCCCCGGCTTTACAGAAAAACTCACATCCTCCAACACCTTTGTCTCCGCCGGCGTTCCCTTGTCATAGGTGAAGCTCACATGGGAAAATTCCACTTTTCCTTTTATCTCCGGTAAAGCCTCCACATCTTTGGCATCCACAATATCCGCTTCGGTATCCAAAATATCAAAAATGCGCTCCGCTGCCGTCAGGTTCGTGACCAGACTATTGTAAAAGTTGCTCAGATTCATAATCGGGTTCCAGAACATGTTGATATAAGTTCCGAACGCCACCAAAAGTCCGACCGAAACCTTCTCAAATCCAAGAAAGCGGATTCCGACAAGATACAACATCATCGCACCGATTCCCCAGCAGAAGTCGACGACCGGTCCGAACAGGTCTGCATAGACAACTGCATTTACAAACGCCTTCTGGTGTTCATCCGTCAACTCCTCAAAGATGTCCTGTGTCTCATCCTCCGCACTAAAACTCTGCACAACATTCATTCCGGCGATATCCTCATGGACATACGCATTCAGATTGGAGGATTTTTTGCGGAAAATCTGCCAGCGCTTGTGGGATGCGCTCTGCACGAACCAGATTCCGAGCATCATCAGAGGAATCGTGCTTAAAGATGCAAGCGCGAGTCTCCAGTCTTTTACAAGCATGATAACCACAACACCGACAACAGTAATAAATTCCGGAATCAGGGTCGTCACCATATTCACAAGCACATCTTTCAATGAATTCACGTCACCGATGATGCGCGCCAAAATTTTTCCGGTCGGTCTGCTGTCAAAAAAAGCAAACGACAGTGTCTGAATGTGCTCGTACAAATCCTGTCGTATTTTCAGCAGAATCTTGTTTGAAACCACCGCCATCACATACATTCTGACCTTGACCAAAATAATAAAAATAATATTTAATACACATGCAAAAATCCCAAGCCGGATCAATCCGTCAAAATCGGAATCTGCAATGTAGTGATCGATTGCCTCCTCGATGAGCAACGGATTCACCAATGAAATGACAACTGTTACGCCCATGCATAAAAGGACGAACAGCAAAATAAATTTATATTCCAGCAAATAGGAAAATAAGCGACGCAGAATTTTTTTCTTATCGGTATTTTCCATAAATTCGTCTTCACGAAATGAATTGACTGCCATACCAATCCCCCTCTATTTCAATTTCTGTCTTTCTCTTTTTGTTCCGGCAGCATTACACTACCTCCTGTAAAAAGGTGCCGTACTGCGCCATGTAAGTCTCATAGTACAGACCCTTTTTCCGCAAAAGTTCCTCATGCGTACCACGCTCTGCAATCTCCCCATCCTTTAAGTAGATGATTTCGTCCGCATGGCGTACCGCCGAAATCCGGTGTGCGATAATCATTTTTGTCACACCTGAGAGCTCCTGCAGGGTCTTTTGAATCTCATGTTCGGTCTCCATATCAAGCGCCGATGTGGAATCGTCAAGTACCAGAATCGGACTGTGTTTTGCGAGCGCCCTCGCGATGCTGATGCGCTGCTTCTGACCGCCGGACAATCCGACGCCGCGCTCACCGACCACTGTCTCGTACTGCTCCTCCATCTTTTCGATAAACTCCCTCGCCTGCGCATGGTCCGCCGCCTTCTTTACCTCGGCGAGCTGCATGTCCTTGCGCTGTCCCATCTTAATGTTCTCCTCGATGGTGTCCGAGAAGAGAAATACATCCTGCAGCACGACGGAAACACTGCTGCGAAGCTGTTTTAAGGTCAGCTCCCTGATGTCTGCTCCATCGATTCTGATCTCGCCCGCTGTCACGTCATAAAAACGCTGCAGCAGATTGATGATGGATGATTTTCCGGAGCCGGTCGCCCCCATAATGCCAATCGTCTTTCCCGGCGCAATCTCAAAGGAAATGTCCCGCAGGATATCTTTTCCCTCCAATTCCATCGACACATGCTCAAATTCCACATGTCCCTGCACCTGCTCTAAGTTCACCGGCTTCTCAATATCCTTAATATTTGCCGTCTGTGCATAGATTTTTTTCACCTTTTTGTAAGAAGCGATAGCGGAGGACAGATCGTTCGTGAGCCATCCCAGCATCTCCATCGGCCAGGTACAGTTGCGGCTGTACTCGACAAACGCAACCAGCGCTCCGAGCGTCATGTTTCCCCTCATGACAGAAATTCCGCCTAAGATTGTAGTCGCAACCGGAAGCACCTTTCCGACAAACTGAAAAATCGGATAGTAACGCACCAGCGTCTTCGACTGGCTGATGTTCAACTCATAGTAACGCTCGTTGTGCGACAAGAATTTTGCAATCTCGTATTTTTCCCTTGCGAACGCCTTGACGGTGCGCACCCCCGCGAGATTCTCCTCGGCGACCGTGGTCAGGACTGCATTCTCCTCACTAATCTCCTCGTAAATCTTATCCAATTTCCGCTCCATCACGACCGCGATGACACCGCACAAAAGCATCGCTGCCAGCGGGACAAACGCGAGCCTCCAATTCAGATGAAACATACAGTAGAGCACACAGCTCACATGGATGACAACCTCGATTGTGAGCATTCCGACATACCCCAGTGCATTCCAGATTTTGTCGATATCATCCTTTACCCGTGCCATCAGTTCGCCCGTGTTTGTGTTGTCGAAATAATCCATCGAGAGCGTCTGCACATGTGAAAACAGATCCTTTCGCATCTGCGAACCAATCTTAGATGACAAAACGTCAAACGTAAATTCTTTGCAGTAACCAAAGACGCATCTTCCGACTCCCACCACGACAATCCCAACCAGCAGTCCGGTGAGAAGTTCCATTTCTCCTCCCAGCAGCACGTCATCCACGATTCGCTGCGTAATCTGCGGATATACCATATCTAAAACAATCGCCGTCACCATTGAAAATATGGCAAACAGATAGCCATACCAATAGTGCCCGATATAAGTGTGTAACTTTTTCATTTTCTTTCCCCCTTCTGTCTTTTTTGCACGCAAAAAACCCGTGGCAACTGTTCTCACAATTACCACGGGTCATATTCCCGGAAACATCTTGTTCTCCTGCACACATTCCTCCTCCGACAGTGCCAGTCTGGTACTACTGCTGTCGTAAGTCTGTAAAATAGGAATCCATGCTAAAAAACAACTTCCATCGAGGTAATTGCGTGACTATTTAATTTCGTAGTATTACTTCTTAATCTAATCATTTTTATTACCTCTCTTTCTTTCATATTTTAGATTACTAATCTAGTAAAACACTTATGTATTAAATTGTCAACACTTTTCTCAAAATTTTCCATCATAATTTTTTCTTATCTGTTAATAATAGGATTAGGCGAACAGGAATCACACTTGTTTTCCTAAGAAAAAAGAAAAAACAATAGATTAATTGGAGGTAAGACTATGAGCAATTCTAGTTCAAACACAAACCAGATGGCAGTTCCAGAAGCCAAAGAAGCAATGAAACGTTTTAAGGAAGAGGTTGCAAGCGAGATCGGCGTACCTTTAAAAGAAGGTTACAACGGAGATCTGACAAGCGCTCAGGCCGGTTCCATCGGTGGCGAGATGGTAAAAAAAATGATCATGAGACAGGAAGAGGAAATGTCCCGTTAGTCTCATACAGCAAAGAAAGTGGGAAAACCAATTCTGTTTGGTCTTCCCACTTTTTCTTTTCTCCCATCTTAGCGGTATACTAATCCGGTCTTAATTTTCTCCACAGCGTCCTCATCCGCAAAATATCTGACAATCGCCAGCGCGAAATCGATCGCTGTTCCCATCCCGCGGCTCGTGATGATATTTCCGTCCGTCACAACATTCTCCACGCTCGTTACAGCGCCTAATAATTTTTCCTCGAATCCCGGATGGCAGGTCGCATGTTTTCCGCGCAATAATTCCGCCTGTCCAAGTACACTTGGAGCCGCACAGATTGCCGCCACAAGTTTGCCCTCGGCCGCAAATTTGCGGATTACGTCGTTTACCACAGCATCCGCCCCCAGATTCAGCGTGCCCGGCATCCCGCCCGGAAGCACAATTCCGTCAAGCGCATCAAAATCCGTCTCCCTCGCCAGTGACTCCGCCAGAAACGTAACTCTGTGGGAGCTTGTCACCTCCTTTTTGTCCGCGATAGCAATCATCTCAATCTCCATTCCTGCTCGTCTGACTACATCGACAACGGTGAGTGCTTCAATCTCCTCGCATCCATCCGCCAGAAAAATTCCTAATTTGCTCATCTTAAAATCATCCTCTCTTTTTTCTTTTTCTATTTACCGGTTATCATATAAGACCATCTGTGTTACAATAAGAGAAAACTACGAGGAGGTCTCACATGGAAATCGAACGCAAATATCTGATTCCGGTATTGCCCGAACATTTAGAGCAATACCCGTGTAAAAAAATAGAACAGGGGTATTTAACTACAAACCCGGTTGTGCGCATCCGCCGCTCCAACGACAAGTTCACCCTCACCTACAAGGGCAGCGGTCTCATGGTGCGGGAGGAATACAATCTGCCGCTGACCGAGGAGGCTTTCCTGCATCTGCGCGAAAAAATTGACGGCATCCTGATTCAAAAGACACGATACCTGATTCCCTTTCAGGATAAATACACCATTGAACTCGATGTCTTCGAGGGGGAACTCGCCCCGCTGCAGTTAGCCGAAGTGGAGTTTGACACCGAGGAAGCGGCGAACGCTTTTATCCCGCCGGAATGGTTCGGCGAGGACGTCACCTTTTCCACCGATTACCACAACAGCACCCTAAGCCAGCGCAAGGCTTAGTACGGCTCCTGCCCCTTCTATCTCAATCTGCAATTCTCATATTTCTGCTTGGTGCGGATGCAGCGCTTCAGTTCCTCGTAGCGCGTATCCACATCCCCGTCCGGGATTACCACATCGAGAACGACCGCAAGATTGTTAATCATCAGATCGGTCAGTTCCCCCTTCAAGGAAACCAATATATTATATCTGGTTTCCAAGTCTTCCGTGTCAAAAAAATCTGCCAGCTTTTCCTCCGCAGACTGATTCGCCCAGGCGCGGCGTGTCCGGCTCTGCGCCTCCTCCTGCTTAATCCCGCATGGCTCCGGCTGGTTCTGCAGCTCTTCCTGCTTAGGCGCACAAGGCTCCGGCTGGTTCTGCAGCTCCTCCTGCTTAATCCCGCATAACTGCGGCTCTGCGGCGCGCTCCACCTTCTCAAAGCGGTATCTCTGTGTCACTTCCGGGTACTTCTCGCGGTCCACCTCGCTGACAAACATCTCTAACGGTCTTGCATAGATTTTAAAATCTCCATACAGTGCCTGATAGATCACAAGCTCCTCCCCCGTCTCGGAGTGAATCGCCACCCCGACAATCTGATACAGTTTATTTTTAAAATGGCGGTATAGCTCACCGCTTTTTGGTCTTCTGTCCATATTGCGCTCCTTTTTCACTCTTCTTTCTAACTTCCAAACTCCATCTTCCTCCGCTCTGCCCTACGACACGTCCGCGGGCCGGGACACCTCATCCCCCTGCGGTACGCCGGATAAATCGAGCGTCCCCTGCGGCAGCTCGAACCGGTTGAGCATCTCGACTCCCTCCGCCACAAAATCTCTCTCATAGGAAAGCTTCTGGGAGTATCCCATAATCATAAGGTCATTGACCTGCTTCATAAAATCTGAATTTTCAAGGACATCCTCCCCCTCAAATTCTGCCACATTCTCCGCTGCTCTATGTAAAATATCCATCGTTTTCTGACGCTCTGTCTGCAAAGTCTCCTGCTCACTCTGCACAGCCGCTCTCACATCCGCCCTCTGCTGTGTCTGGGTCTCCTGCTGTGACATTCTGCTGCCGTACTTCTGCTGGAGGCGGCGTTTCAGCGCCTCCTGACTCACCGGGCGTTCCATCTGCTGACTTGCCTGCAGATTTGTCCCCGGCTGCGGCTGGCTCCACCTCTGCTGACTTGCCTGCGGATTTGTCCCCGGCTGCGGCTGGCTCCACCTCTGCTGACTTGCCTGCGGATTTGTCCTCAGCTGTGGCTGGCTCCACCTCTGCTGCGCAGGAGCGGAATATTTTTTCGCCGATGTGCCGACACTCCCTTTCACTTTTACAATGATGACGATAAGAATAATCAACCAAATGAATCCTGACATATTTACACACCTTTCCCAATCTCATTCTGACATAAGCAAGTATTCTCCGACATAAATTATTATAATGAATCCCCCTCACTTTCTCAACCAGATTTTGCAGAAAAAAATTTCATTGAAAAAGCGATTGGATGGCAGCCCGCACCTCTTTTTCTGGACAAAACAAACCATAATCACTATAATGTTGCTTATTGGAGGTTACAAGAATGTTGAGAACACGCTTTAAAAAATTGTCCGGTCCCCAGCTCATTGCCCTGGGATTTTTCCTGGTGATTTTGACCGGAACACTTTTGCTCATGTTACCGTTTTCCACAAAGCCCGGGGAGTCCACCTCACTTCTCACCGCGCTTTTCACCGCGACAAGCGCGACCTGCGTGACGGGTCTTATTGTTGCGGATACATTTACGCACTGGACGGTTTTTGGGCAGATTGTTATTTTACTGCTGATACAAATCGGCGGATTGGGCTTCATCACCTTTGGGATTGCAGTCTCCCTGATTCTCCGCCGTAAAATCGGACTCAAGCAGCGGGGACTTATCAAGGAGAGTTTTAACGTGATGGAAATTGGCGGGGTCGTCAAACTTATCCGGCGCGTCATCAAGGGAACCGTCTTTTTTGAGGGGGTGGGCGCTCTCATTTTGACACTGCGCTTTCTCTCCGACATGGGCATCCGGGACGCCATCTACTACGGCATTTTTCATTCGATTTCAGCCTTCTGCAATGCGGGATTCGATCTGATGGGGCGCTATGAAAAGTTTTCTTCCCTCACCGCCTATGTGGATGACCCTGTTGTCAGCTTTACCATTATCTCCCTGATTCTAATCGGAGGAATCGGATTCTTTGTCTGGGGCGACCTTGCAGACCACAGGCTCCACTGGAAAAAATATTCGCTGCACACCAAAATGACTCTGTCTGCAAGCCTTTTCCTCGTATTTGGCGGCGCTATACTCTTTTATCTGACGGAACAGAATCATCTTCTGGCAGACCTGCCTGTCACGGGAAAAATCTGCGCCTCCTTTTTTGGCGCTGTCACACCCCGTACCGCAGGATTTAACACACTAGACACCGGCGCTCTGACGGATGCCGGCAAACTTTTGACCATCGTCCTAATGTTCATCGGAGGCGGTTCCGGCTCCACCGCGGGCGGTGTTAAAGTAACTACTATTTTCATTCTTTTGCTCCACATCCGTGCAACGCTGACACGAACCCGGGGCACGAATATTTTTGGCAGACGCATCGACTCGGAGCTGCTCGCAAAAGGAGCTGTCGTGCTGTGTATCAACCTGTTTCTGACCGTTGCCGGCACTTTTCTCCTGTGTGCCATACAGGGATTTGCCCTGACGGACGCCATGTTCGAGGTAGTCTCCGCCATCAGCACCGTCGGAATGAGCGCGGGGCTGACCGGACAGCTCAACACCTTCTCTAGTCTGCTCATTATTCTGTTGATGTACACCGGAAGAATCGGAAGCCTTTCCTTCGGTCTGCTCTTCACTTCCAACAAGAAGCTGACACATATTCAGCTCCCGGAGGAAAATGTAAATATAGGTTAAATATGGAGGATTACTATGAAATCAATACTGATTATCGGAATGGGACGCTTTGGAACGCACCTGTGCAGAGATTTGTCCAAACTGAACAATGAAATTATGATTGTAGATCAATATGAAGAAAACTTAGAGGATCTGCTTCCCTATGTGACCGGTGCCAAAATCGGGGACTGCACGAACGAGAAAGTCCTGCGCTCCTTAGGAGTCGGAAATTATGACATCTGTTTTGTCTGCATCGGTGAAAATTTCCAGAGCAGTTTAGAGATTACAAGCCTTATTAAAGAGATGGGGGCAAAGTACGTTGTCAGCAAAGCCAACCGCGATATCCATGCAAAATTCCTGCTCCGCAACGGTGCCGACGAAGTCATCTACCCTGACCACGACATTGCAGAAAAGGTGGCCGTCCGCTTCTCCGCAAACCATGTCTTCGACTACGTCGAACTCGACGGCGGCTACTCTATCTATGAGATGGTACCCCTCCCGGAGTGGATTGGCAAGACCATCCTCGAAGTCAATGTCCGCGCCAAATACAAAGCAAATATCTTGTGCACCAAGAAAAACGGCACCATGTCCATGATGCCCGGACCGGATTATGTCTTCACGCCGGATGAGCATCTGATGGTCATGGGCCAAAAAGAAGACATCGGAAATCTGGTCAAAAAATTATAATTTTATCTTTATGCTTCAAACGTCTTGGCTACCTCCACCAACAGTTCGCGGATGGCAAGATGCTGCGGACATTGTCCCTCGCATTTTCCGCACTTGATACAGTCGCTCGCCTTGCCGTGGTCGCGGACGGCCTCCGCATAACCTTTCCGTGTCTGTTCGTTCACGCCAAAACGGTTTGCAAAATTCTTCGCCCAGAACACATTCGGAATCTGAATCTTCATCGGACAACCTTCGACACAATATCTGCACCTTGTGCAGGCGATTGTCGGAACCTTCTGCAATTCCTCCACCACTTTTGCTATCGCATCCTTCTCCGCCTCTGAAAAAGGACGGAAATCCTTCATATAAGACGTATTATCCTGCAGCTGTTTCATATCCGACATCCCGCTGAGCACCATAAAAACATTGTCCAAAGACGCCGCGTAACGAATCGCATAGGATGCCGGCGATGCGTTCTCGTCGAGCTCTTTTAAGATGCGTTCCGGCTCGCCAATCATATTGGCAAGCATTCCGCCCTTGACCGGCTCCATGACGATGACTGGCCTGTCGTATCTGACCGCCGTCTCATAGCATTTTCTCGACTGCACGTTCTCCGATTCCCAATCATAATAGTTAAGCTGTAACTGTACGAATTCCAGTTCCGGATGATTCTTTAGAATCTCCTCTAACACTTCTGCCGAATCGTGGAAGGAAAATCCAAGATGTTTAATCTGCCCCTCCGTTCTCTTTCTGAGCAGATATTCAACTACACCAAGTCTTTCCATCTCCCTGATGCGGTCCCTGTTCATCGCATGCAGCAGATAAAAATCAAAATATTCCACACCGCAGCGCTGTAGCTGGGTCTCAAAGATTCGCTCCGCGTCGGAGAGCTCCTTCACCTCCCACACAGGCATCTTATCTGCAAGGAAAAATCTATCCCTTGAATAGCGCTCTACCAGACAGTGTCTCACCGCCTCCTCCGACTTGCCTCCGTGATACGGATAGGCGGTGTCAAAATAAGTAAAGCCCTGCTCTAAATAGTGATCGACCATCTTCCGAAACACATCCTCGTCAATCTTTGTGGTATCCTCCCCGACAATCGGAAGACGCATGCATCCAAACCCCAGTTTTTTTGAAAATAATTCTTTGATTTCACTCATACATCAGCCACACCTTTCTATTTTTTTGTCTGCTCTTATTATAAAGAAAAAAGTGTTGCTTTTCCACAAAAACAACACTTTTTTTCAATCTTATTTTTCGTCGTACAGATGACATTTTACAATATGGCCATTTCCCATATCTTTTGCCTTTGGTTCCTCCGTCTTACAGATTCCCATACATTCACTGCATCGTGTATGGAACTTACATCCTGCAGGCGGATTCGCCGGTGAAGGAATATCTCCCTGCAAAATAATACGCTCTTTCTTCAACTCAGGGTCTGGCATCGGAATGGCGCTAAACAATGCCTTTGTGTACGGATGAAGCGGATTATCGAAGATGTCTTCCGTCTTTCCTGTCTCCACCAGACCGCCTAAATACATAACACCGACGGTATCCGAAATATGCTCCACGACTGACAAATCGTGAGAGATAAAAAGATAAGTCAGATTGCGTTTCTCCTGCAGTTCACGGAGCAGATTTACAATCTGCGCCTGAATGGACACGTCAAGCGCGGAAACAGGCTCATCGCAGACAACAAACTCCGGGTTTAACGCAAGTGCACGCGCGATACAGATACGCTGTCTCTGTCCACCGGAAAACTCATGCGGATATCTGTCTCTGTAATACTCCTGAAGTCCGCAGTCCTTCATAACTTTGCTGACATAATCATCAAGCTGTTCCTTTGGAACAAGGTCGTGTTCACGCACTGCCTCTCCGATAATCTCGCCGATTGGAAGACGCGGAGAGAGAGAAGAATACGGATCCTGAAAAATAATCTGCATCTTCGTGCGGAGATCTCTCAGTTCCTTTTTATTCAATGCGTTGACATCCTGTCCGTTGAACAGTACAGTCCCTTCCGTCTTTTCAATCAATCTCAAAATGGTACGTCCTGTTGTAGATTTTCCACAGCCGGACTCCCCTACCAATCCCATGGTCGTTCCTCTTTTGATGTTAAAAGAGACATCGTCAACCGCTTTTACATTGCCGGTGACACCGCCAAAGAATCCGCCCTTAATCGGGAAATATTTCTTCAGATGAGACACTTCAAGAATGTTGTCTTCCTGATGAACTAAGTCTGTATTCTGTTCTAAATTACTCATTCTTTGTGCCTCCTTCCATACAGCGATAACAACTTACTACATGTGTAGGCGATACATGGTACTCACTTGGATAAGCGCCGTCACACTGTCCTACGCACATGTTACAACGATCTTTAAAATAACAATAGTTCGGCATATCAACCGGGTTTGGCACACTGCCCGGGATACTGTACAATTTATCCACTTTCTTACCAACAACCGGCTTAGAATTCATCAGACCGATTGTATACGGATGACGTGGATCTTTAAAAATCTCTGTCGCGGTTCCTTTTTCTACCACACGTCCTGCATACATAACAACAACATAGTCCGCCATCTCTGCGACAACGCCAAGGTCATGTGTAATCAGCATAATAGAACTGTTGATTTTATCCTTTAAGCTGCGCAAAAGATCGAGAATCTGTGCCTGAATGGTTACATCTAACGCTGTGGTCGGCTCGTCTGCGATGATTAATTTTGGATCGCAGGCCAATGCCATTGCAATCATAATACGCTGACGCATACCACCGGAGAGCTCATGAGGATACATCATGTAGACCCCCTCCTTGTTGGCGATTCCAACCTGATCTAACATTTCGATTGTACGATCTTTTACCGCCTCTTTGGTCATATCCGGATTGTGGAGCGCAATTACCTCATCAATCTGCTCCCCAATACGAAGAACAGGATTTAAAGATGTCATCGGCTCCTGAAAAATCATGGACATGTAATTTCCACGAAGTTTCTGCATCACGGTTGCCGGAGCATTTACAACATTGTATACGTTCTCACCGGAATTAAAACGAATCTCACCTTCCACGGTCTGTCCGGTCGGGCGCTGTACGAGCTGCATCAGCGACAGGCTTGTCACCGATTTACCGCAGCCGGACTCTCCTACGATACCGACCGTTTTTCCCTGCGGCACCTCGAACGATACACCGTCAACCGACTTTACCACTCCGATATCCGTAAAGAAATAGGTGTGAACATTGTCGAACTCGACACAGTTCTCCGGATTCTTCATGGAAGTGATATACTCCTCCTCCGGAATCACTTTACGATTTCTCTTTTTTTCCATCTCCTGTGTAATTTTACGATTCTGCTTTGAAATCTGACGTGACTCCTTCGCAGACATATAATTTACATCTTTTTCTCTTTTCTTAAATGCCATCACTATCACCTACCGTTTCATCTTCGGATCGAATGCATCACGCAGACCATCACCAATAAAGTTAAATGCCAATACGGTCAACAGAATCAACATACCTGCCGGAATCCAGGCGAACAGATAATTTGTCATAACATATGAATCATTTACCGCATTGATGATACTTCCCCAGGATGCTGCCGGATACTTGATACCAAGTCCTAAGAAACTTAAGGAGGATTCTGCTAAGATGACCTCACCGATTCCCATACTTGCAAATACGACCAACTGTGGAATTACATTCGGCACTAAGTGTTTGAAAATTCTACGTCTTACACTGATACCGGTCGCTTCTGCTGCCGTCATGAATTCCTGCTCACGCAGAGACAAAATCTGTCCACGCACGATACGGGCAATTCCAACCCATCCCACAAGACTCATTACGATACACAACATATAAATACGCACGGTAGAACCTGCTTTATAGTAGTCCATGATAGAACCAAGGATTAAATACAATGGCATAGCCGGAATACAGTAGACAATATCAACGACACGCATCAGAATTGTATCAATCCAACCGCCGAAGAACCCTGCGATACCACCGATGATAACGCCGAGCAACACCTCGATGATGACTACGACGAAACCAATCAACAGGGAAATTCGTCCACCATACATCAGACGTGTCAGCAAATCCATTCCGTTGGCATCTGTTCCACACCAATGCGCTTTGGAAGGCGCTTCGTATGTATTGATGACAGTCGTCTCCTGATATTTCGCAATCGTATACTGTCCCTCTTTGTTTGTAATGAAGTAAGTGAGTTCCTCCTCACCCTCCTCCGCAAACTCAAACGACTCTTTCTCTCCGTCAATTGCTTCCTCAACCGCCTGACGGAATGCCGGAGATAGGAATGTGTTACCCTTAATTTCATTTACCGTGATTGCAGAGACATAGGCATATTCGCTGCCGTCCTCCGCATAAATCATAGCAGAAACATCACTTCCTGCCTCGATTGTATAAGTATTCCCATCTGCCGTTACCGTTGTCTCATCATTTCCCATAGCAAGTGCAACATTGCGGTAAAACTCATAGGAAAACTCTGTATCACTGGTGTAACCCGTGAACGCCAGCTCACAGGCGATGGCAAGCTCCTCTGTCGTATAGAGATTCTGTTTGCCGTCGCTCTCTGCAACTAAATACTGCACACCGTTATACTCGAACATGTTTGTTCCGTTTGCAACTGCCTCCTCATACTCTGCGGAGTTCATCGCCAACGGATTTTTCTGTGCTGTCACGCGATAAATCATATACAGATTATCATTAATCTTTCCAAGACCAATCATCTGACCGTCTCTTGTCTCGAACACATACTCTTCCTTGCTCATGGCAAGAATCATTTTTGAAGAGATGTCACTCGGAAGTTCTACACCGTCATCCGCAATCAGGCGGAAATCTTCGATGTAGGTTGCACCGGCATAATCCTTTTTCATTTCCTCTGTCGTGTAGAATACCTGACTCTCACCGTAAGGGCTTATCATTCCTCCGACAAAAGAAAACAGGAACATTACCGCGATAATGACAAGTCCTACAATTGCCAATTTATTTCGAAAGAAACGCTTCGCAACGAGCATTCCAGGGGAAAGCACGCGGACACGATTCGCATCATCTAGTTTTAACTCTTTCTTTTCGCTATCCATGTTCTCTCTCCTTTCTAGTTTACTCTGACACGTGGATCTACGACTGCATATAAAATATCAGCAATCAGATTTCCTAATAAAATCAGGACTGCACTAAATACCATATAGAACATAACAAACGGAATATCACCTTTTGTCATACACAGATATGAAGTATATCCGATACCCGGAATCTGGAACAATGTCTCAGTAATCATGGCACCGCTGAACAGCCCCGGAAGTGTACCGCCTAATAAGGTGATAATCGGAATCAATATATTGCGAAATGCATGATAATTAATGACCTTCTTCTCCGGAAGACCTTTTGCTCTCGCCGTACGAATATAGTCGGAATTCAATACTTCCAACATATTTGTTCTGGTATAACGCATCAGGGAACCGATACTACAGATTGTCAATGTAGCTACCGGCAATACCATATGTTTCGCCATGTCCAAAATCTTGCCCACGGTGGATAACTGCTGATAATTTCGTCCCACGATACCATACAAATCAAAAATTCCCAATTTGACTGAGAATATCCACTTCAAAATCGTCGCAAAGAAAAAGCTTGGCAGCGAGATTCCAATGAGCGCTACAACCGTGATGACATAATCGGACGTCCCATACTGTTTCTTTGCCGCCACAATTCCGGACGGAATCGCGATTAATATCTCCAATATAAAAGAAGCTAAACCGAGCGCAAAGGAATACCAGATGACACTTGAAAATTTTTTCAGAACCGGCTGATTGAACTGCCACGAATCCCCAAACTGTCCTCTGATTGCCTTTCCTGCCCAGGTAAAATAACCCTGAACCACACCGGTATCAAGACCATAAGACGCATTTAACTGATCCAGCCATTCTTGATAACTTTTGGCACCCGGCTTCTGTGACAACGTCATAGCCTGCTGTTCCACATACGAAGTCGGCATACAACGCATAATTCCATAAATAATCATTGATACAAAAAAGAGAATTCCTATGGAAAGCAAAACTCTTTTTACCACAAATTTCTTCATGTAAACTTCCTATCCTTTCTCATGTAAAAAATTTATAAATCTCCACTGTCGCTAAAGAGATTTCACAAGAAGACGCCCTCCATCCCCTTGTGAAAGACCTTTAGCAGTAGAAAAAGGAGATCTGCTCTCCTTTTTCTGACCACTACAAGTATTTTTCTTCAACCAGTCAAACCGGATTAGTTCATCTGAATCTTCTCAAGCTCAAACATAAATGTGTAGTATGTTGTCTGATCCGGTGTAACGGAATCCATGTTGACACGCTCTGTACTAAATACCTTACCGTCCTGTCTCTGGTAGATTGGAATCTCTACTGCGTAATCTACGATAAAATCAAGTGCCTCTTTGTAGACTGCCTTACGATAATCCTGATCGATGTTTGTTCTACCTTCTAGTACGAGCTCATCTAACTCGTCTGAGTAGATTGCGTAATTACCTGCAGAACCACCTTCACTGTGGTAAATCTGGAACATATCCGGATCAAGTGTTGCAGACCAAGCTGCACAATAAATCTCATGTTCCCCTGCATTGATGGTATCCCAAAGAACAGAAGAATCAGCTAAATCGTTGATTGACAACTCAAATCCGAGTTCACCTAATGCTTCAGAAGCTGCTGTCAAAATACCGAAGGATGGGTGATCACCAGAACCGTTACCCGGAATCATTACTTCATAGGTCATAGATGCGCCTGCCGGTGCTGCTGTCACTTTGCCATCTGTAACTGTGTAACCTGCTGCTTCAAAGAATCCCAATGCTGCCTGCTTAGCTGCCTCTTCCTTCTCTTCCTGAGACATTCCGTCTGTGTAGATAGCGTTACCGTCAACATCTGTTGAGAATGCCACCTTGTAATCCGCATCAGATTTCTGCGGCGCTGCCCATGATGTATTAGAGATTGGGTAGTTGATAACCTCCGCTGCGTCTCCGTAATAAGAGTCAATTACGACATCACGGTAAACTGCAATAACTGTTGCGATTGCTTTTCTTAAATCTTTTGACTCTTCTGAAGAAGGATCATCTCCCACTTTTACTTTCTGGGAATTCATACCAATGTAGCCGTAACCATTGTAGTCTGTCAAAACTGTAGATAATACATCGCCTGTTGTCTCGCCGTTGCTGTTCTCTCCGGAAATCTGTGCGATAACATCCTTAGATACGCTCGGTTCAGAGATATCAACCGTTCCCTGAACAACACCAGGAACCTTATCCGCCTCTGCTGTCTCTTTGAACTGAAGTTCCTTTGTAGCAGGAGCTCCCTTGTAGTAGGACTCATTTGCCTCTAAGTATACAACTTTGTTCTCATAGCTCTTGAATACATAAGGACCAGCCCCAAGTGGAGTAGTTGTCTTTTCTCTGATGGCAGAAAGATCGCCCTTTGTAAATCCGAACTGATTCTCCTCGTAGTTATATAAGCTCTCATCACCGTAGTAGTGAAGTGGTGCAATGTAGATATCCATTGTTCCGATTGCTGTTGCATCAACCTCTGTCAATACGACACGGACGGAGTAATCACCTGTCTTCTGGATACCTGTGATGTTCGGAGCGGATTCCCCTGTCTCAACACCCTGTGTAGAGTATGCATATACATCTTCCGGAATTAAATCAGCCAACGCGGAACCGGCTGTCTCAGCCTCCATAGCTGAAAAACTCCATCCGTAGTTGTCACCGATCAATTTGAACATATCTGTTGCTGTTGCATCTGCCGGAAGCTCTCCGAGGTTCCATGCTGCTGCTGCTGTTGCAACGTCTGTTGCTGCGCCAGCCTCGACACAATAATCAACAATCTCCTGTGCGAAAGCTGTACCGCCTTCATTTACTGCTGCCCAGAATGCTGTCTGCTGCTCTTCTGTCCACAGAGAGAAATCTGTATTGTCCTCGCCGGCCTCTGCAAGCAGGGAAGATAAGGTTGCGACACCGCTTCTGTACTCTTCCATACCTTCGATTGGCAGAGAGTAAACGGAAGAAGAACCATCGTAAGTAGGATCGCAAAATACATAGTAAGAGAAGATAACATCATCTGCGGTAATCGGTTCTCCATCGGCGAACGTCATATCATCGCGGAGTGTGAAATCATAGTATACGGTTCCGTCTTCGTTCTCCGTCACTTCGAGGTTCGTCGGTCCGTAGTATGTATACTCTGTGCCGTTGTACTCTTTTGTCTCACCCTCGATACCGTTTAAAATGTACTCACCTGCGCGGTCATTGTAAATGAGCTGAATCTGTGTGGAATCCACAATGTTCACATCCGGAACGGATTCAGCAAAGAATGGGCTGAACTTCTCACTCATTGCATCATTTGCAATTACAAGTGGAGTGTCACCGCTGCTCTCTGAATTTGCTGCTTCACTGTTTGTGCCTGGTTCTGTGGATTCAACATCATCTTTTGATTTGCTTCCACAGCCAGATGCTACGCCTGCAACCATTGTACCTGCTAATAAAATAGCAAGCATCTGTCTTGTCTTTTTCATAATATTTCCTCCTAAAATATTAATTATTTATGTTTAACCTTAACCCTAAGGAAAACATCATGTTACTCTTCCCGGTTCTCTTCGATTACAATACCCTGGTAGACTTTATCGTAATACCTTCCATATAGATAAGATATTACGAGGAAGAGCATGTGAAAAAACAAATAAATCAGTTCTTTTTCAATCTGAATACTGCCGTGATAAATCACAATATATATCAAATCAAGAATGGCACTCAGTGCAACCAACACCATCGCACCGATACAGGAGCGCTTGATTCTCACCAGACTCGTCTCGTACTTCGCTTTTTGCATCTTCAAAGGAACTTCAAAATATGTAACTGCCCCCATCAAAAAGTAGATGCACGGAAGAAAAACAAACATGTATGGATAGACAATCCAGAACGTCCTCGAGGAATCCTGATTGACCATACCGGTGACTAGCTGAACCGCCAATAGTAAAACGGAGCATCCCAGATTTACCCATGCCGTCTTCTTCTTTTTTGCTTCGTCAAATGGCAGTTGATAATAATCACCTACATATTCGGCATCAACAGCTACTCTTCCTCTTTTGTTCAATTTCAGCAGACGTTTATAATTGTCACTGTATCTGTTCTTTATCATGTCATCTTCTTCCACTTTTACGGGCTCTGACAGCCGCTTCCTTTATGGTGTTATCAAAACACCACTTTAATTCGTTAAATTTTTCTATTGAAAGCAAAAAAAGTGCCAACAGACGCCTTTGTCCATTGCACTCTCTTCATATACAAGTGTTTGCGGCTCACGCACAACACTTAATTTATTATACATGCAAAATGAAATTTGTCAATAACCAAGTTTTGACATTCTCTCGACTATTTATACATTTTCTTTTCCAATTATTCCTTTTTTGATTGTTTTTTCACCTTTTCGATTGCTTTCATGCATATTTATTCGTTTTTTACCCATTTTATTAAATTTACAATTTCTTTACTTATTTGGCTTTTTAATGTTTTAAAGCAGTGTTTTGCCCAAAAATGCATGGATTTCTCTCTTTTTCTGTTGTAAAATAGAATCCGGATGTCAAAGATGCTAATCCGGTTTTTGCTTGTTCTTTTGACACCTGAATCGAAATTAAGAAAGGATTTTTGCCATGATTACGCCCGAAGACATTTTGAATCTCAATTTTTATAAAAAAGAACGCTTCACGGGAAGTTACCTTGGAATGCGCTATCTGATCTGCAAGGAGAAGGACGGCGACGGGGATGATGCCGCCGACTGTCTGAAAGTCTACGCCTGGCCGGGCCCGTATATTTTTGACAAAACCCCGGACGAGAAAAAAGTGTCCGCCTCCTACCCTTTCAGCGATGAGGGACGCCGCATGGTCGTGGACTGGCTGAATCAGCTTTACGAATCCAGAAAAGAGGAATGGTCCACCGACCTGATTTAAAATATAATCTCCTCCCGGTACGCAAAAAGAGCTTCGGAATATTCCGAAGCTCTTTTTGCTACAAGAATGGGCTTAAGTGGACTCGAACCACCGACCTCACGCTTATCAGGCGTGCGCTCTAACCGGCTGAGCTATAAGCCCATCGTGCGACTCACGTCGTCAACGAATGCTATTATATAACAGGATTTTCTATTTGTAAAGAGTAAATTTTATTTTTTTGTATTTTTTTTCGCCGCCATTCTCTTCGCGGCGTTGCGCTCATTGACGCTGTCGCCAAGCAGCATGTAGATAGTCGACACCAGCGGGATAAAAAAAAGCATTCCAAAAACGCCGAACAGACTGCCGCCGACGCTGACCGCCATCAATACCCAGATGGCCGGAAGTCCCACCGAATTGCCGACGACCCTCGGATAAATCAGATTTCCTTCAATCTGCTGCAGCACCAGAAATAAAATTACGAACCACACTGCCCGCTCCGGCGTGTCGACTAAAATAAGAAACGTTCCGACCACGCACCCGATGAACGCGCCCACAATCGGAATCAGTGCCGTAAACGCAATCAGCACGCCCACCAAAATTGCATACGGCATTCGGAAAATTGTCATTGCAATGACAAACATCGTTCCAAGGATTACAGCTTCTAAGCACTGCCCGGAAATAAAATTCGTAAAATTGCGGTGAAGCAGGCTGCACACTTTTAAGACTGCACCGTTCACTTTTTCGGAGGCATATGCCGAAACAATCCGCTTTGCCTGATCTGCCAATTTTTCCTTCTGCCCTAAAATATACAGCGCAAAGATGAATGCGATAAAGAAGTTTACCACACCGCCGATGATGCTGCTCGCCACCGACACAGTGGACGAGAGCATGCTCGTCATTCCGTTTTTGGCAAAATCCACAAGGCTGCCGAGCAGGGAATCCCAGTTGAAATCAGCCACCTCCAATTCCTGCAGATACGCCTGCACCTGCGGATAGTCTTTGCTGACCTTCTCGAGGTATTCGACTGTGCTGTCCACGAACGGCGGAATCTTGTTGCCGAGCTCCACGACAGTCTGCGTAACCTGCGGAACCACCGTTACAATTACAATTGTAATAACTGCACATACAAGTACAATGCTGAGCACAATACTCACCGGCCGCTTCCACTTGTCAGCACTTTTCCCTTTCCAGCCCGCCAGAAGTTTCTGCTCTATACCGCGCATCGGCACATTCAAGACGAACGCAATGATACCTCCGTAGAGGAAAGGCCTCATAATATTAAATGTGACTGCGATTCCGCCGAGCACGGCTTCGCTGTACATCAGCAGAAAAATCAGCGCCGCCGCCAATAGAATCATATTTCGTATCTGTTTGATTTTCTCTTTGTCAAATCCCATGTCCCGCTCCTTATTCCCAAAATGCATTCAATTCTGCAATCATTATGTCTGCCCCATCCACACGATTTTCGGTCGCAACGGACAACAGATTCAAATTGTAATCCTGTATATAGGTCATCCCCATAAATACACTTCCGCCATCTGCAAATATCTCTGTATTGATGGTATCCATGAGCAGCCGTACTGTCAAAAAACCATTCTCCCCCTTGACAGGCGCCTCTCTGTCCAAGCACCTCAGGACAGACTGCTGCGCATCATAGCTCAGTTCCAATCCAAACAATGAAAAGACAAATGCATTCTGCACCGGAACACGCAGGGTAATATCACAGCATTTGGAAGAAACCCGGTGCCCAAACGGCTCCCCAGCGGCAATCGATATATTTTTAAGATAATCCTCCTTCTTATATAAAAGCTCAACTTCCTTTACCGGCAGAACACACAGTTTTATCTCACCATCCACCTTTTTCAGAAACATCTCCTGCGGCAGATTCATACAGCTTGCGTACGGTTCCCCGGGAATCGCCACCGTAGAGAAGGCAGTGCGCACCCTTCTCCCCGGAATATCCGACCACGACTGCGCCGCGTAAGAATTATTGCCATAGTTCAATCTCTTCCCATCACCTTCGGCGGCAAATTTTTCTCCGTCAAAACGCCCTACGAGATATCGGTCTGAGGCCCCTATAAACACCCATCTGCTCTCATTTGGATTGTCATCTGCTGCCAGCGGGAAAAAATCCGGGCACTCCGTGTCATCCGGCAGGTCAATCCGCTGTATTTGCTCCCAATCCAACATGTTTTTGGACTTAAAAAGGACATACTGGTGTTCCTCTAAATACAAAGCCATAATATAGCTGTCATCCGGTTCATAGTAGATTACCTTCGGGTCTCGATTTCCTTCCACACACTGTGTGATAAGCGGATTTTTTTCGTAGTTTACGAAGTTCTTCCCGCCATCGATACTGTACGCTAAATTCTGCGTAAACGGTTTTCCTTTGGAAGCTTCTGAGGTACTTCCCGCACAGGTGTAAAAAATAAGAATCACATCATTCTCATTCTGCTTTAAGCCTGTGACATTTTTCCAATCTACAATAGCAGAACCCGAAAAAACAGTCCCTTCCTCATCCGGGTAGAATGCAATCTCCCTCTCCTGCCAGTGTATCAAATCGGTGCTTACCGCGTGCCCCCAATGCATATTCTCCCATTTGCAGTCGACCGGGTTGTGCTGGAAAAACATATGGTAATATCCATTGTAATACACCAATCCGTTCGGGTCATTGAGCCATCCTCTTTTTGCGGTAAAATGCGCGTAAGGGCGATATTTCCCATCGTAGGACACCTCCACATGGTCTCGTTTGTCAACCTGTATCTCCATCTCTTTATCGCAGTCAATCTGCATCGTTCTCCCGCAAAAACGCTCGATATTCAGCGGGAAATAGTACTCCGGGTTGTCATAGTCCAACCGGAAAACAATGTCATACACAAGTTTTCCGTCCGTGTAAAAAAACAATCTCTTATCCTGTGCATGACAACTCACAGGAAAAACTAAATACTTACTGTCTGCCTGAAATTCTACCATATCGTCCCTCCCCAAACGCATCTTCAACCAAAACTGATAACTATCAAGCTCTTTTCTATAAGTTAATATAACATAGATAACCATTTTTAACAATGAAATACATGGATTGGAAATGACAGAAAAAGAGCCTCCTGACCAAATCAGAAAGCTCTTCCCCGCATCCGCTGCGATTTCATGCGGAATGTGGGACTTGAACCCACACGTCTCGCGACACAAGAACCTAAATCTTGCATGTCTGCCAATTCCATCAATTCCGCAAAATATTGCTCTGTCATTATAGCGTACCACAAACCAAAAAGCAACCTCTTTTTTCTTCCTAAGTTCCCGAAAATGCTCCGCGGCTTAGGGAGAGCGGGAGTTCAAGCCCGTTTGCCTCGAGCAGCTCCCGGTTGCTTAGAATCTCCTCTGCGGGACCGTCCGCCACAATCGTCCCGCCAGACATCAGGATTACCCTATTACAGGTGTCCCAGATAAAGTCGAGATCATGGGACGCTATTATTTTTAAATGCTCGAACCCGTTTAAAATGTTGATAAGATTTCTACGGTTTCGCGGGTCTAATGCCACCGACGGCTCATCCATCAGAATGATATCCGGCAGCATGGACAGAATCGTCGCAATGGAGGCGAGTTTTTTCTCTCCGCCGGACATCTTATAGATTGGCTTTTCCTTCAGGTGACTGATTTTTACCATGTCCAACGCCTGTTCCACCCGGCGCGCCACCTCATTTTCCGGAAGTCCGTAGTTACGCGGCCCGAATGCGACATCCTCATAAACCGTCGACATAAAAAGCTGGCTGTCGGAGTCCTGAAACACATAGCCGATCTTTTCGCGTATCTTCGCTAATGTCCCCTGTTCCACCGGAATCTCCTCCACGCGGATACTTCCGGCAAACCCGGTCTTTAAACCCACCAGCAATTTTAAAAGCGTAGATTTTCCGACGCCGTTCGCTCCAATCAGACCGATTGCCTCCCTCTCCTTTGCATAGAAATGAATATCCTTTAAAATAGGTACATCCTTCTCGTAGGAAAAGAACACATGCTCTACCTCAATATGTATATGGCTCATACCATCCTCCTGTAAGTTCTTCCTATTTTTCCGGCAGACACGATACCTGTCTGCTATAGCAGCATCCCTCCGAACAGTTGCAGCACCGGTGTCAGCCGAAACATCAGAAATATCACAATCCATACCACGAGGTAGACAACGTCCGTCCCACGGCAGCAGATTTTTTTCCCGGGGTAAAATTCTCCGCGGTATCCGCGCAGGCACATGCTCTCATAGACATCGTCCGCGCGGTCGATACTGCGGAGCAAAAGCTGTCCCGCGAGCGAGCCCCACGCCTTAAAATGCACGCCCTTCTGGTTCGGTGCCCGCAGCGAGTACGCCTGCGTAATGCGCTCCGCTTCCTTCAGCAGAACCGTGATGTACCGGTAGATCAAAAGAATCTGTGTCACAAACCCTTTTGGCAGATGGAGCAGGCGCATCGCATAACAAAGTTTTTCTATGGTCGTAGTTGCAATTAAAAGATACGACGCTAAGACCGCAAGAACTCCTTTCAGCATCAGCGTCAGCATTGACACCACACCGCCCCAGACTGCAATTCCTCCCATCTCTGCCACTATGCTGTGGTCGAAGAACGGGTTAAATATTCCGACGGCGCAGACAAGCGGAAGCACGACACGCATGCGCCAGAGCGCCTCCCGGAAAGAGAGGTCGCCGAGTATAAAAATTGCCAGCGGATAGACTGACATTCCAATCAATCCCGTCAGATCATATTTTTCAAAAGAGACGACCGTCGCAATGTAAACGAACGTCAAAATAAGTTTAACCAGTGGATGAATGCGATTCACCCACTGGTCCTCCTTCGCCATGAGATCAATTGTCTGTATCTCATGGAGCGCACGATTCAGTTTGCTCATACTAATCCTTTATTTGTTTTTCCTTAGAAAAATTCCTGCGGAAAAACTTGAACAGATAACACGCTCCCACCATGACAACGACAACAATCAGACCTCCCACAATACCGGAAAAAGAAGTCCCCGCCGCAGCGTCCGAACCCTTGAATGCATAATCCGGCAGGATTGCCGTCACTTCCTGCACATGGGCAAGTTTTTCATAGATTCCTCCCGCTGCTTCCACCTCGGTACTTCCGGTGATTTTCTCAATCGACCACTCCAGCCCGTCCGGAAATGCGGAAGCAAACAGTGAGAGTACGCCGCCGATGGCAACTGCACCGATGCCGAGAGCCGCGAGTGTTTTTCGGAAGGACAATCTTCCCTCCCTCGTTGTCTCCTCTCCGACGCCCCAGAGCAGCTCCGGTCTCGCTTCATGCACAAAACAGAGAACTGCCGCGGTAATCAGCCCTTCCACCAGACCGATAGCGAGATGGATCGGCTGCATCGTTGCAACGAAAGTTGTAAACGGAAGTTCCGTCACACCGGACGCTAATGTCTCCAATGTCACAGAAAAAGCTCCCAGCTGCAAGGTGAGCACACATCCGAGGATGGATGCAAGCACAATCTTTGCTTTTGAAGCGCCTTTTTTCATAATCGGCTTCCAGATTAAGAGTGCTCCGACAAAACACCCGTAAAATGCCATGTTCCAGACATTGCAGCCGAGTGCGAGAATTCCTCCGTCCGCAAAGAGCAGGCATTGAATCAACAGAACTCCTATCATTGTCAAAAATCCGGCGCAGGGACCTAACAGAGCTGACAGCAGCATCCCTCCGCAGAGATGTCCCGAGGAACCGGTTCCCGGAATTGTAAAGTTAATCATCTGTGTTGCGAAAACGAATGCTCCCATAAGTCCCATCACCGGAACTTTTTTGGTATCGCTCTCTAATCGAATGCGTCTGGCAGAGTATCCTGCCGCCGCACCGGAACACACATACATAGTCGCCGCCACTGCCGGCGCGACTAACGCGTCCGCCATATGCATAATGTCATACCACCTTTCTCATTCATTGTTTCTATCTTAACAAGAATCTGGTATGACCACAAGCCCCCATAGGGGTTATTTTTCGTAACAGTTCAGCCATAGCCCATGCAGTGGGTGAATCATGCTTGCATGAATGAACACACGAAGTGAGGCTATGAGCGGAGCGCCTGTTTATGAGCAAAGCAGCTGCGTAGCAGCGGGAATGCACCGCAGGTGCGGCTTTGCGAATGGCGCGGGCTGAACTGTTACTATCAGTCATAGCCCATGCAGTGGGTGAATCATGCTTGCATGAATGAACACACGGAATGTAGCTATGAGCGGAGCGCCTGATTATGAGCAAAGCAGTGTGCTGAACTGTTACTATTCATCGAAGATGGAGACAATCTCCCCCTCTAAGATGCGGTTCATATTTTTGACTGCACAGAAATTGCCGCACATACTGCAGGTATCCTCTTTTTCCGGCTGGGAGGAAGCCCTGTAGCGGCGCGCTTTCTCCGGGTCGATTGCGACGTCAAACATCCCCTGCCAGTCCAACTTCTTTCTCGCGGCATCCATCTTGTGATCCCAGTCCATCGCCCCCGGGAGTCCTTTGGCAATATCCGCTGCGTGTGCCGCAATGCGTGAAGCGATGATTCCCTCTTTCACATCATCGACATCCGGCAGGCGAAGATGCTCCGCCGGTGTGACATAACAGAGGAAAGACGCTCCGTTCATCGCTGCGATTGCTCCGCCGATGGCAGCTGTGATATGGTCATACCCCGGCGCCACATCGGTGACAATCGGACCTAGGACATAGAACGGCGCCCCGTGACAGAGGGTCTTTTGAATCTCCATGTTTGCCGCAATCTGATTCATCGGCATGTGTCCCGGTCCCTCAATCATGACCTGAACGTCCTTTTCCCACGCGCGCTTAGTCAGCTCCCCGAGTGTGATGAGCTCCTCAATCTGGGAAGCGTCCGTCGCATCCTCAAGGCATCCCGGGCGGCAGGCGTCGCCGAGACTCAATGTCACATCATACTCGCGACAAATCTCTAGCACCTCGTCAAAATGCTCATAGAACGGATTCTCCTGTCCGGTCATCTCCATCCACGCGAAAATAATGGAGCCACCGCGGGATACTATATTCATAAAACGCTTATTTTTCTTGAATTTTTTTGCCGTCTCCCTGTTGATTCCACAGTGGATTGTCATAAAATCCACGCCGTCCTCCGCATGCATTCTGACAATGTCAATCCATTCCTCGGATGTAATTTTTCCGAGTGCTTTATGATAGTATACAACGGCATCATAGATTGGAACGGTTCCGATGATTGCCGGGCATTCCTCCGTCAGCTTGCGGCGGAATTTTCTGGTGTCGCCGTACGAGCTTAGATCCATGATTGCCTCCGCCCCCATGTCGACTGCACTTCTCACCTTCTCCATCTCCATATCGAGGTCCTTCAGGTCTCGGGAAGTGCCCAGATTTACATTTATTTTTGTAGTCAGCATGGATCCGATTCCACTCGGTGAAATCGCCTTATGTACTTTATTACATGGGATGATAGCCTTCCCCTCCGCAACGTATTCGCGCAGTTTCTCCACCGCTATCTTCTCTTTCTCTGCGACCTGCTTCATCTCCGGCGTCACGATTCCCTGACGAGCCGCATCCATCTGTGTCGTATAACTCATTTCTTTTTCCTCTTTTCTGCATAGTTTCCTGATATTTGCGCATCCCGCCCGGCAGGGCTTTTTCTGATATAGGATTCGGGTGGCAAAGGGTGCTAATGTGAATTTTCATATTGCACAAAATAAAGTTTGCATTTGTGACTTATGAAGGATATTAGATTTTCTTAATGTTCTGTATGTTATCCAGCAACTCAGCAACAGGATGTTGCTGAGAGCCCAAGCCAAGCCATGGACGGCGAATCTTGAGCGGTTGCGGTCGCAGCCGGGATTTAGGGCAGAACATTTAGAAAATGTTATATCCGTAATTCGGAACAAATGTAAACTTTATTTTTGTGCAAAATGAGAAACACAACTTAAATTATCATCTTTTGACACCCGAATCCTATATCACAAAAGCGGAGGACACCAAATGGCATCCTCCGCACAACAAGCACTGCTCCTTCCTACGATGGCATTATCCATATCAGGTGTAAGGGTCGAAGTTCGATTACTTCCTCTCAGCCTGCATGAACAAGCTCCCCTGTCTATTTTTTGACCACATTATTATATCCAAATTCTCTCTATTGTGCAAGTGCTAAATTTCAAAGTGATCAATCAGGGACACAAGTGTCTCAACCTGCATCTGCTGCTGCTCACTGATTGCAGCCGTCTCCTGTGAGGTCGCTGAATTATTGTCCACAATTCCGGACACTATCGTGATATTCTCGCTCGCCTGCTGCATGCTTGTGACCTCCTCATGCAGCAATTCCACAACATGAATCATCTTCTCGGTCGCAATGCTTTCGCCCTCAATCACCTGCTGCATATTCTCTGCCGTATCGTTTGCAATCGCAATTCCACGCTCCACAGCTTCAACGGTAGCCTCAATCAGTTTTGTTGTCTTTCCGACTGCTGCGGTTGATTCCTCCGCAAGATTCTTGACCTGATCTGCCACAACGGCAAATCCTTTGCCCGCCTCGCCTGCTCTCGCCGCCTCAATGGAAGCATTCAATGACAGAAGGCTCGTCTGGGATGCAATCTCCTCGATTGCCTCAATAATCGTACGAATCTGCTCCGAGCAATTGCTAATCTGTCCGATTGCCTCTTTCAATTCCTGCATCTTTTCGCCGCCTGTCTTAAGCAGGACACCTGCATTTGCTGACAATTTTCGCGACTCATCCGCCTCAAGTGCATTCTTCTGCACATTTTCCGTGAGTTCCTGAATCGTGGTGACAACCTCTGATATCTGCATCGCCTGCTTAGTACATCCCTCCGCGAGATCCTGTGCAGCGCAGGACAACTGCTCCGAACCGCTGTCCACCTGGCCAGACACCTGACGAATCGTTGACAGCGTGTCTCTCATCGCCTCGCTGATTGCCTGGAAGGACTCCTTAATCTGAACAAATTCCCCCACATACTCCTGATGCATCTCGTTGTTGTAGTTTCCTTTTCCCATGTTATCTAAAACAACAGAGATTTCTTCAATAATTCCGCTGATATTTTGTTTCATGGACTGGATTGCAGTCACCATATTTCCGACTTCACTCTCGTCCCCTTCCATCTCAAACGGTTCATGCAGCTGTCCCTGTGCGAGCAGCACCATCTGATCCGACACTTTTTCAATCGGCTGTAACAACTCTTTCTTCGAAAAACGGATTGTCTTGTTAATCTGGCTCGCCTGGTATACAAATGCCAATACAAACAGCAGCTCACTCAGATACTGGAGCATTTTCATCATAATCTTTTTGCTCCGCAGACGCGACTGCACCTGCTCCGTCACACTCTCTGTCAAATCGTTAATCTGAGCGATGGTATCCTCGTACTCCTCCCCGAATACCGCTTCCATCGCACTCTGTGTATCGCCGGCTGCCGCCGCTTCCATCGCCTGTTCCTCCAGCGGAACCAGTCCTTCCGAAAGGCCTGCAATCTGATCCATGATTGCCCACTCCTCGTCAGTGACGCTATTCCCCTTTAAGGTTGCAACTGCCTTGTCACGATTCTGATCCGTATTGAGTTCCTGCATATATTCATCATAGTACCTTGAATCTCCGGTGACTGCATAGGCCTGCACGGAAGCTGTCAGCGTCTTAGAGCCAAGCCGGTACTGATTGAGCGCCATCGTCGTCTCGAGCGTTTCGGATTCTAACATCGCTACAACCTGCTGCACGACCAGCAGCACAAGCAGGAAGACAATCCCCATCCTGATTGAAAACTTAACGCTCCTTGCCACTGCCTCGAGCTGCGCCCTCTGACCATTCTGAAACCTTATCTCCTGCGTCTCTTCCTGCATTTTCTTCTTCCCCATAGCATTCCTCCTCGATTCAATATGTATTCATTTCGCACCTTCCCAATACAATGTCTAGCTTTATTATAACATGAGCGCCGCTTCCACAAATTCCCTTTTTTCCTATTTTAAAAACAATTTCGCATACTTGAAACAAAACGCGCAGACATAATAAAGAGGCCCTCTCAGGCCTCTTCTAAACTCGTAACGGTTCAGCCCGCGCCATTCGCAAAGCCGCACCTGCGGTGCTTTCCCACAGCTTCGCCGCTCACTTTGCTCATAAACGGGCGCTCCGCTCACAGCATATCGCACATTCTCATTCATGCGAGCATGATTCGTCTGTGCGATACGCTGTAGCTGAACTGTTACCTAAACTCTGTATATATTCGTGCATGGACTCCGCCACAACCTTGCTGTGTGCCACCGCTTCCACCACCGTGCGCGCTCCGTTCACGACATCTCCGGATGCAAATACACCAGGACGCGATGTATGTCCCGTCTCATCTGCCTCGAGCAGACCTCTGGCATTTGCGGTCAGACCTTCCGTCGTATTGACGAGCCTTGACTGCGGTCCCTGGCTGATGGAAATGATAACGCTGTCGGAAGGAACCAGTTTCTCCGTTCCCTCTATATCTGTAAATGTTCCATCCTCATTTTCAACGACATCGATAAATACAACCCCCTCGTCCTTAATCTCAACCGGTCTGCGGTTATACTCGAATCTGACTCCCTCTAATTTTGCGTAGCTGAACTCATAATCGCTTGCCGCCACCTCTTTCGTGATTGAAAAACAGGTGACATTGCGGGTTCCTTTTCTGATGATTGTTCTCGCCACGTCCATCGCTGCGTTCCCTGCACCGATTACCGTCACGCTCTCCCCGAGTTTATAGCTGTCCGGGTTATTCAGATAATTGATTCCGAAGTGGACATTTCCCAATGTCTCCCCTTTGATGTGAAGCACATTCGGCTTCCACACACCCGTTCCGACGAAAACCGCTTTATAGCCGTCGCGGAACAAATCTTCAATCGTAATGGCAAACCCGATGTTTGTATTCGGGCGGACCTTAATCCCCTTCAATTCCAGATGGCGGTACTCGATGTCATCTAAGACGCTCTTTGGCAGGCGAAATTCCGGTATCCCGTAGCGCAGTACCCCGCCGATTTTGTCTTTTCCTTCAAAAATAGTGACCTGATAACCGTAGCGGGCCAAAATAATTGCAATCGTGATTCCCGCCGGACCGGAACCGATGATTGCCACCTTCTTGCCGTTCGAAGGTGCAGGCCCCGCCGTCATCTGATTTGCATAAGTGGAAGATATATAGTTCTCAATCGCCGAAAAGTGAACCGGCGCACCTTTTTTTCCTAAAACACAGTGACCCTCACACTGCTTCTCATGATTGCAGACGAGACTGCACACCGTAGTCAGCGGGTTGTTTTCAAACAACATTTTTCCCGCCTCATTCAGCTGATTCTCTTTGAGCAGACGGATTGCCTCCGGGATATTGGTGTTGATCGGACAACCTTTTCTGCACTGCGGTACCTTACACTGAAGGCAGCGGTTCGCTTCATCCATTACATGTAATGCCATCGTTTTTCTCCTATCTCCTAAATCTCGTTATGAAGCGATTTTATCATATTCTGCTGCGGTACGTCTATGATATTCCTTGTCCTTTCTTCGATACAAAAATCTAACGCTCCTCCCTCGGCTTATATTCCCGCTTGACCACAAGACTCTGATACGCCGGACGAATAATCTTATCCGCCGTGGTCAGCTCCTCTAATCTGTGCGCGCTCCAGCCTGCAATTCGCGCGATGGCAAACAGCGGCGTGTACATCTCTCTCGGAATTCCGAGCATGTCATAGACAAAACCACTGTAAAAATCGACATTCGGGCTCACACCTTTAAAAATCTTCCGCTCCTCCGCGATTACGACCGGCGCAAGTTCCTCGATATTCTTGTACAGCTCCATATCGTGTTCCCAGTGTTTCTCCGCCGCCAGCATCTCCACAAACCGTTTGAACACTACCTCCCTCGGATCGGACAGCGAGTAGACAGCATGTCCCATTCCATAGATGAGACCGCTGTGATCGAACGCCTCCTTGTGCAGCAGCTTCACAAGATAGGCCTTCACCTCATCCTTATCACTGTAATCAGAAACATGCGCTCTGATATCGTCCATCATATTCATGACCATGATGTTAGCGCCGCCATGCTTTTTTCCTTTCAGCGACGACAGCGCCGCAGCAATCGCCGCATAGGTATCGGAACCGGACGACGTAACTACTCTCGTCGTAAATGTGGAGTTATTTCCGCCGCCGTGTTCCATGTGCAAAAGCAGCGCCACATCGAGTACCTTCGCCTCGAGCGGCGTGTAGGACATATCCGGACGGAGCATTCTTAAAATATTTTCTGCGACCGACAGCGCCGGATCCGGGCGGTGGATATACATACTGCTGTCCTTGTTGTAGTGGTTGTGGGCATGATAGCCGTAAACCCCCAGCATCGGAAAGACACTGATGAGCATCATGCACTGCCGCAGGACATTATCTAAATTGAGATTTGCCACCTCCGGGTCGTATGAGGCGAGTGTGAGAACGCTTCGCGTCATGGAATTCATGATATCGGCACTCGGCGCCTTCATGATGACATCCCTCGTAAAATTCGTCGGCAGATCCATCAATTCCGCCAACACGCCGCGGAACTGCCCCAATTGTTCCTCCGTCGGCAGTTCCCCAAAGAGAAGCAGATACGCGCTCTCCTCAAACAAAAAGTCTCTCTGTTTTCCCTGTCTGACAAGCTGCTTTACGTCATAGCCGCGATACAACAGCTCTCCTTCACAGGGAAACTGTTTTCCATCCACATTGCGGAATGCTGTAATCTTTGAAATATTGGTCAGTCCCGTCAGGACTCCCTTTCCATTTTCATCGCGCAATCCGCTTTTCACCCCGTACTCCTGGTAGAGGTTTTTTCCTATCTGGTTATTTTTTCTGCACAATTCTGACTGCTGGTAAATATACTCTGACTGTTTCATTTCGGTTTCCTCCTGCTTATTCTTCCCGTTCCAATTCTGCCGACAGGTTGCCCGCCATCTTTGCCAGAACATACTTCACGATATCTTTCTCGTATTCTGTCACGCCGGAAAACATGAGTTCCCTGCATTCCCGATATACCGCCACCTCCTCTTTCACCACCTCGTCCGCCTTTTCGCTCAGCGTGATATGTGTGATCCGGCGGTCTTCCTCGTCGTCTAACAATTCAATAAATCCCAATCGCTTCAGATTGTCGATCGACTTGGAGACGTGCGCCTTTGAGATATGTTTTTTATCTATAATTTTCTTGGCTGTGTCGATATTCTTCGCCTGATGCAGCATCACTAAAATATCGATTTCGATCATGCGAAGCCCATATTTTTCCATGATATGTTCTGACTTTTTTTCAATTAATTTTTTTATCTGACGTCCTGCATTGGAGATGTCGTATACTTCTACTTCCATTTTTCCTCCGTTAGTTCATTAGTGAACCTTCTTGTAAGTATAACCGTTTTACAGGCTCGCGTCAACTAAATTTCCAAAATGTTTATTTCATATACGCTCCGACACTGTGTAACTATTCTGCTATGATTGTGCCAATGGTTGCGCAATCACCCTTTATGTATCTGGCTCAACATATTCTCAATCACTCTCTCGCTGTGCTTATGATCATGTTTCTCTTCATCCGAACTATGATTATGAGGATGACTGTGTTCCACGACATGCGTATGTGTTACTGCATTATGTGTATGAGTGATTGTATGCGTATGCAGATGCTTGTGCCATTTTGTCATTGTATCCCATACGACAAAGCCTGTTCCAATCAGCATAAATATCGGTGCGGCTATATCGAGCAATACCATTCCAACCGTGTATGGCAAATCTGACTTGACCAACCGTTCCTCTGCTCTTTCTTTTTTCCAGTGAAACAAATACATGATTCCTACGCCGACACCTGCGCCGAAATACAAAAATGATGCCATAAATGTGACAGGAACATCGCTTAAGAGAATTTTTGATATGGGTGTATTTATTGCATAAAACAATGCCGCCAAAACTGCATAGACAATTGCTAAACTTTTTCCTTTCAATGTATACCATCTCCTGCAAATTTAAATTTTCTTAACGAGATAAACTCAATTTTCATAGCTTGGCTTTTTTATGATAAAAATTATTGAGCTGACAAATATGATTCCGAAAACTGCTGGCATTACCCAATCAGCAAGAAGCAGTAAAGTTGTATGATCCATATTCCATTCTTCAACAAATGATTGCATATTAGCGAAAATATCATATACAAAGTGAAGCAGCATTGGCGCAAGAATATTATGCGAATACAGATAGATAGCAGAAAATGCAAATCCCATAATACCTGTAAGAATGAATGTAGTAACTGCATCAGATAAATTGTTCGTATTTCCCACCGCATGTATCATACCAAAAAGCAGAAAAGAGATACTCGCATAAAAAAGCCTCCACTTCCAATTCTGATTTTTCTTTTTCCAATACCCTTCGGTCAAAAATGCTCTAAAAGTAAGTTCTTCCCAAAACCCTGTCGTAATCTGTTGAAGAAAAAGGCAGGAAAACACCAGCGAAAACGTACAGTTAATAAATGATTTACACCCAATTACAATTTCTATTGCAAATAAAATTATGTAAATAATTACAGCACTGCCAGCTAACATTCCATCTTTTATAGATGTCAAATTCATGACATTTCTCCAACTTTTCTTATCGAAAATTTTGACAAAAATAAAAAGTTCTGCCCATCCAAATAAAAATCTTTGGAAGCTGCTTTCATAATACCACGCTGCACCATTTAAAAAAGGTTTTAACTGCATTGCAATCATGTAAAAAAGTGAATAAAACAAAATACATAACACAATTCCTACATCGTTTTTTATATATTTCAAATAAAATTCTCTCATTTCTCCCTGAACCTGATCATCTATTGCCGATAACTCATTTCAAAATTTTGATTTTACCGCTACTATGATACCACAATCCCCTTCACATTTCTATCGACTTCCCGCTAAACTTCAAATTCAACATTGCAGTATCAAAATTGGTATAACGTATTTGCAATCAACTACATACGTGCTATAATTAACTATTACAAACGAAAGAGGGAATTTCCGAAAAACCGTTGAATTTACAGACATCCTAACACAGAACAATACCGCATCAGTCAAAAAATGCGTACCAACAAACAATGGCATAATAAAAACTGCCCCGGCACACGCTGGCGGGCAGGGACCTTGACAATAAAATATACTTACCCGGATAGTCGGGGGACGTGCTCTCATTCGTTCCGAGCCTTACGGAAAGGATGATGCTTATGGTCTCGTGGAGTGACTTGTTTACCTTCGTCATCATGTTGGTGGCGATACTGACCTACATAGACACTAGAATACATAAAAAGTAGCCGTCCTGTTTCATTTTGGGCGATGAAAAACGGCTACTTCTTAAACTTAATATGATTCGCCGGAACGGGTGACCTGCACTCACCCACCGACTGCCTTGTTAAGTATATTATATATCAAGTACATATACTTTTCAACCACAATTTAAAAACCACTTACTTTCGCCCACCTTAGGGCAAACAAAAATAGCGGCTACAACTACAGTTTTCTATTTCCTGAATAATTATTTTTTAGAAACTCCCCCATTAGAATTCGAAATCCTAAAATTATAGCTGTTAATATTTGTAACACCAGCCCAAATGGTCTATTAACAAATCGAACAAACTACTACCAAAATATCAGTATTATCATATTTGAGCCAAACCTCGCAGTATTAGAATTAATATAACGTATTTGCAATCAACTACATACGTGTTATAATTTAGCTATTATAAACGAAAGGGTGAAAAAGTCGATTACGCCATTCTTATCAACGGGAATCCAGAAATTCTTATTGAGTGCAAATGGTGTGGTGAATCTCTATCAAAGCATGGCTCACAGTTATTCCGTTACTTTGGAACTTCTCCTGCCAAGTTCGGTATTTTAACAAACGGATTAACATATCAGTTTTTTACCGACTTAGACGAGGCGAATAAAATGGATCTTACTCCATTCCTCGAAATCCATTTAGATGATTTAAACCAATCGTCAAGAAGTCTTTTACCGGATTCGTGAATGATATTGTAAATCAAAAAATATCCTCTGCCCTAACTCCCGAAACTGATGAGACGCCTGTCGAATCCTCACCTTCAGTCGAGTCAAAAAGTAAGGTGGTCACAACCGCGCAAGAATTAGAGGCATTTTATATTGTGCGCGGAATTCTCGCAGGCGTTGTTCCGGTAGAAGATGTCATATACAGAGACACGGAGAGTTATTTCGGTATATTATATTGCGATAATAACAGAAAACCAATTTGTAGAATAAATCTCGACACCAAAAATAAGCAACTGCTTATTCCTGATCAAAATAAGAATTTCGAGCGTATTTACATTCATTCTTTAAATGATATATATTCTTATAAAGATATGCTTATCAGCACCGTCAAAAGGTATTTAGAAAAATAACTATTATACCCCCGGCACACGCCGGGGCAGGAACCTTGACAATATAATATACTTACCCGGGCAGCCGGGAGGGCGTGCATATCATCCGCCTGAGTCTTGACAGGAGGATGATGCTTATGAGTACATATGA
>CAZBUW010000022.1:0-37633 GCA_964495195.1 uncultured Roseburia sp.
GGGTAGCCGCATAATCAAATCATGATATTTTTTTAGCCACAAGTGTTACAAAAACACTTGACCACTACAATTGCATAAAACTTTTGGTTTTCGAACCGACTATGAGTTCATCTCCAAATCGTCCATGCGAAGTATAATCAAAGAAACAAAACAAATGAAAATAGAAACAACAAAAATATAGCACATATCGATGCAAGAACAAAAATGGCCACAAAGCACATAAACACTAGCTTTGCGACCATTTTTTCTTTTTAAACTGTCAAAGACGGGAGTATATTCTTTTCCCATGTCACTCGTCCACTTTTATAACAAATCATTATACCTGCCCCTATAGTTTATCACTATATGGCAATGATTTAATATAATTTTCCATAAATTTAAAATCAGGTTCACCATCCCCATCCACTGGAATGTTAATTGTAAAATCCTTATTGATATGTGCATTCAACTCTCTTCCAAAAGCACAGTATCTAGATTCTGATTCTTTCTTAATAAGCCTTGTTATAAATAGGTTTACCAAAATATTCATTTCATCATAGAGCGGAGTAAGTACTGATACATTTTGAGCAGTATAAAATGGCTCTAATTGAACAAAACTCGAACCTAGATAACTACCACCAAGAGCTACTGTAACAAGACCAGCTTGAAATGGTTCTAATCCTTCAATAAAATCCACCTTACAATCAACCCCATTATCAAAGCTTATTCTGGAAACAAAACTTACAGATGGGTCATCCATTGTCATTTTATTTTTATCAAGTTTATTTCCCATCTGAATATGATAAAGAGATTTTAGCAACCTAGGTTCCCATTTACTTGTTTCCAAAGGTTTATGTACGGATTTTACACTTGTTTTCGTCTGTTGAAAATTTAAACTCTTAACATACTTTTCCATATAGTCAAAATCTGGATAAAAACCTTCATCTGAATACTTTTTTTCTTTATCAATAAATACAGAACCATCTTTATTATGACGGACTGGAAGTTCTAAAATTTCACTTGCATATTTCCTTTCAGATACCTTCCTACCATAATCGTATTTAAATCTGTTAGCTGTCAAAAGGGTTTGAAAAAATAATAGCACATAGATATTTTCTTCTTTAATATCCTTAACATGCAGTATTTTTGCTGAATCCCCAACCACACATCCAGTTGGTTGTAGTGCAACAAAACCAGCAGAACCACTACGAGCAACTGTAAGACATGGCGTAAGCGAGTATGCATATCCCATTTCCTTACAATATTCAAGGTCTATATATCCTAATATACCATTATTCGATTCTCCACTTTGAACTGCTGGGAAATCACCTTCATACTGAGATATTTCTTCCTTAGTAATACCACTACCATTTTTGATAGAAAGAACTTTCCCAAGCTTAAATTGTTTCCAGTTTTCTATATCAAGATTCATCTATTTTACCCTCTTTTATTAAATAGGAAAGATAATAGTTCAAGGTCTTTTGAAAATCCTCTTCTGCAAGGTTCGAATAATCAGTTAGCATATACGCTTCACAAAGCCATTCTTTATTACCATCCACAGCCATCATCGAACTAATTCCCGTTTTAACAGTTTTATTTTTATATAACTGTAACCATTCTCTTTCAATTGAAGTCCAAAGACTATGACCTTCGGAATCCGATTGTTCTACTCTACCCAAATTTTTCTTTTTAACAAATCCATCATTTTTGTAATAACCAAAAAACGTTTCCTTATTTGGATTTCCATCATCACCAAAATGACTTTTATTTAAAGTAAAAAGCATACAAACTGTTTGTACAGCTGCACCAGGATAGAAAACATCTGCTGGAAGAGAAAAAACCGCTTCTAAAGTGTTATTTTCAAGGAGTGATATCTTCATATTTTTTATTACGGACTTAGTTCCTATTGCCGCACTCATAGGAAGAAGAACTGCCACTTTAGTCCCTTCCCATTCTTCCTCTTTTGCAATATCTGATAAATATTTAACAAATACCAATCCTTTTGTCGGGTCTTCCTTCCCATCTTTTGCATTTCCCCAATCATTTTTATACTTATCAGGAATAGTCTTAGGTTTTGCATTATATGGTGGATTCATAAGTATTACATTCGGTTTTGCTTTTATAATAAAATCTCTCTTGTCAAAACAAGAACCAAACTCAATATTAGAATTACCATCCGAATGAATCAACATATTTGTGGTAGCAAGTCCATATGCTTTTTCCTCACACTCAATACCAAAAATCTGTTGTTCTTTTATGGTTGTAATATATTCTTTGATTTCAGTAATATTTCTACCCTCGATTCTTGCTTTATTAATTTCTTTTGCCATAGCTTTTACCAAAAAAGAACCACTACCACAACAAATATCTAAAACCCTAGTCTTTCTACCTATTTCTGTTACCTCTGCCATAAAATCACAAATGTGGTCTGGCGTAAACGCTTGATTCTTATCCAATCTTCCAGTATATTTATTAAACGTTATAAAAAACAAATTCAATATATCTTGTCCTTCGGAAGAATCTTCATAAATATGTCTATAAATACCATCAGTAATGGCTCCCAGTATTCTTATCCAATCACCATCTTTATTATCTGATGTAAGAACATTTAATGCTCTAATTTTTTGGTCATTCAACACATTTCGTTGAAGCAGTTCTATTTTTTTCGTCTTGTTTTTTGTTCCATCAAGAAGTCCATCTAAAACATTTTCTATTCCTGCACGAATTTCTTTAGCAGACATAACACGCCAATGATTCTTAAGTTTTTCGACCATAGCATCATTAATATATCCATTGTTTCCAATCATAGGATTTTCATGTTGACTTTTAATAAACAAAAGACATGTTCCAACAAATTGAGAACGTTTATCTTCATCTATATCCATCTTATGAAGAAGAGTGTTAAGGTCATAAGTGTTTCTCATAACTTTTTCTCTATCATTCTGTCTATCAGCTTTAAAAAGCTCCTCATAATATTCCATACTCTTCAACACGGTTTCATTTGTAAGAAACGATTCATCCGTAACATCAGATTTCCATACTTTTATTTTATCATTAAGTGTATTAGCAAGTATGCAAATAATACGTTCACCCCTATGTAACGAACGCTCCTCTTCCAAATAGGTTGCAAGTTGTTTTTCATCATCTTTAGTAAAATTTTGTTTGCACTCAACTAAAATAACAAAATTTCCATCATCGGTACTATGATAAAACCGTCTATCAACTATTATATGTTCCGCTTTATGTCCTAAAAGTTTTTCGAGTTCCGCTTTTGTTCCAGCATCTTTTGCAAAACTCCACTCATCATTTTCTACATTAGTAGTAAGATATTTCTTACCTATAATGTCTGCCATATCCTGTCGTGTCACTTATGATACCTCTCAAATCTCATACATTTTTTATCAACAAAACGGTCAGATATAAATCCAACCGTTTCATAATAGCGTGTCTTCTTTTAATTGGTCGTAAATCTTGACTTCCAATCTCCGAAACCCTTAATTTTCCTAGCTTTATTTCTCCAAACTCTTCATCGTCGGGAACAGCAGCACATCCCTGATCGCCGGGCTGTTGGTCATCATCATGACCATCCGGTCAATCCCGAAACCAATCCCTCCGGTCGGCGGCATACCAATGCTCAACGCATTGAGGAAGTCCTCGTCTGTATGGTTCGCTTCATCATTTCCCGCAGCAAACTGTGCTTCCTGTGCTTCAAAACGTTCTCTCTGGTCAATCGGGTCATTGAGCTCGGAGTAAGCATTTGCCATCTCCCAGCCGTTCATGAAGAACTCAAAGCGCTCCACATAGTCCGGGTTCTCCGGTTTTTTCTTCGTCAGCGGAGAAATCTCAATCGGGTGATCCATGACGAATGTCGGCTGAATCAGATGTTCCTCCACGTACTCCTCGAAGAATAAGTTTAAGATGTCACCCTTCTGGTGTCTGTCTTCGTATTCGATATGGTGCTCATCTGCGAGTTTTTTCGCAGCGGCTGTATCTGCGACTTCGTTGAAATCAACGTTGGCGTATTTCTTCACGGCGTCCACCATTGTGATGCGCTCAAATGGCTTAGAGAGGTCCATGGTGTGCTCGCCGTAGGTGAGCACCTCGGAACCGGTCACTTCCTTCGCCACGTAGCGGTACAAGTTCTCGGTCAGGTCCATCATGCCGTGGTAATCGGTATACGCCTGATACAGCTCCATGAGTGTGAACTCCGGATTGTGTCTGGTGTCGAGTCCCTCGTTACGGAATACACGTCCGATTTCATAGACGCGCTCCATACCACCGACAATCAGTCTCTTTAAATATAATTCCAACGAGATTCGTAGTTTTAAGTCCTCATTCAAGGCGTTGAAATGTGTCTCGAACGGACGGGCTGCCGCTCCGCCTGCGTTGGAGACAAGCATCGGCGTCTCCACTTCCATGAAGCCCTGTCCGTCTAAGTAGCGGCGGATACTGCTGATGGCTTTCGAGCGCTTCACGAAAGTATCCTTGACCTCCTCATTCATGATGAGATCGACATATCTCTGACGATATCTGGTGTCCGTGTCCGTCAGACCGTGGTATTTCTCCGGCAAAATCTGCAGACTCTTGGAGAGAAGGGTAACTTCCTCCGCATGGATGGAAGTCTCACCTGTCTTGGTCTTAAATACTTTTCCCTTGATTCCTAAGATATCGCCCACATCATACTTCTTGAAATCCTTGTAGGATTCCTCGCCAATTTCATCGCGGGCAACGTACGCCTGAATATTGCCTTTGAGATCCTGTACGTTACAGAAGGATGCTTTTCCCATGACACGCTTGAACATCATACGTCCCGCGACTGATACTTCCTGTCCCTCTAACGCATCAAAACCTTCCTTAATCTCATCCGAGTGATGTGTCACATCATATTTTGTGATGACAAAAGGGTCCTTCCCATTGTCCTGCAACTCCTGTAATTTTTCACGACGTACCTTTAATAGCTGGTTGACGTCCTGCTGTTGTCCGTTGTTCTTCTGCTCTGCCATCTCTTCCTCCATCTCTAGTTCGATCTCTGAATCTCGAGCACCTTGTACTGCAATTCTCCTGCCTGTGTCTCCACGGTGACGGTGTCTCCGACGCCCTTGCCGAGCAGTGCGCGTCCTACCGGGGACTCGTTGGAAATTTTTCCTTTTAAGCTGTTCGCCTCTGTGGAGCCGACGATCTTGTACTCTAATTCCTCGTCAAATTCGCAGTCTAAAATTTTTACTTTACAGCCGATGCTGATTTTGTCTAAATCAACTTCCTCTTCCACAACGACCTCGGCATTTTTCAAAATCTTCTCGACTTCTTCGATACGCGCCTCAATGTCACGCTGCTCATCCTTTGCCGCATCATACTCTGCATTCTCGGATAAATCGCCCTGTTCTCTCGCCTCTTTGATTTTCTGTGCGACTTCTTTTCTCTTTACGACTTTCAACTCCTGAAGCTCATCTTCGAGTTTCTTCAATCCTTCATATGTCAGAATATTTTTCTTGTCCATGTTTTTTTACCCTTCCTGCTTATTTTTATTTCAAAAGCCTCTTCTTAATCTGTCTGAAACCGGGCTTTTATTATCTCTTAACAGTCACAGTATTATAACCGATAGACGGCAGAATGTCAAGATTTTACCGGAATCCATTTTCGCAGTAAATCCACCGGAATTACGGTTGCCGCCAGAAGAAGTACCGCAATCCACCCCTCTATTCCGAACGGCGTGCAGGCAAACATCCGCCCGATCCATGTAAAAGCCGGAAGCGGAACACGCGCTGCATTGACAATCGCCGCCTGCACAAGCAGAATCGCGGCAAACACTTTCACAAATCCCGTGTTCTCTCCAAGCCTTGAAAAAATGCCAAATCCGTCGTCCCGGACATTAAATCCGTTAAAGAGTGCACTCGCGATAAAGAAGACAAAATAACCGGTCAGATGTTCCGCCCTTCCATCAAAAAAGCCTCTGAAAAACGGCGCTTTCAGGTAGATGAAACTGACTACAGAAATCCATGCACTCATCGCGAGAATCTGTGTAAGCATGGCACGGCTCACGATGTTTTCATCGCGGCGGCGGGGTTTTTCCTCCATATAGGATGCGAACGCGGGCTCATTTCCGAGCATGATTGCGCCCAGACTGTCCATGACGAGGTTGACAAACAGAAGATGCGTCACCCGAAGCGGCTCCTCCACCCCGAAAAACGGGGCAATCGCACTGACTACAACCGCAGTCACATTGATTGCGAGCTGAAATTTGCAAAATTTTAAAATGTTGTGGTAGATTGTCCGCCCATACCAGATGGCATCTTTGATTGAGCGGAAATTGTCGTCGAGGATTACAATCTTCCCCGCCTCCTTCGCCGCTTCCGTCCCGCTTCCCATCGCAAATCCGACATCCGCCCGCTTTAGTGCCGGGGAATCGTTGACCCCGTCCCCGGTCATTCCAACTACAAGGTTCATCTCCTGACAGATTCTCACCATCCTCGATTTATCGGTCGGCAGTGCCCTTGCAATCACGCGGATGAACGGCAGGATTTCCTTGATCTCCTCATCGGACATCTCATTCAGTTCGGCGGAGGTGATTGCACGCTCCGTCCCGCTCTCCATAAGCCCGGCATCCTTTGCGATTGCCACCGCTGTCTCGAGGCGGTCCCCGGTAATCATAACGACCTGAATGCCGGCATTTTGCACTTCGCGGATTGCCTCTTTCGCCTCCGCCCTCACATCATCCCGGATTGCCGCAAACCCGATAATCACAAGATCGTCCTGAATGACATTCTCCTCCAGACGGCGCTCCGAGTAACCGAATGCCAGAACACGCATCGCCCGTGCCGCGAGCGCGTCAATCTTTTGTTCTAAGACCTCGCGCTCGATTGGTATTCGCGTCCCCTGTCCGTCGAGGCACCACTCCGCCTTCGCCAGCAGCCGCTCCGGCGCCCCTTTGTAAAATGTCCTGCCTACACCCTCGATTCTCGCCTGACTGAATTTGTTTGTGGAGTTGAAGCCCTGTTGCGCGCTCACTTCATAGGCGCGCGTCTCCTGCAGTTCGCGGTACGTCTCCTCACCCAGCATCCGAAGCAGCGCCTGATCCGTGGCGTTCCCGCCGACAACGCGGTGGGAATCGTCGAACATCGCGCGGGTATTTTTTCCGATGGCCAGATCAAACCATTTTTTTACTTCTGCATATTCGGACAACTTCAAAGGCTCCATCTCCGTTCCGTCCGCCAGAAAAATTTCAACTACATCAAGTATTCCTTTTGTGATAGTACCTGTCTTGTCGCTGAACAAAATGTTCAATGAACCTGCGGTCTCGATTCCCTCCGCCTTTCGCACCAGGACATTGTGGTCTAACATCTTTCCGGTGTTTGCCATCAGAACGATTGAAATCATGAGCGGGAGCCCCTCCGGCACTGCGCACACCATGATGACGACCGCGAGCGAGACCGCCCGTATGATATCCTGTACGATTCCGGAAACGCTTCCTCCGAAATAGGAAAAAAAGCCGCCCGACGAGACGACTGTATAAGAAAAATAGAGCAATGCAATCACGATTGCTCCTATGTATCCCAAAGTGGAAATCTGTTTTGCCAGCTTTTCTAATTTGACGTGCAACGGGGAATCCGGCTCCTCCTCCTGCATCTCCTCCGCCATTTTTCCCATCATCGTAGCAGTGCCGACTGCCTCTACCACAAGCATGCCCTCCCCGTCAAAAACCACCGCCCCGCAAAACAGGGAGTGTTCGTCCACAAACGTATCCCCGATGATGCGCTCCGGCAGGGAAAAACTCTCTTTGGCAGCCGTCTTTTTGCACTCTTCCGCCTCACCATTCAGCGCCGAATTGTCAACGGTCAACGCTCCGGCACGCAGGACTCCGTCCGCCGGAACCTTATCGCCTGCCTGCAATAGTACACAGTCCCCTACGACGACCTCCTCAACGTCAAGCACTCTGATTTTCCCGCTGCGGAGAACCTTGCAGGTATCTTTTTTCGCGCCCGCGCGCAGTGCGCGGTACTTCGCATCGCTTGCGACTCCGGTTTTTGCGGACACGACCGCCACAATCACAATCGCAAGAATCGTGCCGAGCGGCTCGTAAATCTCCGCGTACCCGAAAAAAAACATCACAATCATCAAAGCTGCAATGCCAATCAATATCCGAATCATTGGGTCGCGGAAGGTCTGCCTCAGCTCTGTCCAGAATGTCACGGGGGCTGCCTCCGGAATTACATTTGCTCCGTGCGCTGCCCTCGACTGCTCCACTTCCCGCTCTGTCAATCCATTCAACTGCATCTTACTCTGCTCCTTTATCTTAAACTGAGGGAGCCTGTATCAATGCTTTTTTTGTAAAAACTCCCTTACCAATAACTATATGCAGGAAGTTTCCTATTTATTCCAATTTTCTGCCTCGCGAAATAGATTTTCCAGTTGTTCGTAATTTTCAACTTCGTTAATTTTTCCACGAAGTCTCGAGGAATTTTTGTAGCCGCTCGTGTACCACGCCGCGTGCTTGCGTATCTCCCGGATGCCGGTGTACTCGCCCTTGCATGCAAGCTGCAGCTTTGCATGGCGCAGCAGCAGGTCCGTCACCTCGGAAAAAGTTGGCTTCTCCGCCAATGTCCCCGTCTCAAAATAGTGGAGAATCCGGGAAAAAATCCACGGGTTGCCCTGTGCCCCTCTGCCGATCATAAATCCGTCGCAGCCGGTCTGCTCCCGCATCGCAATCACGTCCTCCGCTGACAGGATATCCCCGTTTCCGATGACCGGAATGGAGACCGCCTCCTTGACCTGGCGGATGATATCCCAGTCCGCCTTCCCGGAGTAATATTGCTCTCTGGTGCGCCCGTGCACTGCGACCGCGGCAGCCCCCGATTCCTGCGCGATATGGGCGAGCTCCACCGCATTGACGTGTTCCTCGTCAAAGCCTTTGCGAATCTTGACCGTCACGGGTTTATCGATGGCGCCCGCCACTTTTTCAATAATCCTCCCCGCCAAAAGCGGCTGTTTCATCAACGCGGATCCGTCTCCGTTGTTGACAACTTTTGGCACCGGACAGCCCATGTTGATATCTAAGATGTCGAATGGGCGCTCCTCAATCTGTTTTGCAATCTGCGCCATGATGTCCGGGTCCGAGCCAAAAATCTGCAGCGACACCGGGTTCTCACGCGGGTCGATTGCGAGAAGTTCCTCCGTATTTTTATTTTTGTAGAGAATCGCTTTCGCGCTGACCATCTCCATGCAGAGAAGCCCCGCCCCCTGCTCTTTGCAGAGCAAGCGAAATGGCAGGTCTGTCACGCCTGCCATCGGTGCTAGTATCAAATTATTCTCTAAGGTCACATTTCCTATCTTTAATTTTTCAATGGATCTCATATGTCTATTTCCTACGATTTTGTTTTTTATAAATCAGATTCATTCCCTTTAACGTCAGCGTCGGGTCATAGATATCGATTGCCTTCGTCTCATTGGCGATGATTCTACCAAGTCCTCCGGTTGCCACTACCTTCACATTGCCGTATCCCGATTCCGCAATCATGCTCTTTACGATGTACTCCGTCTGTCCAATCTGTCCGTATACAAGTCCCGCCTGCATACTCGTGATGGTCTCCTTCGCTAAAATGCTTGCCGGCTTCTCAAGCTCAATCTGCGGAAGCTTAGCGGCATCCTGCCAGAGCGCCTTCGCGCTGATTCGGATTCCCGGTGCGGTCACCCCGCAGACAAACGCGCCCTGCGCATCCACGAGGTCGTAGGTGGTTGCCGTTCCAAAATCGAGCACAAGAACCGGCCCGCCGTAGAGTTCGTACGCCGCCGCCGCATCCACGATACGGTCCGCCCCAATCTGGCGCGGATTCTCTGTCGCAATGCGGATTCCCGTTTTGATTCCGGGCTCCACGTTGATTGGTGTGATATGAAAATATTTGATGATGGCTCCCTCTAAGGAGTGCATGACATTCGGCACGACCGATGCGATGATGGCATCCTCAATCTGGTTCTTTGTGATGTCGTTTTGCTCGAGCAGATTCAAAAGAATCATGGCATACTCGTCCGAGGTTCGCGGCATCTTTGTCGTAATGCGGAAGGAGGCTTTGAGCTCGTCTCCGTCAAAAGCTCCCACCGTAATATTTGTATTTCCTACATCTATCGTCAGAATCATTTTAATCCTCCCTGCTTTCCTCAAGTTCATCGGCTGAAAGTCCAAGAAACATGGTCTTATAGTACAATTCCAATACGCGCATGGTCTCCTCTTTTTCCCGTTGGAGCTGTCTGATCTTCAGTCCGCAGCCGATATCGTCGTAGAGCAGATCCCCCTCGTCGTGCGAGGTTCGAAACTCGAGGTCGCCCTCCTCATTGAAGACGATCTGAAAGATTCCTCCGATGTCCTCCGTGAAGAGCACGCACATGATTTTTAACTCGTCGCGGATGCTCACCGGCAGATTTTTAAAGTTCTGATTCAGATAAAATTTCTTATTGTATGCACTGGCTCCGCAGAGCACTACTTCTTCCTTAGACATAACCGTATATTCCTCTCACTGATACTTCTCCTGAGGAGACTAATTTTCTGGATTCCCAGGTGTCGACAATCAACTCGCCGCGCGCGGTAATCCCCATCGCCTTTCCCTCGAACGGCTCCTTTGGGTCAAGCACACGCACACTCTGGTTTACGTTGACCAGATTCTCGTTGTATTCTTTTACCAGACCACTCAGATCCTGCGTCTCTAAATAGACGGCATAATATTCTTCAAACGCCTCAAGCACCGCCTCGATGAGTTCGGCGCGCTTTAAGTGCCTTCCGGTCTCTAAAAAAAGGGAACTCGCCACCCCGGCAATCTCCTCCGGGAAGGACGCGTTGTGGACATTAATCCCGATTCCCACCACGATATGGTTGACATAATCAAACTGTGCGCTCATCTCGGTCAGAATGCCGCACACTTTTTTCCCGTTCATGACGATGTCGTTCGGCCACTTGATAAGTGCCCGCTCGCCTGTCACGCTCCGTATGGCCTTCGCCACCGCCATTGCGCTGACTAACGTGATCATGGAGGCGTTGTTCGGATTGATGTCCGGTTTTAGGACGAGGGTCATGTAGACGGACATCCCGGCCTGCGACTGCCAGGTCCGCCCTCTTCTTCCCCTGCCCGCGAGCTGTTCATCCGCCACCACGAGCGTCCCGTTCGGATAGTCCTCCTCGGCGAGCTGTTTGGCGAGGATATTTGTGGAATCTACCGTCTTTCGGTAAAAAATCTCGCACCCTGCCCACTCCGTGTTGCGAATGCTCGAGAGCTCACTCTCACTGATGGTGTCCGGCGCCGACACGAGGTGGTATCCCTTGTTCTGCACCGCCTCAATCTCATAACCCGCCTCCTTGAGCTGGCGGATGACTTTCCAGACCGCCGTCCGGGAGACGCCGAATTTTTCACACATTTCCTGACCGGACACATAACCGTCCGATTCTCTCAATAATCTCAATAGCTCTGTTTTCATTTCCATACCTTTCAGCTATATGTATAGTCAAATATTGCCGTTTTTATCTCACAGTTCTGCATCGGCTAGCGTCGCATACATCACCGCTTTGATGGTGTGCATCCGGTTCTCCGCCTCATCGAACACAACGGACTGTTCGCTCTCAAAGACTTCGTCGGTGACTTCCAGCTCCGCATATCCGAACTTCTCGCTGACTTCTTTTCCAATCTTCGTCTTTAAGTCGTGGAACGCAGGGAGACAGTGCATAAAAACCGCCGTGTCCTTCGCGTTCGCCATCGCAGCGCGGTTGACCTGATACGGCATAAGGTCGCGGAGGCGCTCCTCCCAGATCTCATCCGGCTCGCCCATCGATACCCACACGTCCGTGTAGATGACATCCGCATCCTTTGTCCCCTCTTTGACATCCTCCGTCAGGGTGACAGACGCCCCTGTCTCTTTTGCAACGTCCCGACAGTAGGCAACGAGTTCCGGTTCCGGAAAATATTTTGATGAGGTGCACGCCACGAAATCCATTCCTAACTTCGCGCAGGTGACCATTAAGGAGTTGCCCATATTATAGCGGGCATCGCCCATATATACAAGTTTTATTCCCTTTAGTTTTCCAAATTTTTCTCTGATTGTGAGCATATCCGCAATCATCTGGGTCGGATGGAACTCATTGGTCAGACCGTTCCAGACCGGGACACCGGCGTATTTTGCAAGTTCCTCCACAATCTCCTGCCCGAAACCGCGGTACTCGATTCCGTCGAACATTCTGCCGAGCACACGCGCAGTGTCCGCGATGCTCTCCTTTTTTCCAATCTGGGAGCCCGACGGGTCTAAGTATGTCACATGCATGCCGAGATCGTGCGCCGCCACCTCAAACGAACAGCGGGTGCGGGTACTTGTCTTCTCAAAGATGAGCGCGATATTCTTCCCCTTCAGCACATCGTGCACAATCCCCTTTTTCTTCTTTTCCTTCAGCTCCTCCGCCAGATCAATCAGGTACAAAATCTCCTCCGGAGTATAGTCTTTCAATTTTAAAAAATGACGCCCTTTTAAATTCATGGAATCCTCCTATCAACGTTTGCTTCTTCCCTATGTAGCAATCGGGCTGCCATAAACATCTGGCAGCCCGCAAATTATATCCCTATGCTTTCTGAGCGGTCTCCCGCCCATCTTCTCACTGTTCTTTTCCAATCTCAACGACAGATTTGGCAAGACCTGCGATTCCCTGTATCTCGGATGGGATGATGATCTTGGTGGCTTTTCCGTCTGCAGCTTTTGCAAATGCCTCTAAGCTCTTGAGCTGGATGACGCCCTGGTCCGGTGCGGCTTCTTTTAACATGCGAAGACCGTCTGCATTCGCCTGCTGAATCTTGAGGATTGCCTCCGCCTGACCTTCCGCCTCACGGATGGTCGCTTCCTTCTTCGCCTCAGCGCGAAGGATTGCCGCCTGCTTCTCAGCCTCCGCATCGAGGATGGCGGATTCTTTCTTACCCTCTGCAACAAGGACGGTGGATTTTTTCTCACCTTCTGCACGCAAGATTGCCTCACGGCGCTCACGCTCTGCCTTCATCTGTTTCTCCATCGCATCCTGGATTGCAGCCGGAGGAATGATATTCTTCAACTCCACACGGTTGACTTTGATTCCCCAAGGGTCTGTCGCCACATCGAGGGAGGCTCTCATCTTGGTGTTGATGGTCTCGCGGGATGTCAGCGTCTCATCTAACTCTAAGTCACCGATGATGTTACGAAGTGTGGTCGCTGTCAGATTCTCGATTGCCATAATCGGATTCTCGACACCGTATGCATAAAGCTTCGGATCTGTAATCTGAAAATAGACGACGGTATCAATCTGCATGGTAACGTTATCTTTGGTGATAACCGGCTGCGGCGGGAAATCTACCACCTGCTCTTTCAACAGCACTCTCTTTGCCACGCGGTCGATAAACGGCGCTTTAAAGTGAAGCCCTACATTCCAGGTTGCAAGATATCCTCCCAAACGTTCTACGACCATCGCCTGCGCCTGCGGTACAATCTTGATACAAGATACAACTACGCAGAGTGCAATGATGATCAATACGAGAAATAGTCCTATTAAGATTCCTTTCATTTGAAAACCCTCCGTTAATTTTTTATCATTTATAACATCTTACTACATTCCCATAAATAAAACAAGAACCAAAAAGGGGTTGCGTTTCCCCATTTTTTTAATACGAGTAACAGTTCAGCCATAGCATATCGCCGGGTTATGAGCAAAGTTAGCTGCGAAGCAGCGGGAAAACACCGTAGGTGCGGCTTTGCGAATGGCGCGTGCTGAACTGTTACGATGAATTCAGTACATCAACAGGTAATCTGGATTATGTAAGAAGTGTCATTATTGGTGAGAGATAGAGCGGTATCATATAAAAGGAGTGCCACAAAAGACACTCCTTAATATATTATCAGATTTAATCATTTTATTTTAATTATTATCACTAATGGTTCCAGAGTCTGTGCAGGTAATTTTAAAGGTTCCATCTTGGTATTGAGTTGGATTTGTTGAATTATAAAAATAATATTCTACCTGAGCTTTTGCTTTTCCAATACTAACATAGTCTTTTGTATAGCTTTTTTGCCATGTACTAACTACTACTTTTGAATCAAGTGAGCGAGAAGCACTCATGCTTGTGCATTTGACATAACTAAACAAACCTTCTGTATACCATTTAAAACTTGCGGTAATTGTTATGCTTCCCCAACCAGAAATAGTTCTTGTTCTTGTCGCTGTATCTGTCCCATTCTTTGAGTATGCTGCCATGGCACTTACTGATAATGTATCGGTTATTATTGTTCCGTCGGCTTGTTTATAGACAATTACTGTGATTTGTCTTCCGTCTTCTATATACGAGTCCTCTGAAATGAGAGCAGCATCAGCAGGGACATTATTACCCTCTGTTTCTATAGAATAGTTCACATACGGTTCCTTAACTTGAGTATTCTCTTTAGCCGCCAATGGAGTGGTATTGCTATTCATAGCAATACATAAAACAGCAGCAATAGTTATAATCGTTTTTATTCTTTTCATTCTATATATCTTTTCGTAATTATTTGATTAAATCTGATAATATTCCCATATTGAAAAATATCTTCTCTATTTCATGCCATGAAGAAATATAATTATCCAGACACTCCTTTCCTTTTTGAGAAATTTTATAGTATTTACGCTGTGGTCCATTTGAAATTTCACTGTAATACATATCTGTCATACCATCTTTATTCAGTCTTCTTAAAATGGCATATATCGTACTTTCTTCTGTATCTGAAAAATAGCTTTGTATCGTTTTAATAATATCATAGCCATATTTATCACCTTGATTTAAAAGCTGTAGAATACATATATTTAAAATGCCTCTCTTTAACTGCGAATCCATAATGTATTCTACTCCTTATCACATTTTTTTATTGCATAAAAAAACAAACATAAAACAACTGTTTCGATATATATGGCAACACTCCCGGCTATAGATTTGGTACAGTATTCGGTCATGGTTCTATCCAACATATGTAATCTATTTATGAAAAAAAACAGCAATGACATTATCCCCGATATATGAAGCACTATAATAAATGAATGCAACCTGTTTTGGGCAAACTGGCATATGATAAAATACATATTTATTAAAAATAGTACAAGAGAAAACATATGGAACAAACCTGCATAAAATGTTCCGCTATAAAAGAAATCCAGTCTCGGGATTAACAATAATTCAAACATTATAATCAATGCCGCAAAGCCTAATACCACTAAATTTTCTTTGTAATTGCATGCCTTAGAACAGATTTGCTTCTGCTTAAAAAATCCCATTCCCGCGATAAAGTACAAAAAGTTAATGATTAATGCGAAATACATATAATTCATAGCATTTCTATTACATATTTTCAGTAATATTAATTCTGTGAATAAACGCACAAATGTAACAGAAAAAAGCTGTATCGTAGTATTATGTCTCCATATCACAAGTTTAGAGGATGTATTATTTGTTTCAGACAACAAATTTTTTACTATCTTATCAGGTCTTTCTAAATCTGAGCAGATTTCTTTTTCACTTTTCCCCTGTGAAGCTTCAATTTCAAACCATTCTTCGTAATCACCCAGAACACTGGCAATTTCATTATCATTAAAATGAAATGATAATCGAAGGTTTAATTCATTAAAAAATCTTTGTTTTGATAGTTCTTTTGACATATACTTCCTCCTTTCAAACTACTGTGTAATAATCAGTAGTTAATTATATTATAAATCTTTTTACCCAAAAGTCAATAAGATTAATGGGTAAAAAGATTCTGTGTTTTTGCATTTTTAACTTTGAGTGAAAATGAGGCTAAAAAATGGGGAAACTCAAACCAAAAAGGGCTTTTCCTTTTTGGTTCTCTTTCGGTTCTAATCGCTTAAAAGAATACGTGATTTCCAATCACGGTTCCGGCGTGTCCTGATCTCGTAGGACGGAAGCTCAATGCTCCTCCCGTATTGTCCACACCGTTGATCGCTTCCTGCGCCGCCTGCATACAACTGCCGCTCGGTCCGCTTGCGATAACGCTTGACACCAATCCATTTCCGGCCGGTGTAAACTGACCGCTCTGGAAAATGACATCGTAAATGCTTCCCGGATATGCTCCGCTTCTGACACGATTCATAACAACCGCGCCGACTGCGACCTGTCCTTCGTAACATTCATTTCCAGCTTCACACTGGATGATTGCAGCGAGCAGTGTCACCTCATCGGCGGATGCTGCGATTGCTGCATTCTGGGTTCTCTGTCCGGATGCTGCCACCTGTGCTGCAGCTTTTGCGGCTGCTTCTTCCTGCGCCTTTTGAATGGCTGCCTGCTCTTCTTCCACGGTGATTCCCACACCGAGTTCCAAAGATAATGTAACATATCCTGCACTGACATATCCGACGCTGTCGTCACATTTGACAGCGACCCATCCTTCCGGAGCTTCTGTCTCTGTGGAGACAGTTAAAGCCGAGCCCTCATATACGGCTTTCAACACTCTTGCTTCCTCACTTGCCTCGCCTCTGACGCGAAGTCCGTTCACATTGATTGTCGCAATCGTATCGAAGTTTGCTTTTGCATACTCTAATGCTTCCGTTCCAAATAAACAATACTCATTCTTGACATAGCCATCTACGTTACCGGATGTGATATGTGTCCAATCTCCGCTCTGCTCCACGATAACCGCTTTGTCACCTTTGTACAGTTTACCGACAATCGAAGCATTCTCATCTGCCTCTGCTCTGACATTCAAAAATTCATTAACGTCCGGCATTAATTTGTCCTGCCATTCCATCTCTTCCTCCGTCAGAGCGTCCTCCATCAGAGTATACTCTGTCAGAGTGTCCTCTGGTGCTGTCACAACATCTGTCTGTGTCTGCTCGACACCCGCTGTAACAACCTCGAGGGAATCAAGTGCTGTGATCTCCATTGACTTCAACTCGAGCACAACGCCTGCCATTCCGTTCTTTTCTAATTCCGTAGCCTCCTCTGTTAGAACCTGTGTTGCCGCAACCTCTGGTGTCTGCGATGCAGTCCCGTTGTTTGCAACTGCTGCGACTGATGTGAGCATGGCGAGTGATGATACTACCACGATGCTCTCAATCGCTTTCTTGTCTAATCTCATATGAACCTCCATCAGCGAATTCTAAATTTCTTTTTTCTTAAATAGTATTACGCCTTTGTTTCGTTTTATGCATTTTTATTAATTTTGTTACGGATTTGTTACAAGCCGGATTATAGCAGAGGCTCTATTCCTTGTCAAGTTTTCCGAATTCTTTGTGAAAAGCATCTAGTTTTTTTGATAATATTCAGTAATTTTTTCACTTGATTTCATAAAAAAATTGGTTATCGGGCAGTTTCCCGATAACCAATTTCTTAAATATTGCACAATGTTTTCTTCCGAATTTCTTAAGAAATGACACCACATTTTTTCAATTTACGGAAAATTTATTTTATTTTTTCATATTTTCTCTCAAAAATCTGGTGTCAGTGCATTAGAGACGCTTCATCAGCTCTTCTCTTGCCGCCTCGTATCCCGGTTTGCCGAGCAGAGCGAACATGTTCTTCTTGTAGCTCTCAACACCCGGCTGGTTGAATGGGTTGACACCGAGTAAGTATCCGCTGATGCCGACTGCAAACTCGAAGAAGTAGAACAATTCTCCCAGGTAGAACTCGTTCTGCTCCGGAATCTTGACCATGAGGTTCGGTACGTTTCCGTCTGTGTGCGCTAGGATTGTTCCGTTCATCGCACTCTTGTTGACAAAATCCATGTCTTTCCCTGCCAGATAGTTCAATCCGTCAAGGTCGACCGGCTCCTCGTTGATGACAACTGTCTCGCGGGATTTCTCGATGTTCATGACGGTCTCGAACATGATTCTCGCGCCGTCCTGAATGAACTGTCCCATGGAGTGAAGATCTGTGGTGAGGTCGACAGACGCCGGGAAAAGTCCCTTCTGGTCTTTTCCTTCACTCTCGCCGTAGAGCTGTTTCCACCACTCAGATACGTAGTGAAGGCTTGGCTCATAGTTTGCCAGCACCTCGACCGATTTGCCTTTTCTGAGCAAAATGTTGCGGATAGCCGCATACTGTAAGGAATCGTTCTCTGCGAAGTCTTTTTCGAGAGCGAGCTTTCTTCCCTCTGCTGCACCTTCCATCAATTTATCGATATCTGCTCCGCTGACTGCGATTGGAAGGAGACCTACTGCCGTCAGAACGGAGAAACGTCCTCCTACATCATCCGGAACTACAAATGTCTCATATCCTTCCTCTGTCGCAAGGTTTTTCAATGCTCCCTTCGCCTTGTCCGTCGTCGCATAGATTCTCTTTGCAGCGCCGTCCTTGCCATATTTTTTCTCCAACATCTCTTTGAATACGCGGAATGCGATTGCAGGCTCTGTGGTTGTCCCTGATTTTGAGATGATGTTGACAGAAAAATCTCTGTCGCCGATGACATCGACAAGACCTTTTAAGTAGGTGCCGCTGATGCTGTTGCCTGCGTAGTAAATCTCAGGCGTCTTGCGGCTCTCCTTTGGAATATTGTTGTAGAAACCATGTCTTAAAAATTCGATGGCTGCTCTTGCGCCGAGGTAAGAACCGCCGATACCGATGACAACTAACACCTCGGAATCTGACTGGATCTTCTGTGCTGCTTTTTTGATTCTTGCAAACTCGTCCTTGTCATAGTCAACCGGAAGGTCAATCCAGCCTACGAAATCGTTTCCGGCCCCTGTCTTAGATACCAGCACATCCTTTGCGTCGGCAACTAATTTGCTCATGTAAGACACTTCTTCTTCGCTGATAAAACCAGCGGCTTTTGAATAATCAAAAGTTACTTTACTCATTTTTGATTCACTCCTTTATCCCTTTTTCTACCTCAATGTGGCGAACGAAATATTACTAAAATTCCATTACTTTTCATTGTAGCAAACATAATTCCCAATATCAAGGAAAAATTTCCCGCAAAACGGAATCTATCAGCTCTCCGCCGTCCACATTTTCTTCCTGTTGTATCTGCTGCGCAGGCTCCGCCTCATCGCATACAGCTTCCCTGCTCTCCGCCGCTCCCTCGCAGACGACCGTCTCCTCCGCGCAGTTGTCGCTCTTATGTATCTCGCGTTCGATTCTCTTTATCCGGTGCATGTTTCCCATCGTCCATAACAGCAGGATTCCTTCCCCTGCGGCAAGACAAATCATGATTTCTTCCATGTCATGCTCCCCTTTTTCATTATGATAGAACCTGTTTCTTCTATATTATAACGAACTTTCCTTCGACAGAAAAGAGGGCATGCCCGAAAAGTCATCGCAAGTTGCGACACTTGCGCCCCGCATTCTACAGCTTCTGCTCGTCATCGACATTCGCCAGAAAGCCGGAGAGGCAAAAACCATATTCGTAATTCAACTGTATGAGCCGGTTGAACGAGCTCTCCGTCACAATCTGCAGCAGCGTCCTCGTGCCGGTGCTTCTCCGGATTGGGCAGACCCAATAGCGGATATCCCTCCCCTGAAACAGCTGCAAAAGCTGCGGATTCCAGTATTTTTCTGCGCCGCAGTTCGGCAGTGTGACCACGCGCACCTGCGTGCGGACCTTCCAGAAGCGCATCGCTACCTCCGAAAAATGTCTGCGCATATTGACATTCCCGGTCAGCATCACACCGAAACGCCCTTCATTCGTCTCTTTGTTCTTGTGCCCCTGCATGATGTCATAGTCATGTTCATGCATACATTTCATTGTACAGTCCTTGCTCTCATAACACTTCTCCAAGCCACATTTCTGCTCGCGCTGAAAAACTTTTGCTGTCAGAAGGCTGTCCTTTTCCTTCGGCACCGCATACAGCGGGCCGTGGTACATCATGACAGACCCGTACGGGTACTCTCCGAATTTTTTTAAAAAAGGCCCCGTTATCTCGCGTATGTCTGCCGTCAAATCGTTCTCCTCCAGTTCTTCCCGCACAAACTGGGAAATCTGCCGGATATCTGGGCCGTAGACTCCAAAATAAAACATCCACTCATTCAGCGCAACATACCCCGCTTTCACCAGCGGAATCTTGCATCCCTCCATCTCGTTCACAAGCTGTCGGATATCATTTTTTACCGGTTCAAACTGCTCTCCGTGCACAAGGCAGTCCGGACGGTCGGAGATTGACCTGCCGTTCTCATAGAGAAAATAGACCTGTTCCACATTGCGGGATTTCAGATAGCGGTAAGGCATATCCAAAAATCGCAGCAACTCCCTGCGCTCCTTCCGCTCCACAGAAATCTGCCCTGCGAGGACAAGCCTCTGCATCGGCGTCAGATACGGCAAAATCATCGTTCCCACGCGGTATCTCGACAGGATGTTCAGCATTCTGCACAAGCAATTGATTGTATATGCCCCGAGAACCAAATAATCGAGCTGCTGGGGTTCCCCCTGCGGCCCGGACTCATTTTTCGCTTTCCACTCGTCGCTCTCCGCGTAACTTCCCGCTATATATAAATAAGTCGTGCGCACCCCGAGCGGGCGCTCTGTGATGCATCCCGACTGTATCATTCCATCTTTCGTATTTTCAAATAAGCTTCGAAAATAGCACGTAAGCACTTGCTTCCTCCTTCCCATTCCAATCTTCCATACCATGTTTTATTTTATATCATATTTCCATTTTTACAAGTCTTTTCTTGACTTTTATGCATAAGGGTATTATAAATAGGAAGTGATTTCAGGCAGAATCATTTTGTCCAAAATCGTTAAAAACACAGGAAAGGGCAGGTAATCTCTTTATGAAAAAAATCGTTATGACCGGCGGCGGCACTGCGGGACATGTAACCCCGAACATTGCACTGATGCCGGCTTTACAAAAAGAAGGCTATGAAATCTCATATATCGGTTCCTACAACGGAATGGAGAAAAGACTCATCGAAGAACAGAATATCCCCTACTACGGCATCTCCTCCGGAAAGCTCAGAAGATACTTTGATGTCAAGAATTTTTCCGACCCTCTCAAGGTTCTCAAGGGCTACGGACAGTCGGTGCGCATCTTAAAAAAATTAAAACCGGATGTCGTCTTCTCAAAGGGCGGCTTCGTCTCCGTTCCGGTTGTTCTTGCGGCAAAGCGCTGTAAGATACCGGCAATCATCCATGAATCCGACATCACACCGGGGCTTGCAAACAAAATTGCCATTCCGGCAGCCAAAAAAGTGTGCTGCAATTTCCCGGAAACCCTAAAATATCTTCCGGCGGAGAAGGCGGTTCTGACCGGTTCTCCCATCCGCCAGGAGTTGTTGTCGGGAAATGCAGCGGCGGCAGTCGACTACTGCGGCTTTGCGGGACGCAATCTCCCTGTCATCCTAATCATCGGCGGAAGCTCCGGCTCTAAGGTTGTCAATGAGGCAGTGCGCTCCATCCTCCCGTCCCTTCTAAACCGCTTTTCCGTCATTCATCTGTGCGGAAAAGGCAATCTCGACGAGAGCTTAAACGGCAGGGCGGGATATGCACAGTTTGAATATGCAAACAAAGAGCTGACCGACATGTTTGCCCTCGCAGACTACGTCATCTCGCGCGCAGGAGCGAACTCCATCTGCGAGCTCTTAGCGCTGCGCAAACCGAATATCTTAATTCCGCTCTCCGCTGCCGCCAGCCGTGGAGACCAGATTTTGAATGCCAAATCCTTCCGCGCGCAGGGCTTTAGCTATGTGATTGAGGAGGAAGACTTAAACGATGATTCCCTCTTAAAGGCCATCGAGGAATTAGTCTCAAACAAAGACACTTATATAGAAGCAATGAAAAAGAGCAGCTTGATGAATTCCATCGACACGATTCTCTCCCTGATTAAGGAAGTGTCGCAGTCCTAGTGGCGTGCGCCGCAACACACACTATGCCCGTCGTACAATAGAAAGCCCCGGAGTAACCCCGGGGCTTTCTTGATGCAGCTACATTTTTAGTGATTCGCAGATTGCCGCAGTCTCCTCCTCACTCAACTCCAGGTGTCTCCACTCGATGACACCGGTGTTGTCGTCCGCCTCGTAACGCGGAATTACATGCATATGAAAATGGAAGACCGTCTGTCCTGCCACCTCGCCGTTGTTCTGCACGAGATTGACGCCCTGACAACCCAAAACTTCCCTCATTCTTGCCGCCACTTTCTTTGCCACCTGTACCACATGGGCTAATGTCTCCGGGTCGATGGCGAACAGGTCAGCGAAGTGTTCCTTCGGCAGAACCAGTGCATGCCCTTTTGATGCCGGACTCGCATCGAGGATGACTCTGCATACCTCGTCCTCATAAATGGTGTTTGTCGGAATATCTCCTCCCGCCAATTTACAAAAAATACAATTCTCGTCTCTCATAATGATCTCCTTTTTTTGAACTCTATTTAAAACATGCCTTTTTTGGCGCAGTTCTGTCGAATTTTGTTAGTAACTAGGCATTGCGCTTTCCTTATTTTGATGATAAACTTAGCCTATTAAATTTCAAACTACATTGTATATTAGAAAAAGAGGATTAGAATGCTTAACAAAAATGATTATCTCACCATTTTTCACGAAATCAAAAATTCCATTACGCTTGTCGGAAGCTCCCTTCAGCTGATTGAGAAAAAATATCCGGAAGTCGTAGATTACTCCCACTGGACGGAATCCCGTATGGAACTTGATCACCTGAAAAAGATTGTGACGGAGCTCTCCGCAGCGCGGACAAACAATTCTTTTGCCTTTGAAAAGTCCTCCGTCCGCGAATTTCTCACTGATTCTGTCTCATCCTTTCACACACTCGCCGCAGAAGAATTCTTCTGTGAACTCGTCGTTGAGGACAATCTTCCCATCATTGAAATCGATCCGGTGCGCATCCGGCAGGCAATTACAAATATCGTCAAGAATGCATACGAGGCCATGGACTGCTGTGGCACGGTGCTTCTGCACGCCTTCCGCGACGACGACAATGTATGCTTTGCCATCACGGACAACGGCGGCGGCATCCCTGTCGAATATGAGACGCGTATCTTTGATCCGCTTGTAACTTCCAAAAGGGACGGCAGCGGTCTGGGGCTTACCATCACAAAGAAGATTGTCGAGGCACACCACGGTTCACTCTCATTTCTGTCTCGTCCCGGTGACGGCTGCACATTTACAATCCGCCTTCCTATTCAGCAAAGTTGAAGGCCGTATCCAACGTGCGAAGGGTTCTGAAATTGCCCTTTGCCGTCATCTCCCCCGTCATAAAGGCGCGCTGGAATGTCATTTTTCCATCGAGAATCCGCTCCAGCACATCCGTCGATACCTTGAGGTAGACGTCTATATTCTCCTCCTGTCCGTAACGAACCTCTAGTTCATCGTCTTGTATCTCAATGAAAAGAGGCTTCTTCTTTCCTTCTATCATAAACAGATACCGGGCGTGAAAATCCTGCTGTTCCTTAAAGTGCTCGCGGAAGTCCGTCATGTACTCCCTCTCCTCTTCCTCCTCCGCCTTGCCCATCATATCCTTGAACATGGAGGCGAGTTCCTCAATATCTTCCTTCTGCTTCTTGACATAGCTGTCGTCGGAGACATATCGCGAAAGCTGCTCGCTCTCCTGCGGTGTCAGTTCTAACTGCTGTGTGCGAAGAACACTCTGTTTTACTGCCTGATTGCTCGTCGGAAGGCTCTTCATCTTCTGGGAAATGGTACGGTAAAGATTCTCCGCCTTCTTCTCGATGATGACCGTGTAATCCGTGTTCATCTCAAAGCTGACCAAATCTTCCACATAACCGGAGAGACCGGAACACGGAAGACCACCCAGCATCTCCCACGCATTGGCGAGCGTCATCTCTCCCTCCCGCTCGCCGTAGGTCGTAGACATAACAATCGGCTGCATGTAAGTGTGCGCTATTTTCTCCTTGTCCCCATACAGCCAGCAGGCATCTAAAAACTGCTGCATATATCCACCGATTCCCAGCCATTCAATCGTCGTCGCAAGAATAATTCCATCCGCATCCTTCATGGTCTGCGGCAACAGCGCAATCTCATTCTTCTTCTCGTAGATGTTGAAACGCTCCACTTCCACGCGCAGCTCATTCAACACCTCCTCCATCTTATTTAGTACGTATAAAGTAGGGTCGTCCAACAATCCCCTTCCACCGTAGTATATATTTACTTTCATTTTTATATCCTCTCCATCCAGCCGCATCCTGTACTGATTTTTCTTCTTTTCTTAGTATATAAATTTTCCCGTATAAAATCAATATTTTCTTCTATATAAAAATAACAGTTCAGCCCTCACATTCATAAAAGTGTCTGCTTCGCATCCAACGACGCTTTGCGTCTTTTCTTTTATTTCATGTGAGGGCGCTCCGCTCATAGTCAGCACAATAGCCGAATTCATGCAAGCATGATTCGTCTATTATACTGACTACGTCTGAACTGTTATAGACAAAAATAATGTCAGTACAAACCCTGTCACCAGACCGCCGACGTGTGCCCAATTGTCAACTCCGGCCGTGGAGATTCCGTAGTATAGGCTCAAAAGCACCATAAAAAGAACGCCTTTTCCCGTAAGCCCCTCATACCTCCCCCGATGAAGAAGGACAACCGCAAAAAGTCCGCCAATCACACCGAACACCGCGCCGGATGCCCCCGCCGAGACAACAATCTGCTCCGTATGCAGCATCATAAAGAGGGAGAGCAGTCCCCCGCCGATGCCGGACAACACATAGACAATCAGATACTTTACATGTCCAAGCGCCCTCTCTAAGATTGCGCCAACACAACAGAAGATGACCATGTTGTTCAGCAGATGATTCGCATCAAAATGAATGAACATCGCCGTTAAGATACGCCACCACTCCCCGCGCTCAAGCACATACGGTGAAAAAAGTCCACCGTGCATCACGACAAAAACCGCATCAAGACTTCGCCCGCTCATGAAGTACAGAATCAGAAATACAATTACATTCGTAGCCGCAATGGCTGTCGTCACGCCGCATATTGTCTTCCTTCGGTTCGTCAGACTCCTCGTCAGGCACTCCTCTAACGGTTTCTTCAATCCGAACAGGTCACCCGGCTGGTTCTCATAGATAATCAACCGATGCTCCGGCTCAAAAATTCCCCAGACGTTCTCACAGGAGGTGCACAGATTGTGAATGGATTCCATCTGTCTTCCCGCTACAATTGTAAGTCGTTCTACACGATAGACCGGATATCCCTCCGGGAATCCGGGGAGTCTTCCCTCCGGATGGTAAAAAAGATCCAAAACCCGCTCTTCGAGCGCCGTATGCTGCTGTGGTGTCAGCACAAATCCCCCTGTCTCGTCGACAAACAGACAGACCTGAAATCCCTCCGGATAGAACCGATAGAAAATTTTTACCTGCTGCGGCTGGCTCTGGTATCTGCGATATCCCATGCTTTCAAACCATTTTTCAAATTCGATACTCATACTTTTTCTGCCTCTTTCTCATGACCTGATAAAAGTATTATAGGACTTCCCGCACCAAATGAAAATGAATAAAATCTTATCTTTTTATAAAAAACGATAATTCTCATCGGCGAAGCGGATTCGGCTGTTTGCCTGCAAACCGACTTTCACCTTATAGTTTAAAATCTCATGGTCGACAAACGTACCGTTCGTAGAGTTGAGATCTTCCAGAAAATAGATTCCCCCTTCCCTTGTAATTCTTGCATGAATCCGGCTGACCGTCTCGCTCTCAATCACGCCCTGCACACTTGCGGCATCACTTCCGATGAGGAACGGAAGTTCCGTGATGGAAAGATTCTCCTGCTTCCCGCTCCCCTCATACAAAAGAATCCCCCGATATGCCTCCTCCTTCTTCGTCGACAACAAGACCGTGGGATGACGCTCGGCCGGCTCTTCCTCCTCCGGTTCAAAACAAAACGGTTCTGTTTCCCGGCTTCGTGGCTTTCCTCGCGAAAGAGATTTGAACAGCTCACCCCGAATCCCCAAAACAGGAAAATTATCTGACCGGTTCCCCCATTTCTGTCGAAGCGTCTGAATCTGTTCCGCAATAGCTGTAATGTGCCGCCTGCCGGACCACCTCTTTCCTGCCGGGTGTCTGTACATCCCGGTGTCTGCCCCCTGCTCGTTGCGCCCGGCTGCCTCCCCTGCCTCACCCCCGGAAATACTCTCTCTCACAGCCACTTTTTTATTATCGCTAACGCTGTCTCTTACGGCCGCTTTTTTATATTCACGCCCGAGCGGCTCCTCCACACGCGCTTCCGATTCGCGCATCTCCCCAACCTCACACAGCGCCCTCTTTAAATCTCCAAACTGATATCCCTCCTTCCGCGAGATGTCATACAACCGGTAGGCGAGACAGACCGCCCGTTCCTTCCTGTGATCTACGCTCTTTAGGAGTTGTTCCATCAGCTTTTGGAACTGCCCCGTCAGTTCTTCCTCACAGATTGGACAATAGCAGAAACTACAGTTTAAGGTATCCGCATCCAAAAAGATTGTCTCCGTCCGCAGGACGAGATGCCGCTCCTCCAAAAGATAATTCTCAATCCATTCCCCCGTTTGTCCCAGGGCGGAGAGGAACTTCTCAAAAAAGTCCTCCCCAAGGAAATGCGCGGACAGATAGACATCAAGTGACTGCTTCCCACTGACATCGTACCAATACTGTACTTCACCATCCTGATCAAGCACCTCCGCCGGAAGGAAGGAACTGCACTTTCGGCGCTCCAACATCTTTCTATCGTACTCCGAAGACGGAGCATCACCTCTTATTATCATATAACTATTCTTAAGATTTCTCTGATACGCAATCTCCATTCCGCTATCCGCCCTCCTCGAATATTTTTTCCCAGAGCTCCTTTCCATTCTCTATCCGATAGAACACCCGGACAGCAGAAAATTCCTCCCTCTCCTCCTGATTTTTTGCCACTTGTTCTATTTCTTCGTGGTAATCAATTGCAATTTGTATGGTTGCAACCATAATGAGCAGGAAAAACGGTACAATCACCGCCGCCTCCACCGTATAACTTGCCCTGTAATATTTTTTCAAACTATCCCTCCCCCTCCTCTTAATCATTGGTTCGTCACCAGTCTTCCAATCGACAGAATAAGATAGGCAGCTCCGAGAAACGGTATAAACGCAATCTCATCCTGTGGTCTTTTCATTTTCAGTGCAAACATCGCCAGCCCGTACATTCCCGCCAGCAAAGTTCCCAGAAAAAATACTGCCAGATTATCCTGCCACCCCAGAAAAAGCCCTGTCATCATGAGAAACAGACCGTCCCCCATCCCCACTTTTCCGCCGGTCAGCCTTGCACACAACAAAAGTAACGCACCGATTATAGAGCCCAGCAACATATCGACAATCGTGTGGCTCCTCCAGAATATATGGTACAAGAGCGCCGTCACTGCACCTGCTGAAAGTACCGTCAGGCTCACCCTCTTTTTCCTGATATCCTCTATTCCACCAAACAGCATAATGCCCAGCAAAGTTCCCGTCTCTATCATTTTTATTCTCCTCCTCCGCACTTTGAACAAGCCCTTCTATTCCCGACCTCTGATTTTCGGACAGTATAGATGGTTCTCTTTAAGCCGCTGCAATTTAAATTGGTGTGATACCGGTCTCCATAATCTGTAATGTAGACAATCCCCGCTGCCTTTTCCTTTCCCACGCACTGCGGGCAGGCGTGATAGATTGCGCCGTCCAGATTTCTCCTCCCTGCAAGCTCTGCCAGACTTACCGGCTGGATTGAGAGCTTTAAATGCGTACAATTCTTTGTCGTGTGATACACGCTTCCGCTCTCCGTGATGTAGACCCAGGGATCCTCATCCTCCCCCGCCCCGGGGTTCCACCCTGTCCATTTTCTGACCTTTGTCCTCTGCTTTATATGCACGGAAAACGGCTGCAACAGACGGAGAGGAAATTCCATCCGGTAATTTACCACCAGATCGATGTCGTCTCCTTCCATGTCTGATTCAAGCAGACTGAGCCCTGCCGCTCCGCCGACCACCCACTTTGCAATCTCCTCATTCTCCCTGAGATTCTTCACCAGAAGGATTTTTGCGGTCGCGGTCTCCGCCGCAGCGCCAGCTCCGTTCTCCTTCCCCGCCGCAGCGTCAGTTCCGTTCTCCGTCTCCGCCGCAGCATATACCGCCAGCTTTCTCCCCGTCTGTTCCATCCCGGTCTGTACACAGAGCTGAACCTCGAGAACGTGGAAGAGAAACAGGATGGCTGCAAAAAAACAGGTCACCATAGGAATCACCAGAGCCGCCTCCACTGTAAAAGAGGCCCCACAGGTGAATCGGGGTGCCTCTTTTTGCACCGTCATCTTCCCAGACAAATGACTTTTATTTTTATGGTTAGGGAGAGATTTATTTTCATTTATCTGTTCTTTTTTCTGATTGAAAAGAGACACCCCGATTCACCTGCCTTCTTCATTTTCATTCCATTTTATAAGAAAAAATTTCTGTTTTACAGAAGGAATAGGAGAGACTTCCTTTCCCGTCGAGCAGCACAAGCCTCCAAAACAGCGGTTCGGCGCTGTACTCGCACGTCACCCTTGCCCGGATAATCATGTGATCCATCCCGGCATTCCGATACTCTGCGACAAGACGCAGATTGTGTTCCATCACATTCATGGCGCGGCAGCAGAGCTCCCTCGTCTGCACCAGATACAGAAACTGCATCAGATATCCCTGGTACGTCAGCCCCCTGTCACATTCTTTTGCCTTTTTTGTCTTCTGAAAGGAGGACAGAATGCTGCCGACATCCGTTGTCCACTCCTGCTTCGTTTTTACCATTGCTATCTTTCCGCCCGCGAGAAGAGTCCGGATATCAAGGATGCTCTCCAGATACGCCCACGCCCCGATAATCCCAATCTGAACCACCTTGATAATCGCGGGATTTGCCGTTGCCCCTGCGAGAGCAGTCGCAATCCCGAGAGCTTCCTCCACCTTTGCGGCATCCATCAGAATCGAGGCTGCGTTGCCCGCCTCCCGCACGAGCATCAACCGTTCTACGACTCCCTCGAGGTTGGCGCGGTCACTGTCTCTGCCACAGATTAGGTACTCTAATTCATAGTCAAGAGCGTGCCCCTCAATCCTCTCCGTATAGTCTGAAAAATAAGTTGTCAGATATTGCTCGAGCAGAATTTTTGCATACCAGTCTGCATCGACCTCTGTCTCTACCGTGCCCTGCTGCCACACTCTCTGCCGGAGCGATCCCTCCTCCGAGACTGCCTTCTTTGACAACTGCTCCACATCCTCCACGACCATTCCCAGCACCGCGTTCTGCTTCATCTGCAGCACCGATTCCAACAGATTCGACTCTTTATTTTTTGCCTCGTAATGGGTTTTGGTTCGGATATTCGTGTCATTTTTGGTATTTGGAGGCGAATCCGGCGGCAAAAATTCCCCTTCCTCCCCGTTCTGTTCCGCTTTCATCCCCTCGACTGCCTCCTCAATCGAAGAATCTGTCTGTCCATGTTCCGCCTCGACAGACTCCCCCTGCTGAATTTGCTCATAGATGGTTCGCGCCGCCTCGACAGTAAGGTTCTCTTTCATATAACCCGCCACATAATCTAAGAAAACCTCCCCACCGGCGTCTGTCACAAGCTGGTACTCATCCACATTTACGGATTGTATATCCATCTGATAAAGGTTCATTTTCTTAAGGAGCAAGTTTGTTAAATCATAATTTAAGTTATCGTATATTGTCTGATAAGCCGCGCCTTCCACCTTTTCCATAGAAAACTCTTCTCCTCCGTAAGCCCCGTCGAGCAACAGCAAGTGATAGTTCTCCCACATCCACCTGTTGTACTCTGCAAACACAGACTCCGTCGCGGCAAGCGTCTTCTGCTCCGCCTGCACATCGAGCCCGCAGTACCTCGCAGATTCCAGCAGCGCAAACAGAAGCGATGCAATCAGCATCATACTCATCGCGGCAAAGACGGTAATACTCCCCTTTCTCATAGGCTTCTCTCTACAATGTATCGATTTTTCCGGTAATCGTCTTAAAGATGTCATTCACAATATTGGTCAACTGCTTCTTAAAAATGATGACTAAACCAATCAAAACGACTAAAATCAGAATCACCTCAACCACGCCAACTCCGTCTTCCTCCGTTAAAAAATCATAAAAGTTTCTCATGATACTCCTCCTTTACATTTGAAATGACAATACGGCCGGAACCATGATGATTGCAATTACGATGCCAAGCATCAGCATCATCGGAAGCAGCAGCTTCGTTCCGGCTTCCTCCGCATATTTTTTTGCCATATTTTTCCGCTCCTCGAAGGCATCCTCTGACTCCTGTTCCAACAGAAGCGACAGCCCTCTTGTTCCCTTCTTCGCATTCTGCTCAAGCAGAGATGCAAGTTTCCGGTAACGCCGAATTCCACAGCGCTCCCCAAAATGTTCATAAGCATTTCTCTCTCCGGTTCCGCTCTCCATCTCTCTGCATGTAATCAGCATCTCCTCGTAGGCCGGTTTGACCTGAAACCCCGTCTTATTCCGCTCCTTTTCGTATGATGCGGCAACTTTTTTCCATGCGTGGCCAAGTGTCATTCCCGCTCCGAGCAGAAGGGAGAGCTTGTTTACAATCTCCGGATACTCCAATGTCAACAACATCTCCCGCTCCTTTTTGGTTCGTTTTTCCTTCTCGAGCTCCGATATCCTCACCCCGACGGCAAGCAGTATTCCTAAGACTAAAAATCCATACGCGCGGCTGCTCTGCGTCTCCCGCCAGGAGAGCGCATATCCCTGTATCTCCTCCGGCAGAAGAAATTCTGTCGTATCTACCCGCTCCCCCTGCTTCTGCAAAACCTCCTCCACCGCTTTGCGCAGTCTCTCTCCTGTGCTCTGTTCCCCCCGCACCGCTCGAAATGCAAATTCATAGCTGCTCCTGCAGGCTCCGCAGGTCATCTCACAGACGGCGTACACCAGCGTTCCCTCCTCCGTAAGCTTCTCTTTTTTCAACATTCCGTCCGGCTCCACAAGCTCATAGTTATCAAAACTCCATTCCGCCTTCACCAGCCCCTCCTGATACGAATCCTGTACCACGATATCGTCCGTTATCTCATTTAAAGAGGGATTGATCCCGCAGAATGTCTCATCAATCTCCTGTTTTGCCTCCTCTAAAAGTTCCCGGCACTCCTCCTCACTTAAACTTCTCTCCGGGATCTCCACCGTCATCTCATACTCCGTGTCAAGTTCGGGAACTTCGAGAAGCAGCTCTGCCGTCCGTCCCCCTTCGCCCGCCTCATTCCTTCGGATACTCCCATCTGCCTGCAGCTCTCTCTCCTGCCCCAATCCATATTCCGCCACTGCCCCGAGCAAGGCAAAAACGCCGACACAGAGTAGCATCTTCTTCCGCACATCCTCCTTTCCCCGCATCCGAAAACTGCAAAGCAGCGCCGCACATCCAACTAAGATACAAACAATCATTCCGCCTCCTCACACTTCAATCGCCATAATCTGTTCTGCCCAGAACAGCGCTCCCGCATATACCGCCAGCGCAGCGGACATCACAGCAATCCCCAAAAGGTTTCCGTAGAGCAGATCCAAAAATCCCGGCGACGCCAAATCCAGATAGAACAGAATAAAGAGCGGAATGCCATTCATAATCTTCTGCTCCATCTTTTTCCCGGCAATTACCGTCTCCATCTCCTGCTCGACCTCCATCTTCTCCCGGATGTGACGTGAAGTCGTCTCGATGATATGGATGAAATCTCCCCCTCCACGTTTTGCGAAAGAGAACACTTCCGCAAACAGAAGAATGTCCTCCACTTCCGTCTCCTCCGCCAGATCCTGCATCAGTACTTCCAGCGGTTGGTTCATCTGAACCGCCGCATTCATCTTGGAAAATTCCGTTGCAAGAATTCCCCTGTCGTGATAGAGTTCCCCAAGCTCCCGCTCCGCTTCCCTCCAGGCGTTCTCCATTGAGTACCCGGCCGTCAGCGCGGTCGTCACCGAGAGCATTGCATCCTTAAACTCCAAACGAATCTGCTTCTGCCTCCTCTCCTTCGCGTTTTTCTTCCGGCGGCGCGAGACAAACCAACAGACTGCCGGAAACAACAGCATCCCCCAGACAGAGCGGTAGAACAGATAGGCAAGCGCCGCCGACACCGCCGCGCTCAGCAGTATACACCCCGCTTTTTCTCTCCATCTCAAGCGAATCCCCCCTCTCTCCGACAAATCGTATCCCGCTTAGCCCAATACACCACAGATTCCGTCATGCCACCGTGATCCCCGCCACCCGGCACTTGTCCTTATGCCTCAGTTCCCCGGTTCGCCGCAGCGTCCCCACGACCGTATCCCTGCCGGAGGCGGCCTCGTCCTCCACAAATTCAAACACGGGGTGAAGTTTAATCTCCCCCGCCTCCATTCCGTCAATTTCCGCAATCATCAGCACTTTCCTGCTTCTGTCGCGCAGGCGACCCAAATGCACCAGCAGATCGATTCCCGACGCAATCTGACTGCGGATTGCCGGCAGCGGAAGCTCCATTCCCATCAGCACCATCGTCTCAAGTCTGCTGAGCATATCCCGACAGGAATTCGCATGGCCGGTCGAGAGGCTTCCGTCATGGCCGGTGTTCATCGCCTGAAGCACATCGAGCGCCTCCGCTCCCCTGCACTCCCCGACCACAATGCGGTCCGGGCGCATCCGAAGCGCAGTCTTAATCAAATCGCGGATTGTGATTGGCTCCACGCCCTCTAGATTTGCGTTTCTCGTCTCGAGGCGCACCAGATTGGAATTTCCCTGAATCTGCAATTCCGCAGAGTCCTCGATGGTCAAAATCCGCTCCGTCTTCGGAATATAGGCGGATAACACATTTAAAAACGTAGTTTTCCCGGAACCGGTTCCGCCGGAGACAAAAATATTGTACTTTGCCTCCACCATCTTTCTTAAAAACTCCGCCGCCTCCTCTGTCACAGAACCCCTTGCAATCAAATCACCCATCTGAAACGGCCGCTCGGGAAATTTGCGGATGGAGACCGCCGCTCCGTCGATGGAGATGGGGGAGAGCACAATATTCACACGCGAACCGTCCGCGAGCCTCGTGTCCACGATGGGCGCCGCCTCGTTCACCATGCGGTTGTTTGTCCCCACAATCTGTTGAATCACATTCTCAAGCCGCTCCCTGTCCGCAAACTTTTTCTCCCACTCAAAAAGTTCTCCTCTCTTCTCGTAGAAGATATGATTCGGTCCGTTGACCATAATCTCCGTAATCTCCGCATCGTCGATGAGTTCCTGCAGGACATCGAGCTTTCGCAGGGAATGAAAAATCTCCTGCTCGAGCTCTGCCCTCTCCCCGATGGAGAGCGTGTGTTCCGCTGCATAACTGCGCACCACCTCCTCCACCAGCGTTTCCACTTCCTCATCGCAGATATTCTTTGACAAATCAATCCGCGCAAGGACGCGGCTCCGCAGCTCCGCTATCATAGGCCGTCTCCTCCGAACAGATATCTGCGCGCCATGTCTCCTAACTCGCTCCACTTGAACTGTTCTAACAGTCCCATCGCCGGAACGACCTGTGTGGAGGAGTAGGGCAGATAGACGTTCTGAATCCGCTCCGCCAGCTTTTGCAGTCCGCCCTTTTGCAGTGCATCCTCAAACTCCGCCCTGCGGCACTCCGGGTAGGGGCCGTTCTTCATGACGGCATACACCTCACTGCAATGTTCTAAGACCTCGAAAAAGCCCGGTATCACACCACCTATATCCAGAACCACCGCCTCAAAATCCGTCTCCTGCTCCAGAAAATGAAGCAGCAGAAAATATTCCTCCCTGCTCATCTGATACAGGTGCTCCGGATTTGTAACCGGCGGGATATAAAAGAGTGTCTCACTCTGATAGACCGAGCGGAAAAAGCCCTGCGCGGTCAGGCGTTTCTGCCGGATTTTTACCAGAATATCCTCCAGATTGTGCTCGCCCTCCAGCCGGAATGTCGCAAGGAACCCGGAACACCCGGTCAGATTGAGATAGAGCACCTTCCTCTGCTCCGAGAGCATGGACGCCATCGTGACGGCAAACGGCATCTGCATCTCGTGCTGAATCGGCGAGCACACACCGATCCACTCGATTTTTCCGCCGGCTTCTAGCCCGATCTCCGGCATCTTTTCCTCCCTGTCACAGACACGAAAAATCTCATGCATAATATTTTCCGCGGACTGGTATTTTAAGATGCTGCTTACCCTCTCCTGCTGATACCGATTCTCCTCTGCCGCACAGCGCAGCCCGGAGGAAACGTCTGCTGCATGGGAACCGCCCGCATCCGCTCCTTCCTCTCCCACTCCGACTTCCTCCTCCAGAAAAAGAATTGGTATGTGGTATTGTTTAATGCCTTCCTTTGCCCCATCGAAACCTCCTCCTATCAGTACGACATCGAACCGCTCCATCAGCAGTCCCTCCATCAAAGTCTCCATTCTCGTAAAACCATGTACTTTAATTCTTTCTGCATGATGCTCTTTTACATATAGGGCAAACCTATTGACATAGACTTCGTCGCTGTCACAGACTGCCGCTACAATCTGATTCAAATACACACCCCCAGACACCACAGATAACCCGCCAATATAGCAACAGAAAAATGAATAAAATGCCGCTCGCTTCTGTTCCACTTCTTTTTCGCCCAGAGTCCTGCCAGCTTCAGAAATGACAGCGCCGCTGCAACTACAAACGACATTATAATTAAATAGAACAATTCCCTCCTCTCCAAAAATCCACCTGCTACGGAAAACAACTTGATATCGCCTGCCCCTAAGGCACGCTTTAGAAATAAAAGATACAATAAGACCACCGGTATAGAAATATTTACAAGATATGTAAATATACCTGTCCATCCGCTTCCCCATATGCGAAAGAACAATCCCGCTGCCAGCCCCGCCAAGATTATCCGGTTGCTAATCTTTGTGGCCGTCATGTCGCCCCAGACTGCGACACCTATAAACGCAAGCAGCACTATGTAATTTAAGCCCCCAATCCATCACCTCGTTTCGATTTTTTGTAAAATGGATTATAGCAACGCCCCCGCCCCTTGTCTACCCCTTTTTCCAAAATAATTTATTTTTGTAAACTAATCACAAAAATTTCAAAAAAATAATAGCGTAAAGCAGCGCAAAACCGCTGATTCCAAGGGTTCCGATTGTCAAAAGGCTCATCGGATTCATTCCCACAGCCACCCCGATTCCCTGACTTTCCAGAATCTGATTACAGAACGCCACCCCCACTGCACCTAAAATCATTCTCATGAAAAAATTTGGCCCCGACGCCCCTCTTTTTTCCATGTTTTACCGCCTCCTCCAGCCTTGTTCTCTGTTCTACATGCTATGGAAGACGGGGAAGATTTAGAACTTTTTTTCATAAATTTGTATAGTTTGGCAATTTCCTGCTTATACTTATCATAAAAGAATATTGGAATAGAAAGTGGGGTTCTTACATGCGCGTCTTAAAAAATAAGCCAATTACAGATGAGCATTATACCTTATTGAGAAATGATCTGAACCAAACTGCAAAAGAATTGCGATATGCCTATGAGAATCTGGAGAATGTAATTGATCCGGATATGATCGATTCCTGTATTTATGAAGTAAATGCAGTCCAGATGCGCTATAAATTTTTGCTGACGCGGCTGAAACAGTATGAGACAGCCTTGCATTTTAATGCAGAAAAAGAGGATTCTTATACCAAGAATCCTCTCGATCTGTCAAATTCCTGACAGTTCTCTGTCAAATTGTCACGTCCATAGGTATATCCCGCATAGACCTGCTGGGTATTTTTCATCATAGGTTCCGAAGTGTCCTGTGCGGCAACTTTTTCAAAGCTGTCGTACAGACGCTTCAGTATTTCTTCCGCTTCCGCAAGTTCCTGAAGCCTGTGCCGGTACATGCATTTTGCAAGTTCCTCACGGCAGAATGCATAGAGCGGATAGAGTTCTTTCGCCAGTCCATAGTTGAAATCCAGCGCCTGCATCAGTTCGGCAATTCCGCGGTCAGCCTTGCGGATCGCCGTCTTAAACGCCTCTCTGTCGCCCTTTTGGAAGGCGTCCTTTGCATCCTCAAAATATGCAAAAATAATATCATAGATGATGACGATCATGCCGCCCCTGTTGCACTGGCTGATCCTCCTCGTAAAATCCTGTTTCTGCTCTTTTTTCATTCTGAGACCTCATCTTACTGCAAAAGCTGCAACACCTGCTGTGGAATGTCATTCGCCTGTGTCAGCACGGAGATTGCCGCCTGATCTAACACATTGTAACGGGTGTAATTTGTCATCTCCTCCGCCATGTCGAGATCCTGAATACGGGAGATTGCCGCCGTCACATTCTCTCCGGTCTCATCGAGACTTGAAACGGAATAGTCAAGGCGGTTCTCATACGCACCAATCTTTGAGCGCGTTGCCGTCACCTGTGCAAGCGCCTCGTCAAAGGATGCGATGGCGCGGTCAGCACCCGTTACCGTCGTCACGTCCACATCGTCGATATAAAGACTCTTCGTGGAGATTTCCGGAATGCGGACATCCGTGTGCTGTCCCTCATTTGCCCCCACCTGAAGTGTCATCTTTCCAATCTCTGTCACATCGATTTCGACCTCATCCTCAAATCCTTCATCCGCCAGAAAACCGATGGAAAACCCATTGTAATCTGTAATTGTAACTCTGTTTCCCGTCGTTGCAACCGTCGCCGTTGACGCAAAACCGTCTCCAAGTTTTACCTGCGCGTCGGTTCCTCTGTTTACATAATTCAACACATAGCCGTCGTCCGTCTCCGTTCCGCTCCCGAAAAATCCGAGTGCCGTCACAAAGGCGTCCTGATCCGTATCGGATGTAAACACGACATCGACCGGTGTGGAAGTCCCGTAGCGTGCGCTGGCAAACGTCAGTGTTCCGTTGCTGTCGGACAAATCTGCCGTTGCCTCCCCGGTTTCTGCTGCATTTCTAATCTTCTCATATGCCTCGGCATATGTATCCGTCGCATTGATTTGGGCAATGCTTCCATTGATGGAAATGGAACCGCTTGCACCTACTGTCGCAGTTGAGTCGAGATAGTTCGCAGCCGTACCGCTCGCTGTCATTGTCTTTGTCGCCGTCGCCGTAATCTCAAGTTTGTAATCCTCCGGGAGAACCGTGTCGGATATGTTGATTCTCGAAATGTCCTTCGCATAGACTCTCGTATCCAGACTTCCGTCGAGCAAAGACTTCTGATTGTACTCCGTATCGCTCGAAATGCGGTCAATCTCCTCCTTTAAGGAATCTATTTCACGCTGGATTGCCTGTTTATCCTCATAACAGTTGGTATCACTCGCCGCCTGCACCGAGAGCTCTCTCATTCTCTGCAGAATGCTTGTCACTTCGTTCAATGCGCCGTCTGCAATCTGAAGAACCGAAACACCGTCGGACGCATTCTGTGACGCCCGGTCTAATGCATCAATCTGCGCCTGCATTTTATTGGAAATTGCAATTCCTGCCGGATTATCCTTCGCATGATTGATTTTCAACCCGGAAGAAAGACGCTCCATTGAACCCGCCAGATTATTTTCTGTTCTGAGCAGCTGCTTGTTGCTGATTACCGCCATCATATTCTGATTAATCTTCATGTTTTTTACTCCTTATCCGTGTCTCATATTATGCATCCATGCAGTTTCATCGGCCATCCATGTCACCTCTCTGTTTTATATATCGACCCCGCGCCCTCATTTCCTTAGAAAAAAATGCATGTTGCTAGGGTTGTTTCACGAACAAGAATTGTATATATGGGAAACTTAAGATTTTAT
>CAZBUW010000023.1:0-37397 GCA_964495195.1 uncultured Roseburia sp.
ACAAGATCAAAACATTAACTGATAGGCCTTCGTGAAACAACCCTACCTTTCGATTTGTCCGTCTTTACATTTTCTTTGTCAACAGTTAAAATGGAGTAGGCATGTGACCGGATACAAAAGATTATTTTAAGTACAAGGAGTATAGTGAAATGAAATATATTGTGAAGTGCCCATTTTGCGGCAATACCTATGTGTCGGACAGCAATGATCAGATAAGGGATTTTTTCTGCGCTGACTGCGGCGCATCAAACAGCATAGAGGATGTCGTGGAGCGCATTGATGATAGTACAATCAACCAGACCATTGTCAATAATTACAGTTCTACGTCAGCAGCTTCGAACTCCACTGGCAATCATTACAATTCCGCGCCGGCGTCCTCGAATTATTCGAAGTCCTATCAGAAGTTTGTGTGGCTCATTCCGCTGTGTATCATTCTTCCGTTTGTGGTGATTTTTATGGTGGGAATTATTATCTCTGTAGCTACAAGTTTTTCGGATTCACACACTTCACAATCTAATTACGCCGAAGAAAAAGAGCCGTCGTGGCAGGATAAGACCGAGGTGAAGCGCATTCTTTCTATCTCAAACGAGATGGTGGAGGCGTTAAAAAACGGTGATAGAGCGGCAGCAGGAGAACTGCTCTACGCGCCGGAGAATGCTGTCATTTCAGAGAATGAGAAGGAGAGCCTTGTGGATGACTATTTTTTCAACAGGATTTTTCCCGATTCTTCCTTGGAAATCAAAGAGATTACTTATGATGAAATAAAAAGCTATGAGGGTTTTTCCATTCACAAATATCACTATGAGTTTAACAATGATGTTGAGACAGATTACTATTTTTATATAGAAAATGGGGAATACAAATTCTTTATTCCGGATTGGGAGCGATTGGTCTACAATGTGCCAATCCGGCTGGCTTCGGATGCGGATATCACATTTGACGGAAAACAGTATACCTGGGAATCCAGTGAAAAAGTGGATAAAAAAGGTGTTTCTTATACGGTTTATCATGTTCCCATGATGTATATCAGAGACAGTTATGATGTCACAATTGTGACGAGTCTGGGGACGTTAAATGAGCAGTTTAAATTCAGGGAGACCTACACGGGTTCGCCGGCTGATTATGTGCAGAGGCTCAATGTTGAGAGCGCGGAGGTGAAGAGCAATATGATTGCGGCCCTGTCCGAACTGATACAGAACATTTACACCTGCTCTAAACAGAATGACGTGGCAGGGGCGCGCGCATATTTTGAGGAGAGCGTGACAGACAGTGACATTGAGCGCATCTTTCAATATCTGTCTGAATTTGATCCAAAGACATTCGAGCAGAATGATTCCGAAGTCGAGTCACTCTGCTATATCGAACCGCTTTCCTCTGACACCTATCTTGTGACGGGAACGTTCGGCTATAACAATCTTGTCACGTTTGATTTCTGGCAGGATAGCATCGATTTTAATATGGCACTCACCTATAGGGACGGAGTGTACCGCTTTACGACGCCGATGGATTACAGTATTTTTAATAAAAATAACAGTACGGATGTCAACGTCAACTGGTATGACGCGTTCTAGTACAGGACCATAGGAGAATATGAGAAAGCAGATTCTAAATGAATTAAAAAGAATAACAGACGAAGAACAGGGCATCTTAGACGGCAGGGAGATGGACCGCAGCATCTATCAGGAGAGGAACGGTGACAGTCTCTTCCCGGAGCGCTATCAGATTGACGCGAAAAAACTTTTAGAGCAGGGAAAACTCATTACCATCCGCAAGCATACGCGCTATGTCCACTTTCCGCCGCACACCCACAACTATGTGGAAGTGGTATATATGTGCAGCGGCAGCACGACACATATCGTAAACGGAACTACGATTGAATTGAAAAGAGGGGAACTGCTTTTTCTGAATCAGAACTCATTGCAGGAAATTTTACCGGCAGGAGACGGCGATATCGCGGTGAATTTTATCATTCTCCCGGAGTTTTTCGATTATGCACTGCGGCTTTTAGACGCGGAGGAGAATCAGCTCAGAGACTTTCTCATCGCCTGCATGACGGGTGCAAATAAGAACTCAAGTTATCTGCATTTTAAGGTGGCGGATGTTCTTCCGGTTCAGAATCTCATCGAGAATCTGGTCTGGACGCTGATGCACCATCTGCCGAACAAGCGCAGCACGAACCAGATGACGATGGGGCTGCTGCTCTTGCAGCTCCTCAACCATATCGACGCGCTCGATACGGACGGGGAGGACGAGGGGGAGAAACTTTCATTGGCAGTTCTTAAGTACATCGATGAAAATTATAGGGATGGGGAGCTGACAATGCTGGCAGAGCAGCTGCACTACGACGTTTACTGGCTCTCGCGGGAGATCAAGCGCCGCCTGGGACAAAACTATACGGATTTGGTGCAGGCAAAGCGGCTCGCGCAGGCGGGCTATCTGTTGCAGCACACGGAGATTCCGGTCATTGATGTTGCAGCGGCTGTCGGCTATGAGAATGCAAGCTATTTTCACAGAATTTTCAAAAGGAGATACGGGTGCTCGCCGAAGAAGTACCGCGATTGCAAATAAGGACACTTTTTTGAACAAAAAGTGTTCTTTTTTTGTGGCTGGAAACAGAATACACTTAAGACAGAAACAATGGCTTGGGAAGGGAGGAGAGAAAAAGCACATGGAGTATTATTTGGGGATAGACATCGGTGCATCCAGCGGGCGGCATATGCTCTCATGGATGGAGGACGGCCGGGTGAAGTTGGAGGAGATCCACCGTTTTTACAATGGGATGGACGAGGTGGACGGGCATCTCTGCTGGGATGTGAGGAGACTCTACCGCGAGATTCTTGCCGGTATGAAAAAGTGCAGTGAACTCGGAAAAATCCCTGTCAGTATGGGGATTGATACATGGGCGGTCGACTATGTTCTGCTTGATGAGAAGGATGAGATATTAGGGAGGACGTATGCATACCGCGATCAACGCACGGAAGGGGTGGATGAGAGCGTGTATGAGCGGATTTCGGCGGAGCGGCTCTATGAGCGCACCGGAATCCAGAAGCAGCCGTTCAATACCATCTACCAGCTGATGGCGTGCAGCATGCAGGAACCGGAGCTGTTCGGCAGGGCGAGGACACTGTTGATGATACCGGACTATTTTCATTTTCTCCTGACGGGGGTAAAAGTGCAGGAGTACACCAATGCGACGACGACGCAGTTAGTGAATGCGAAGACAAATGACTGGGATGAGGAATTGATAAATGTACTTGGATTTCCGCGGCAGATTTTTCAGAAGATTGCGATGCCCGGAAGTCTCGTCGGCGATCTTTCACCGGAGGTGGCAAAGGAGGTCGGTTTTAAGTGTAAAGTGGTACTCCCGGCGACGCATGATACCGGCTCGGCAGTAGTGTCGGTGCCGTCCGTATCCGACGATGCGCTATACATCAGCTCCGGAACGTGGTCGCTGATGGGGTGTGAATTGAAGGAGGCGGATTGCTCCGTGGAAAGCATGAAATGCAACTTCACGAACGAGGGCGGATATGACCTTCGCTACCGGTATTTAAAAAATATCATGGGACTTTGGATGCTGCAGTCGGTGCGGAAAGAGTTAGCGCCGGAGATGGGGTTCGGCGAGATCTGCGAGGGTGCGTCGCGCGTGACGATTCCTTCTCTCGTAGATGTCAACAGCGACAGATTCTTAGCGCCCTCCGATATGACGAGGGAGATTCAGATGGCGTGCGGGGAGACAGGGCAGCCGGTGCCGACGGGAATCTATCAGGTGGCGGCAGTCATCTATAACAGCCTGGCTGTATGCTATGCGAAGACCGTGGAGGAGATGGAGCGGATGACGGGTGTGACCTATCCGGCGGTACATATCGTCGGTGGAGGAGCGAATGCGGGTTATCTGAACAGTCTTACTGCGAGGGCTTGTGGAAAAAAGGTGTATGCCGGACCGACCGAGGCAACGGCGATTGGAAATATTGCGGCGCAGATGATTGCAGCGGGGGAACTGAAAGACTTAAAGGACGCGAGAAAATGTATCGACAGGTCGTTTGAGATAAAAGAATACGATTCATAGGAAAGGGAAGAAGGAGGAAAAAGGAATGACAGGATATGAAGCGGCAAAGAAAAAATATGAGGCATTCGGTGTGGACACGGACGCGGCAATTGAGAAATTAAAGAAAGTTCCGGTGTCACTTCACTGCTGGCAGTTAGATGATGTCATCGGATTCGACAATGACGGGGGACTGACAGGCGGAATTCAAACGACGGGGGACTACCCGGGCAGGGCAACGAGCCCGGAGCAGCTTTTTGAAGATATGGAGAAAGTCATTTCTCTCATCCCGGGCAAAGCGAAGCTGAATGTCCATGCGAACTATGCAATTTTCGAGGAGGACGGATTTGTCGACAGGGATAAATTAGAGCCGCGCCACTTTAAGAAGTGGGTGGAGCTGGCAAAAAAATATCATATGGGGCTGGATTTCAACCCGACGTTTTTCTCCCATGAGAGGGCGGCGAGCGGTCTGACGCTCTCCTCCACGGACGAGGAGACCCGCCGCTTCTGGATTGAGCACGGCAAGGCGTGTATCCGCATTTCCGAGTATTTTGCGAGGGAGACAGGGGTTCCGTGTGTAATGAATATCTGGACTGGAGACGGATTTAAGGATGTTCCTGCGGACCGTATGGGACCTCGCATGAGATACAAGGATTCCATCGAACAGATTCTCTCGGAGCCGTATGATAAGAATCTGGTAAAACCCTGTATTGAGTCTAAGGTGTTCGGAATCGGTGTTGAATGTTACACGGTAGGCTCCGCAGAATTTGCTTTAAGTTTTGCGGCACAGCACGATGGCTGCATGCCTTTGATGGACAACGGACATTATCATCCGCAGGAGTTTGTCTCCGACAAGATACCGGCAATGCTCTGTTTTTACCCGGAGTTTGCACTCCATATCACAAGGGGCGTGAGATGGGATTCCGACCATGTTCTCCTCTTAGACGATGAGACGAAAGAGATGGCAAAAGAGATTGTCCGCTGCGATGGATTAGAGCGTGTCTACATGGCGCTCGACTACTTCGATGCGAGTATTAACCGCATCTCGGCGTTAGCGACCGGATTTAGAAGCTGGCAGAAGGCATTGCTTATGGCGATGTGCACACCGAATGAGATGTTGAAGGAGCTGCAGGATGAGGGAGAATTTGGAAAACTCATGGTCATGCAGGAAGCGTGCAAGCTGCTTCCGATCGGTGAAGTGTGGGAGGAGTATCTGAGGCAGTGCGGCGTGGTTGATGACCTGCATTTTTATGATGAAGTAGAAAAATACGAAAAAGAAGTATTGGCAAAAAGAGTGGAGGAAGAGCGATGAAATTTTTAGAGGCAGAATTTGTACAGGGATTTATTCGTATGGCGGACGATGGATGGAAGCAGGGCTGGCATGAGAGAAACGGCGGAAACCTTTCTTACCGTGTGAAGGAGGAGGAGGTTGCGCAGGTGAAAGAGAACTTTTCACCGCAGGAGTGGCAGCCGATTGGCACATCTGTTCCGGGACTGGCAGGAGAATATTTTCTCGTGACCGGAAGCGGGAAATTTTTCCGCAACGTCAGCATCAAGCCGGAGGATTCTATCGGTATGATCGAGCTGGACGACAAGGGAGAGCATTACCGCATTGTCTGGGGGCTTGTGAACGGGGGAAGACCGACTTCGGAGCTTCCGTCCCATCTGATGAATCATGAGGTGAAAAAGCAGGTGACAGACGGAGCCTACCGTGTCATTTATCATGCACATACGACGAATATAATTGCATTGACATTTGTACTTCCGTTAAAGGATGAGGTATTTACAAGAGAACTGTGGGAGATGGCGACGGAGTGTCCGGTGGTATTTCCTTCCGGGATCGGCGTGGTTCCGTGGATGGTTCCGGGGGGACGTGACATTGCGGTCGCGACGAGCAGGCTGATGAGAGAATATGATCTCGCCATCTGGGCGCACCACGGTATGTTTGCGGCAGGGGAAGATTTCGACCTGACCTTTGGTCTGATGCACACGGCAGAGAAGTCTGCGGAAATCCTTGTAAAAACGCTTTCCATGAGACCGGACAAAATGCAGACCATCACGCCGGACGACTTTCGCAATCTGGCGCGTGATTTCCATGTCGCGCTGCCGGAAAAGTTCTTATATGAAAAATAAACCCGAATTATTCACAGCCTCAGACAAGAGCTGCGAAGCAGCGGCAGATGGTCTGTGGCTTGTTTGTGTGGTGGCTGTGAATAATTCGGGATAAAAAACAGCGAGCACATGTCAGTGCTACTTATTCCTGCGGTATGCGGATGGTGTCATCCCATACCGCTTTTTGAATACTTTTACAAAATAGTTGCCGTCCGGATATCCGACGTACATAGCAATTTCTGCGATGAGGAGATTACCGTTTTTTAAAAGTTCCGCCGCCTTTTTCAGGCGAAGTCCGGTGATGTATTCTGTGATAGTCTCCCCAACCTCCTTTTTGAAAGTGCGGGAGAGGTGCTCCGGGCTGACGTGGTTGGACGCGGCGAGGGAGGACAGGGAGATATCCTGTGTGTAGTTGAATAAAAGGTACGATACAACATTTCGGATGGCAGGGGAGTATTCCCGGAGCGATTTGGCGTCGGCAACCGCCCGGGTAAGCTTAAGCAGCAGGTTGCGGTTGCATTTTTCCACGTCGGAGAGGGAGCGGCAGCGGGAAAACTGCTGAATGCCCTCCTGGGTGATCTCATCAATCAAAACGACGTGGGCGCCGCCTTGTTCCGCTGCCTTTCTGGCGAGGGTGCGGATGACCGCAAAACCGTTGCGGTCCGTGAAATAGATTGACTGCTGTATCGGGTCGCTGGTCGCATAGAAATTTTTGGCGATATTGTCGAAGGCAAGGCGGACACCGACCACATCCCCATCTGAAATCTTCTGGAGGAAAAAGTTCTCCATCTCGTATCGCTGTATGACCTGCATATAGGTCTTAGAGGATTCCGATATCAGTTCTTCCCTTTTTAACTCTTCGTGGAATCCTGTCAGCTTCCGGAGTGTATAGTCCGGCGTGGCAGGGAAAAAAGTGCGCATGGCGGCCTGCACAGTCTCCGAGACCATATTGTAAGAGAGCTGCGGGAAGTGCGTGTAATAGATTTTCAGAGAGCGCAGAATGCTCGCGGGAAGCTTGTGTGTGGCGAGCAGTTCCTGCATCTCCTCCGCTGCGAAGGTATTTTTCACATAGGGGCCGATGAGGTAGTGGCAGTCTTCAAATTCAAACAGAAGCAGATTGGTGTTCAGATAGTCCGTAATCTCGTAAAAGGTGTCCGGTCTGGTGTGTTCGAGCAGATAGCTCAGATAATCTGCGGTATACATCGGCTGGAGCGTGCGCTCAAAACAGAATTCCTTCTCAAAGAGAGCGAGGGTGTCCTTTTCCCTGTCAATGCGGAGCGTGTGAATCGAGAGAATGTTGGCGATAAAGCGCAGAAAGATGGTCTCATCCATGGCAATCCTCCTTATTAAAAATAAAAGTCAAAATATTACTAATTTTGTCAAAAATATTCTAACACATTATCCGCCCGGATGCTATCATAAAGTCAACAAAAGGGGAAGGCAAAAAGGAAATCTAAATAACAGGTACATAGAAGGAGGATTGTGCTATGGGGAAGGAAAAGAAGATAAGCCAGAGCGAAATTGACGGTGTAGAGTACCGCCGTGCAAAGTTATGGCAGATTATTCTGGTATCATGTAATGCGTTGGTGGGAATGAGTGTGTATTCTTTGATCGGAATGGCAAGTTACAGTGCCAGTATCGGATATGGGATTACTACGGCAGTCGTGGGAGTGATTCTTACCGGAACGCGTATTTTAGACGGCATCACAGATCCGTTTCTCGCGTTTGTCTATGACAAGGTCGATACAAAATTCGGGCGGCTGAGAATTTTGCTGATTGTCGGGTTTTTGATTGAGGCGGTTGGGCTTCTGGCGATGTTTGACGTGATGTCCTCAAAGGGATTTGGGGTCGTCGTATTTACAGCTTTATATGTGGTCTACGTCATTGGGTACACCATCACGAACATAACAGCGCAGACACTGCCGGCTATCATGAGCAACGACCCGAAACAGCGCCCTACCATCGGTGTATGGCAGACGGTATTTAACTATGCTGTTCCGATGGTGATGACGGTTGTTCTCAACATGGTGCTGCTCCCGAGATGCGGCGGAACCTATAATCAGGAATTTTTATCCGCAGCGTCCCGCATCTCCATGGCGGTGGCGGCAGTGGGAATCCTTCTGGTCTGCATTGGCGTGTCCGAGTATGACAAACCGGAATACTATCTGGGAATTGCAAAGCAGGAGCCTTTAAAAGTGAAGGATATGTTGAATGTGTTGAAGGGGAATAAGCCGCTTCAGAGTTACATTATAGCACAGGCGTCCGACAAGATTGCGCAGCAGGCGGCATCGCAGGCGGTCATCACAACAATGCTGTTTGGAATTATAATCGGGGACATGAGCTTAGCGACGATGCTCTCTGTTATCAGTATGCTCCCATCCATCATATTCGCGGCATTTGGAGCGAAATATGCCGGCAGGCACGGCAGCAAGAATGCGATTGTCACATGGACAAAAGTGTGTATGGCAGTTGCAGTTGTCATGTTTGTATACTTTGTGATAATAGATCCGTCAAGCATCTCAAAGGCCGGAGTGACCATGGTGTTGTATGTTATTATCACACTGGCTTTAAACGGTGCAAAGATGTGCGTCACCACGGCGGATGTCTCTTTCATGGCAGATGTCATTGATTACGAATTGGACCGCAGCGGAAAATACGTTCCGGCGGTCGTGACGGGAACTTACAGTCTGATCGACAAGCTAGTCTCCTCTTTCTCCGCGTTGATTGCGACAGGAGCGGTTGCTTTGATCGGTTATACGAGTTCGATGCCGCAGCCGAATGAACCGCTCACACCGGCAATCTTTTGGATGACAATGGCAATCTATCTCGGACTTCCGCTTATCGGATGGATTATCACTCTGGTTGCGATGAAAAACTGTAAGCTGAGCCGCGAGGAGATGATTGAGGTACAGAAGCGAATTCAGGAGAAAAAGCAGGCGATTCTTGCAGCAAAGAAGGAGGAAAAGAAAGAATGAGAAGAGTAGTTCTTTTTAATGATCACTATCTTTTTGAAAAAGAGGGCTGTGCGGAGTATGTTGACCTTCCGCATACATGGAATGCAGTTGACGGACAGGGCTGTGCGGACTATTACAGAGGGTGCTGCAGTTATACAAAATCTTTTGCAAAACCTGAATTTAGCGAGGGGGAGCAGGTGTACTTAGAGTTCAACGGTGTCAATTCTTCTGCCAGGGTACTGCTCAATGGAAAAGAGGTCGCAGCCCACGACGGTGGATATCAGACATTCCGCGCAAATGTCACGGCGGAGCTCAAAGAGGAGAACAAACTGGAAGTTCTCGTGGACAACAGCCCAAACGATAAGGTTTACCCGCAGCGGGCGGACTTTACGTTCTACGGGGGAATCTACCGCGATGTCAATCTCATCATTGTGCCGGCCGCACATTTCGACCTTGATTATTTTGGGGGAAGAGGTCTCTATGTCACGCCAAAGGTGGAAGGAAAAAATGCTTTCGTCACATTCGATGCGTACTATGTGGGGGATGCCGACTGCATCAGCGTCAAAGTGGAGACGGTTGGAGAAATCTGCCTTACTGCTGATGAGAAGCCGGACTCCGCATGGATGGAGGATATCTCTGGAAAAGTAAGCGGTGTAAGACATGCGTCGGGAACAATCGAAGTGGAGAACGTGCATCTGTGGAACGGTCTCGCTGACCCGTATCTGTATCAGGCAAAGGCGTCTCTGAAAAAGGGGGACGTTGCAGTGGATGAGGTGGAAACTTCGTTTGGATGCCGAACCTACTCCTTTGACCCGGACGAAGGCTTTTTCCTGAACGGAAAGAGCTACCCGCTCCGCGGAGTGTCGCGTCATCAGGACCGTCTCGGCGTAGGCAATGCGCTGACGAAGGAGATGCACGAGGAGGACATGGAACTGATTCTCTCCATGGGAGCCAACTCCATCCGTCTCGCACATTATCAGCACGACCAGTTTTTCTATGATCTGTGTGATAAAAAAGGTGTCGTTGTGTGGGCGGAGATTCCATATATTACGGTGCATATGCCGGAGGGACGAAAGAACACTGTCTCGCAGATGAAGGAACTTATTGTACAGAACTACAACCATGCATCTATTATCTGCTGGGCAATCTCCAACGAGATTTCGCTTCAGGGTGTGACGGATGATTTGATGGAAAATCATCAGATTTTAAATCAGCTGATTCACAAGATGGATCCGGGCAGAGTGTCCGCGATGGCGAACCTCTTTCTGCTCGAGACAGATAGTCCGCTGGTTGAACTCCCGGACATTCGCGGGTATAATCTGTACTATGGATGGTATGTGGGAGAGATGGAGGAGAACGATGCATTTTTTGACACGTTCCATAAGGAGCACCCGCATACGGTGATCGGCCTGACGGAATACGGAGCAGATTCGGTTATCACCCTGCAGTCCCCGAAGCCTCAAAAAGGTGATTACACGGAGAGCTATCAGGCGCTCTACCATGAACATATGCTCGAGATGATTGCAGCGAGACCATTTCTGTGGGGAACTTATGTGTGGAATATGTTTGAATTTGCAGCTGCCGGGCGGGATGAGGCAGGCGACCCGGGCAAGAACCATAAGGGGCTCATCACATTCGACCGCAGACAGAAGAAGGATGCCTACTATATCTACAAGGCGTGGTGGAGTGATGAACCGTTCGTGCATCTGTGCGGGCGCAGATATGCGGAACGCGTGGAGGAAGTGACGGAGGTAAAGGTGTATTCCAATCAGAAAAAGATTGCCCTGTATGTGGACGATAAGCTTTTTGGTGAGGTGGAGGGAGCGCATGTGTTTACATTCAGCGTTCCGATTTCCGGGATACACAAAATCAGAGCCGTCGCGGCAGAAGATGAGTCGCTCTGCGATGAGATGACGATTCGGAAGGTGGCAGACCCTAATCCTTCGTATTTTATGGATGCGGCAAAGGTGCGCAACTGGTTTGATGAACCGGAGGAAGAGGAACAGGCAGAGGGAGATTTCCTGAGCTTAAACAGCACGATGGAAGATATTCAGGCGACGCCGGAAGGTGCGGCTCTTCTGGAGCATATGATGAAGCAGATGCAGGGTGCCGTCGCCGGAGGAATGGGAAAAAATGTAAAAATTCCAGAGGCGATGAAGGCGATGATTGCAAGACAGCCTTTAAAAAAGCTGCTCGCGCAGGCGGGAATCGACCCGGACGGAGAGCAGGCAAAAGGCCTTGCGGCGGCACTGTCTAAGATTTCAAAGGCAAAATAAGGAGTGTGGGACGATGAGTAGATTTCCGGAAAATTTTTATGTAGGTGCGGCGACCTCTGCGCATCAGGTTGAGGGCAATAATATTCACAGCGATTACTGGGCAATGGAACACACAAAGCACAACAACTTCAATGAGCCGTCGCTCGATGCCGTAGATCACTACAACCGTTATGAGGAAGATATTAAAATGATGGCGGAGGCAGGGCTTAACGCATACCGTTTTTCCATCGAGTGGGCGAGGATTGAGCCGGAGCAGGGAAAATTCGATGAAAAAGAGATTGAGCACTACCGCAAAGTGCTGGAGTGCTGCAGAGCGAACGGAATTGAACCGATTGTCACAATGATGCACTTTACCTCACCGGTCTGGTTGATTCAAAACGGCGGCTGGGAGAGCGAGAAGACGGTGGAAGCGTTCGCGGATTACTGTGGATATGTTGTCAGACAATTGGGTAATCTGATGCACTATGTAGTTACAATCAACGAAGCCAACATGGGGCTTCAGGTTGCGGCGATTGCCGAGCGCTACAAGAGACAGATGATGGCGAAGAAGAAGGAGAAGAAAAAATCGGAAAGCGTGGAGGGGACTGCGCAGGTCGGAATGAATTTTAATACGATGCTCAAAAATATGTTCTGGGCGGGCTTTGAAAATAAAAAGATTTTCGGGACGAGAAGCCCGCAGGTGTTTGTGAGCGGCAGAAGCGGGGAGGGAGATATCCTTGTGATGCGTGCGCATCAGGCGGCAAAGGCGGCGATGAAAAAAGTGTGTCCAAAACTTCAGATTGGTCTGTCCTTATCGCTGCATGATATTCAGCCAGTGGAGGGAGGAAATCAGGTTGCGGCGCAAGAGTGGAAGGAGGAGTTTAGCCACTATCTTCCGTATATCAAGGATGACGATTTCTTCGGAGTGCAGAATTACACGAGGTCATTGATTGGACCAGACGGAATCTGCCCGGTTCCAAAGGGAGCGGAAACGACGCAGATGGACTATGAATTCTATCCGCAAGCGCTCGCACATGTCATTAAAAGGGTGGATGGAGAGTTCAAAGAAGCGGGCAGGACGGATATGCCGATCATGGTGACGGAGAATGGAATCGCAACCGGCGACGACGAGAGAAGAGTGGCGTTTATCGACGAGGCGACACGAGGAGTGGCGGAATGTATCGGGAGAGGGATACCGGTGATTGGATACTGTTACTGGTCACTTCTGGACAATTTTGAGTGGCAGAAGGGATTCTCCATGACCTTCGGACTGATTGCGGTAGACAGGAGCAATATGAAGCGCAAAGCAAAGAAGAGCCTGCATTTTCTTGGAGATATTTAGCTACAGAGACAGAAGTATATTTTGTAGGAGAGTGAATATGGCAGTGAGAGCAGTACAGCAGATTATGCTGGGAACCGTAACGGGAACAGAGCAGAGGGCAAGGGAGACACTGAGGGCAGTGAAGGCAGCAGGGTATGACGGAATCGAGCTGAACAGTTTTATGGTCAATCCGACTCCGTTTATTGTCCGCTTTTTGACGAAGGCGGCGGGGATGCCGACCGGAAAGGGAGGAAATCTCGACTGGGTTGCATTGACGAGGGAGGCAGAACTTAAGGTTGTGAGCCTTCATATGGATCTGGGAAGTATTGAGAGAGATGGAAAAGCTGCGGCTTTGGAGGCGGCAAAATACGGCACCACCAACATGGTTATCACAGGGATGTACCGCTTTGATTTCCGCGATAGAATCGAGGTTGAGAAGCTGTGCGAACGTCTGAATAAGGCGGGGAAGCAGTTGAAGGAGGAGGGCGTGAGCCTCCTCTATCACAACCACAACTATGAATTTCAGAAGATGGAGGGCGGCATGACGGCCTACGAGTACATCGTGTCACATACGGATTCAGAGTATGTCAACTTTGAGTTCGACTCATATTGGCCAACGGAGGCGGGGGTTGTGGCAATTGATGTCATGAGACAGCTCGGGGAGCGGATGAAGCTCTACCATATCAATGACCGCGGAACCCGGCTTGAGAACCCGGTGATGACTCCGATTTTGAAATCGGACAGCATGGAATTGGGGTATGGCAATATGAATCTTGCGGCTCTGGCAGAGCAGGCGCTCGCGGTCGGCGTGGATGCCGTTGTGTTGGAGAGCCATAAGAACTGGGCAGAAAAATCGCCGGTCAGATCACTGGAACTTTCTGCAAAGTTTATGAACGAGATGATTCATTGACAGACTGTGCCGGATAGGAGAAGGTGAGGAATATTGCGTGCAGTTAATTTGAGAACAGAGCATTTGGAGAATCCAATCGGAATCGACAGGAAGACACCTCTTTTGAGTTGGAACTGCGAGGGCAGCGTGAGACAAACTGCTTATGAGGTTGAGGCATTCTGCGACGGAGCGGGTGTATTTGCCAGCGGAAAGGTCACATCGGAGCAGATGCACATTTTCTATGAAAAAGGATTGGAGAGCAGACAAAGAATCTCCTGGAGGGTGCGCCTCTGGGATGAAAATGACGAGGTTGGAGAGTGGAGCGAAGCGTTTTTTGAGATGGGAATCCTTGAGAAAAATCAATTCACCGCGCGATGGATTAACCCCGAACTCGAATGTAATCCTGAAGAGCACAAGCCGGCGAGCTATTTGCGAACCTCGTTTGAAACCGCGCGCGGAAAGAACGCCAGACTCTACATCACCTGCCACGGCCTCTATGAGGCGTGGATCAACGGAAGGAGAGTCGGAGCGTTTGTGCTTGCACCGGGCAGTTACAACTATGAGAAAAAATTAGCTTATCAGACGTACGACGTGACGGAGCTGATCTGTGACGGGGAAAACCGGGTGGAAGTCATTTTAGGCGACGGCTGGTATCGAAGCGTGTCCGGTGTGGACGGGGATCGCAATCTCTACGGCACGGATGTGGCGCTTTTCTTTCAACTTGAGGTGGATGGAAAAGCGGTCTGTGTCTCCGATGACAGATGGACGGCTTCCCAGAAAGGCCCTATCCGCGAGGATGACATGCAGCAGGGCGAAGTGGTCGATGCGAGGATGGAGGAGCCCACTGATTTTCACGCGGTGAAGGTCGAGGATTTTGGTGTGGACAATCTCGTCTGTTCAAACTGCGTGCCGGTCTGTGAGAAGGAGCGGTTCGAGGGAAAAATTTTTAGGACGCCAAACGGTGAGACTGTTATCGACTATGGACAGAATCTGGCTGGATATATTGAATTTACAATCCGGGCGCATGAGGGAGATACGATTGTACTGACGCACGGAGAGACGCTGGATGAGAATGGTAACTTTACGCAGGAGAATTTTCAGGACCGCAAGCGCCATAAGGAGGGCGGAACAAACCAGAGAGTCACCTACGTTTGTAAGGAAGGTGAGAATCACTACAAGTCCAAATTTACCATCTGGGGTTTCCGCTATGCGAGGGTGGACACAGAGATTGATCTGAGCCATGCCGCATTCACTTCCATTGCGGTGTATTCGGACATGCGGCAGTTGGGAACATTCTCCTGCGGCAATGACAAGGTGAATAAACTTGTACAAAACAGCATCTGGAGTCAGAAGTCTAACTTCTGCGATGTGCCGACGGACTGTCCGACGAGGGAACGCGCTGCCTGGACCGGCGATATGGGAGTCTTTGCACACACAGGCATCTATCTGATGGATGCTTATTCTGTCATCGATAAGTGGCTGGCGGAGTGCCGCATGGCACAGCACGACGATGGAAAAGTGGCAAACATTGCGCCGAGGAACAACAATCCGGGGATGTTCTCAGGACTCTTGTCCGGTTCCGTCGGATGGGGAGACGCCTGCATTATCGTCCCGTATACGCTCTACAAACGCGACGGTGATATTCGTATCTTAGAGGACAACTACGATATGATGAAGCGGTGGTATGCTTTTTTGGAGAAACGCGCAAAGCAGCGGCCGATAAATCCGGTCAGGAGATTTCGTCGGAACCCTTACCGCAGATTTACCATCGAGACGGGAATCGATTACGGTGAGTGGTGTGAGCCAGGTGTTGACAACGCCTCTGTGATGAGAACACCGCAGAGCAAAGTGGCCACCGCATTTTTCGCTTACTCCGGACAGATGTTGTCGGAGATTGCAGAGGTGCTGGGCAGGCAGGAGGATGCAGAACGCTACGCGAAGATATCGAAGAATGCGAAGAAAGCATACCGATTCATCGCGACAGAGGACGGAAAAATAAGTTCGGAACATCAGGCCGACTATGTCCGGGTGATCGCATATGATCTGCTCGATGAGACGGAGAAAAAGCAGGCGGCTGCCGATTTGAATAGTCTGGTGATAAAAAATGGTTACCATTTGAACACCGGCTTTTTATCCACGCCAAACCTGTGCCGCGTACTGGCGGATTACGGCTATGTGGACACGGCATACCGGCTGCTTTTGCAGGAGAGTAGACCGGGCTGGCTCTATGCAATCGGACAGGGGGCGACCACCATCTGGGAGACATGGGACGGAATCAACGAGAAGGGAGAGGTACGGGAATCTTTAAATCACTATTCCTACGGCGCTGTCTGTGGATGGCTCTTCGACGGAGTCTGCGGAATCAAGGTGCAGGACGGCCGGATTACCATCGCTCCGCACCCGCATCAGTCCTTAGCTTATGCGACGGCGACTTATCACTCGCCGCTTGGAACGATTGTGAGCAGCTGGAGATATGAGGGGGAGAATGTTGTCTATGAGATAACGGTCCCTGCTAATACAACTGCAAGAGTAGTTCTTCCGGATGGAAGGGAAGAGGTGCTCGAAGCAGGAACCCATGTGAGATAGATGAGAAAAGCTCAGACCTTCCGGCCTGAGCTTTTGTGATATCTGAAACTTTTTAGATGAGACCTCTTGGGGCGTTACCACGCCTTCGCATCATCGAGGTCCTCCAATGTGGGATCGATTGGTTCCTCTCGCAATACCGTGCGCATATAGCGGTTGATCTCCATGCGCATCTCCCTGCGCGAGGCATCGTAAGGCTTCATCAGATTGTGGTTTACCCAGATGAAATGGATGCCGCGCTTGCGGGCCTCCTCCTCGAAGAGACCGTGATAGCCGTTCATCGCTTTGCAGCCCATGTGGGCATACATGATGACCATATCGGCGCGGAACATTTCACAGTAGCGCCACAGGGCCTCAACGCCCACCTCGTACCCGCCGTTTGAACGGTTGCGCATAATCATATTTTCATAGAGGTGCGCTAAGTCTAAGAGCGCCTGCTCTCTGTCGGTGGTGGAGACAGTCTCCGTGCTCACCATGCAGAGCATGTCCGTGATTGGAACAACACCCCAGCAGTTCTGCAGCCAGATTGGAAGGGCGGTGTAGTAGGCGGCCTGCACACCCCAGAAGATGCAGCGGTGACGTGGCTCCTTCACGGTCAGCTCCCTCTTGCGGTAAGCCTCGGCAGCCATCTTAGAGATTTTTTTGTCTGTCTCGAGGAACACCTGATTTCTGCCGCCGGCAGCCATGTACGCGCCGTAGCGGTAGAGGGAGAGGCTCACGCCGATCACCTGAGGGTAATCGGTCTTAGAGATATCCAGCCACTCTTTGAAACATTCCGTCTCCTCGTTAAAACGCTTCATATTGGCAAAAAAGTAATCCCAGTTAAATTTTTCTCCGGTGTGTTCTTCAATGAAGGCGATACAATCTTTGATCTCATCCACGGCATATTCCTGAACGCTCTCCTCGGTGTGGCGGATTGGAACTGCGAGCTGGAAGGTCGGAAGGTTGAATTTTCTCGCCTCGATTCCGTTTCCCATCAGACTTCCGTCGCAGGTGGTGTTGCACTGGACGGCACAGGCTCCCACAACCGGCAGGTCATCGGAGAGCGCACAGCCCAGTTCTGCGGCGGGCATCGGACAGACATCGCTCGGGACACCGAACTCCTGTGTCTCGTCGATATATCCGGTCACGGCATCCTGACACATCATGGCGCTCGTGTAGATAGCTGGAACTTCCGTGGACATCCAGATGAGATTCGGGAAGCCGGACATAATCTCGCTCATCATGTTCTCATCAAAGAGAACCATTTTTTTGCTGAGCTCTTTGTCATTCCCAATCAGAGGATCTGCCTTAAAAATTTTTCCGAGCGTCTCACACATATCCACGACAATCAACTCCAGACCGGTGTGGGCGATGCGGAGCTGTGTGCCGCGCATACCCTCGGTGTGCCGGTCCATGAAGTCCGGGACCGCCAGATAGTTCATCATCCAGCGGTAGCGGAAGAATCCTTTGAAATTGTTTGGCTTTATTGTGAAGGCAATCAGTTTGCGCCACAGATAGAGCCAGCGGGTGTAGTCGTACCATGTGTCCTTAAAACCGCGCCATTCTCTGCGGCGCTTCGCCCTTTTTCCGGTGTAAAATTGCCCGAGAGGTTCACTTCCCAACTGCTTACTCATGATGTCCCCCTCCGTTTCTGTTTTTTTGTATTTTCTTAATCTCGATGCTCTCCACAAATGCCTGGACACGGGTGCGCAGCTGACCGGAATTTCCAACCACATAAGGGCGGTCTACGGACAGTACCGGATAGCCGAAGGTCTCGCGCATGATGTTCCCCGCGGAGGCTCGCTCGTACCCCCAGTAGTCGCAGAACTTCATCTGTTCGTAGATGAGCCCGTCCGCGCGGTAGTCTTTGGCAATCTGATCCACGTAGGCGAGGCGTCCTTCGATTTTTTCTGTGTTCATAAAACGAGGGCACTGTCCGACGTTGAGATAGTGTCGGCAGATCTGGGTCAGTGCGTCCTCCTCGTCGTTTAGCGGAATGAGTTCGCGCCCCGGCATGGAGCCGAAGCAGAAACGGTCGCCGACGACAAGTGCACCGCATTCTTCAGTGAGCCGGATTAAGTTCGGATCGTCAATCTCGGAGCCGACCATCACGACTCTCGCGCGGTAGTGCGCTCTGCTGTCAGGCTCCCGGTGTTTTAATTCCTCCGCTGTCTCCCGGAATTTTTCTAAGAGCAGGCGGTGCGGGCAGCAGTAGCTCGCCAGACAAAAAACTGCAAATTCGTATCCTGTGATGCGCGGGGTGTCCTCTTTTAGATAGGCGTGCATCTCGTTTAACAGGCTGCTGATCTCATTTTGCATGGCAACGGCTTCCCTTAAAGCGTGGTCGCTGACGTCAATCCCATAGACGTTGTGCAGCGGGGCAAGGACGTGCTCTCTCATCTGGCGCACATAGTGCTTTAGGGCGGAGCCGGTGCTCTTCATCGGGACATCCGAGTAGGTGACGAAAAACTTGTCCTTGTCGATTAAATTCAGACGTTCTATATTTTCCGCGCAGCGGTTCATCTGAGCACAGGCGTCCGGTGCAATCAGGCAGTCCAAAAACTGATAATTCCCCTCGATGGCGCGTTCTAAAATGGCACGGCAGCACTCGCATAAGATGCTCGACATGTAGTAGGTTCCGATATCGATGGAACCGGTGCGCGGTGCGCGCAGGCGTACACAAAAGCTTCCCGGCAGATTCAGAAGCGGTTCCGGAATCTGCGCACACACACTGCCGATGGCAATGTCGCCCTGACATTGTGCCTCGCGCACGAGGTCATTGTGTGCATCCTGAAGCAAATTCTCAAAATAGTAAAGATGTTTCAAGTCTCTCATTGATTTATCCCCTCCGTGGTTGTCGCGTCTTTTTGTATCCCCAAGACGCGATTACAATTATAGCACAACTGACTGATTCGCGAAACGGAGGAATCCGGTAAGATAATTCTTCATTATAATAGATAAAAAATCCCAGCCTATTTTGTGCAATGTGTCAAATATCGAAACAGGTGAAAAAATGATATAATGGAACAAGATTTTGACAGCTTTGACGGCGGAGAAAGAGAGGGAAGAACGTGGGGGAACATAACACAAAGATTCTTGCGGTAGCGGGAAAAGGAGGAGTCGGTAAGACATCGATTGCTGCAACGATGGTAAAATTGCTGGTTGCGGCTTATCCGGATAAGAAGATATTAGCGATTGACGCGGACCCGGCCGTGGGATTGTCTACGGCGCTTGGAATTGAGGTAGAAACCACCATTGACGACATTCGGAAAGAAGTAGTGGCAAACGCGGAGGATGGCAACGCAAAGGCGGCCATCGAACTGTTAGGAGATGCCCGCTACCGCATTTTCGATGCACTTGCAGAGATGGATGGTTTCTCTTTTATTGCCATTGGACGGCCGGAGGCGGCGGGGTGCTACTGTAAAATCAACAGTTACTTAAAAGAAGTGATTCGGATTCTGGCGGCAAACTACGATTACATCGTAATCGACGGGGAGGCGGGAATCGAGCAGATCAACCGCCGTGTGATGGAGAGAGTGACGCATCTGCTTTTAGTAACGGACTCCAGCAAAAAAGGGACCCAGGTGGCAGCCACAATCAAAAAGGTCGCGGAGGAGCTCGTGATGTATGAGAAGGTGGGAATTATTGCGAACCGCCTGCCGAGTCTCGATGTCATCCAATATATGGACTTTAGGGATGTCCCGCTGTTGTCCGGGATTCTCTCAGACCCGTCGCTCGCGGAGTTCGATTTGAAGGGCGAGAATGTCTTTTATCTTGCAGACGATGCAGCGATTGTAAAAGGGGTAAAAGAGGCGCTCGAGAAGATAGAGATTATTTAGCGGAGGAGAGAAAGGAAGATGAAGTATTACGGAGGATGCGATTCGGGAAGTACCTACACGAAATGTGTGATTCTCGATGAAGACGGAAAAATGGTGTCGGACGTGACGATAAGGAGCCGGATTAATTCGGTGCTCAGTGCACAGGACGCGCTAGAGCAGGCAGTTGCAAAAGTTCCGGAAATCAATAAGCCGGAGGAGCTCGACTATCTTGTCGGAACCGGTTACGGACGGAATAAGGTTCCGTTTGCAGATGAGAACATCTCGGAGATCAGCTGCCATGCCATGGGCGTCCATGTGGCGGACCCGGATGTAAAAGCAATCATCGATATCGGCGGGCAGGATGTCAAGGGAATTGCTGTCGATACGGACGGCACGGTGTTGAACTTTGCCATGAACGACAAATGTGCAGCGGGAACAGGGCGTTTTTTTGAGACGATGGCAAAGGCGTTCGAGATGGAGCTGCCGGAGTTTTCGAGGCTCTCCCTGAAGGCAAAAAATGTGATTCCGATCACGGCACAGTGCACTGTGTTTGCGGAGAGCGAGGTCATCTCCCTTGTCGGGGAGGGCAAGCCGATGGAGGAGATAGCAGCCGGAATCGAGTTGTCGGTGGCAAAGAGATGTTTTGTCATGTCGAAGAAAGCGGGGGCGGTCGACCGGATTACACTGACCGGCGGATGTGCGAAGAACGACGGGCTGAAAGCCGCAATCGAGCATGTGTTAAAATTGAAAGTAATCGACCTTCCGATAGACCCGCAGTTGATGGGGGCATTGGGAGCGGCGGAATTTGCACGCCAGAAGGGCATGGCCCGCCATTCATAGAGATGGTTTCGTTGGTGGCGGAGCACGATTGAGGAGGGAGAGAATAAGATGGCAGTTTTTTTGAAAGTATTGCTTATTCTTGCGATTGTTTTTGTATGTCTTTTCGTATTGTCCATGGTGGTGTATTTTTTCAATCTGGACATGAAACTGGTCGCGGTAATTGAGCCGGTTCTCGGAAAATATTATGACAGAGCAAAGAGAAAGCGCAAGAGTAAAAAAGAATGAGATTGTATGATGAGAATATAGCGGAGCTGAACCGTCTGTTAGAGGGCAGGAAGGCAGGCAGGAAAAAGATTGGTGGAACCTTGTCGGACTGGCAGGACGTGGGCGAACAGAACCTGATTCTAAAGCAGGAGATGGCCTACGAACTGGGAGGAGGCGGGCGCGAAGCGCTTGGAGCGCTGGCAGTCACGGCGGACGATAGATTGGTTGGGGCGGATGAGATTGCAGTGTACGGACCGGATCTTCCGGAGATCAAAGGGGATACCGACTACGCAAGAATCGCGTTGGTGAGAGTCAGAGAAGACGGTCTCGGAGAGGGAAATGCGCTGTATCGCGCGATTCGAAAAATCGAGTACACGAGATACCATTTGAATCCGAGGGGATATATGATGCGAATCTCCACATCGAGCCGGAGGGAGCAGGTGAGAGTCGGAAGGGACGCACTGAGGGAAGGTCTTGATTTTGCAAAGGTGGGAAAAATGTTTTTAGATTCTTACCATGAGAATCCGAATATTGAAGCCGTCAGACTGATTTTTATCACAGATGCAGATTTTCCATACCGCGACCTTGCAAAATGGGTAGAAAAGACAGAGCGAATCACAGGTGCAATCGACCACATTTTTAAGAATGTAACGATGGATTGCAGTGTATGTAATTTAAAAGAAATCTGTGATGAGGTGGAGGGGATGAGGGAACTGCATTTTGGTGCCTAAAAGGTTACTATTCACAGCCCCTCCACGCTGCATATCTGTTCAAATCGGCTGTGGATAGTAACCTTATAAGAAAAAAATTAAAAAAACCCCTTGCAAACGAATCTCTTCTGTGGTATAAATGTTACAACATTAAAACATTAAAGCGATGAAAGAGACTCTTATTTTCAGACGTCGACAGGAATACAGCGTCACCGACTGAGAGCGCTGTTGGAAAGAGAAAATAATGGGAACACTCCGGAGCAGATTGGTTGAACCGAATTTTTTCGTGTGTAGGTCAGTACGTGGATGCGCGTTAAGCATATTGAGTGGAAAGATGTCTACATCTTTCAAAGCGGGTGGTACCGCGGGATCATAAGGAGTCTCGCCCCGGAAAAGCAGTTTGCTTTTCTGGGGCGTTTTTTGATGTAACGATTCCGTCCCGCTCCTAATCAACCGCGCAGGCGGGAAAGTAAGGAGAGTACAAGATATGGAATTCATGACAGGAGTAGCACCAAAGCGAACATTAGAAATCAGCGAACTTTTAGCCGGAGACTACGTCGGTGAAAGAGTAAAAGTCAACGGGGCAATCCATACCATACGCGATATGGGGGAGGTTGCCTTCATCGTTCTTCGAAAGAGGGAGGGACTCTTACAGTGTGTCTTTGAGGAGAACGTGACAAAATTTGATTTAAAAGAACTGAAAGAAGCGGACACCATCGAGGTGGAAGGAATTGTGAGGGCGGAAGACCGCGCGCCGAACGGACTTGAGATACGGTTGGAGACAATTGTAGTTCTGTCTGAGCCGACGGAGGCAATGCCGCTCGCCATCTCAAAATGGAAGTTAAACACTTCCCTCGAGGCAAATCTGAATTACCGGCCGCTCGCGCTGCGCAACGTGAGGGAGCGCGCCAAATTCCGAATTCAGGAGGGCGTGGTCAGAGGATTCCGCGATTTTTTATATGGGCAGGGTTTTACGGAGATTCACACGCCAAAGCTCGGGGCGAAAAGTGCCGAGGGCGGAGCAAACCTGTTCCGGTTGGAGTATTTTCACAGACCGGCGATCTTGCAGCAGAGCCCACAGTTCTATAAACAGATGATGGTCGGCGTATTTGACCGGGTTTTCGAGACAGCGCCGGTGTTCCGCGCGGAGAAGCACAATACGAAACGCCACCTGAATGAATACACCAGTCTTGATTTTGAGATGGGTTACATCGACGGTTTTGAGGATATCATGGCGATGGAGACCGGATTTTTGCAGTATACGGTGGAACTTTTGAAGAGAGATTATGCAAAAGAGTTGAAAATGTTGGGCGTGACATTGCCGAATGTGGATAAGATTCCGGCGGTTCGCTTCGATGAGGCAAAGCAGAAAGTATCAGAAAAGTACAATCGTCAGATTCGCAACCCATATGATTTAGAGCCGGAGGAGGAGGCGTTAATCGGGCAGTATTACAAGGAAGAGTACGACGCAGACTTTGTGTTTGTCACCCACTATCCGTCAAAGAAGCGACCGTTCTATGCGATGGACGACCCGAAAGATCCGACGTACACATTAAGCTTTGACTTACTGTACCACGGGCTTGAGATTACGACCGGAGGACAGCGAATCCACGACTACAATATGCTGATGAATAAAATTGAAAAACGCGGTATGGACTCGGAGGGGATGGAGCAGTACCTAAGCTGTTTCAAACATGGAATGCCGCCGCACGGTGGACTGGGAATCGGTCTTGAGCGCCTTACAATGAAACTGATTGGCGAGGACAATGTACGTGAGACGACGCTGTTCCCCCGTGATTTGAGCCGATTGGAACCGTAAGTCGCCAATGATTGCAAGGCTCAAATCACGGTGTGACCATGAGCCGTTTAGAACCGTAGCAGAAAGGATTATTATGAAGTTAGAAGAGCAATTGAAAAAGTATATGCCATGCAATGAGCAGGAGGAGAGGGACAAAGCGGTGATGCTGTCACTGCTTGAGACGGCACCAGACATTTTTTCCAGGGAGAATCAGGTGGCGCATTTTACCGCATCCGCATGGCTTGTAAACAGAGAGCATACGAAGGTGTTGATGATTTATCACAATATTTACCATTCCTGGTCGTGGACCGGAGGGCATGCTGACGGCGAAAAAAATCTTCTCGCCGTGGCACAGAGAGAGGCGATGGAGGAGACCGGCATTACCGACATTAAGCCGGTGGAGGAGGATATTTTTTCCATCGAGATACTGACCGTGGATGGACATGAAAAAAGGGGCGCGTATGTGCCGTCCCACCTGCATTTGAATGTGACTTATCTTCTGGAGGCGGATGAGGAGGAGATTCTTCGCATCAAGCCGGATGAGAACAGCGGGGTGAAATGGTTTACACTCTCAGATGCCGAGAAGGCGAGCTGTGAGCCGTGGATGGTGGAGAGAATCTACCGCAAGTTAAACCACAAACTGAATCCGCAGGCAGCGGGAGCTGCACCGGGGGCTTATGGAAGAAAAACGGAACACAAAAAGAACGTTATTTCAGATGAGACCATCGAGTATGTCGGCATCCTTGCAAAACTGGAGCTGAGCGATGAGGAAAAAGAGAATGCCAAGAAGGATATGGGTGAGATGTTAGATTACATCGATCAGTTGAATGAGCTGGATACGACAGGGGTGGAGCCGATGTCCCATGTGTTCCCGGTCAACAATGTTTTTCGCGAGGACGTGGTCGCAGACCATGATGGCAGCGCAGACACTCTTGCCAATGCACCGGTGAAAAAGGACGGCGGATTCAAGGTGCCAAAGACGATATCATAAGGCAAAAGCCATGCAGGCATGGCAGTCACATTTTGCTTCGCAAAACAAGGAGGATTTATGAGTTTAATGGGTTTAACTGCCGTGGAACTCGGCAGAAAAATAAAGGCGGGTGAAGTGACGGTGGAAGAGGCAGTCACGGCCGCGTTAGATGCGATAGAAAAAAAAGATAAGGTCGTCAACAGTTTTGTGACGGTTGACAGGGAGGGCGCAATAAGGCGCGCAAGGGAAGTACAGAAGATGATTGACGACGGAACCCTGACAGGTCCGCTTGCAGGCGTTCCGGTTGCAATCAAGGACAACATGTGCACGAAGGGAATGCTGACCACCTGTTCCTCGAAAATCTTATATAATTTCAAGCCGACTTACACAGCGGAGGCAGTCAAAAACCTTGAGGACGCAGGCGCTGTCATTTTAGGAAAGACCAACATGGATGAGTTTGCAATGGGAAGCACGACTGAGACATCCGCTTACGGGGAGACAAAGAATCCGTGGAATACGGCGCATGTGCCGGGCGGCTCCTCGGGAGGCTCCTGTGCGGCAGTGGCAGCGGAGGAATGTTCCTACGCGTTAGGTTCCGACACCGGCGGTTCCATTCGGCAGCCGAGTTCTTTCTGCGGCGTGACCGGAATCAAACCGACCTATGGAACGGTGTCCCGCTACGGGCTGATTGCCTACGGCTCTTCCTTAGACCAGATTGGGCCGATTGCAAAGGACGTGACAGACTGCGCCACAATATTAGAAGTGATTGCTTCCCACGACAGGAAGGATTCCACCTCCGTGCAGAGGGAAGATTTGAACTTTACGGAAGCCTTAGTGGATGATGTGAAGGGATTAAAAATCGGCATCCCGAAAGACTATTTTGGCGAGGGGCTAGATCCTGAGGTGAAGGAGGCAGTCCTTGCGGCGGCAAAGACATTAGAGGAGAAGGGAGCCATCGTTGAGGAATTTGAACTCGGACTAGTGGAGTATGCAATCCCTGCCTACTATGTTATTGCCTGCGCGGAGGCGAGCTCGAATCTGGCGCGCTTTGACGGTGTGAAATACGGCTACCGTACGAAGGAGTATGAAGACCTTCACAATATGTATAAAAAATCACGTTCGGAGGGATTCGGAGCGGAGGTAAAGAGACGCATCATGTTGGGCTCCTTTGTTTTGAGCAGCGGTTATTACGATGCCTACTATCTAAAAGCGCTCCGCACCAAGGCGCTGATCAAAAAGGAATTCGACAAAGCATTTGAAAAATATGATGTGATCTTAGGGCCTGCGGCGCCGACTACAGCGCCAGAGCTTGGCAAATCCCTAAGTGACCCGATCAAGATGTATCTGGGGGATATCTATACAATCTCCGTGAACTTAGCGGGACTTCCGGGAATCTCCCTTCCATGTGGAAAAGACGGCAGGGGGCTTCCAATCGGACTACAGTTGATAGGGGATTGTTTTCAGGAAAAGAAGATCATCCGCGCAGCATACGCATTTGAGCGGACCAGAATGTATGAACACAGCCCATTGGCGTAGAAGGGGGAAATATTATGAGCAAAACATACGAGACCGTCATTGGACTTGAGGTCCATGTTGAGTTGGCGACTAAGACAAAAATATTCTGTTCCTGCTCCACGGAGTTCGGCGGGGCACCAAACACCCACACCTGCCCGGTCTGTACGGGTATGCCGGGCTCGCTTCCCGTATTAAATAAACAGGTTGTGGAGTACGCGATTGCGGTGGGATTAGCGACCAACTGCACAATCACCCAGTATTGTAAATTTGACCGCAAGAACTATTTTTATCCGGACAATCCGCAGAACTATCAGATTTCCCAGCTGTATCTGCCAATCTGCCGGAACGGCGGAGTGGAGATAGAGACTGCAGCAGGAAAAAAGACAGTCGGAATCCATGAGATTCACATGGAGGAGGATGCCGGAAAACTTGTGCACGATGAGTGGGAGGATGTCTCCATCGTGGATTACAACCGCTCGGGCGTGCCGTTGATTGAGATTGTATCCGAGCCGGATATGCGCTCTGCGGAGGAGGTCATTGCTTATCTGGAAAAACTGCGCATGATTATCCAGTACCTCGGAGCGAGCGACTGCAAATTGAACGAGGGCTCCATGCGGGCCGATGTCAACCTCTCTGTGCGTGAGGCGGGGGCAAAAGAATTCGGAACCCGTACCGAGATGAAGAACCTAAACTCCTTTAAAGCGATTGCACGAGCCATCGAGGGCGAGCGAGCAAGACAGATTGAGCTGCTTGAGGAGGGGAAAAGTGTCATACAGGAGACGCGCCGCTGGGATGATAACAAAGAGTATTCTTTTGCGATGCGTTCAAAGGAGGACGCGCAGGATTACCGTTATTTTCCGGAGCCGGACCTTGTGCCGATCGTCATCAGTGATGAGTGGTTAGCGCAGATTAGAAGCCGCCAGCCGGAGCTTCGCAGCGAAAAATTAGAGCGCTATCGGAAGGAGTACGGTATCCCGGATTACGATGCCGACATCATCACCGGACATAAGAAATTGGCTGACATTTTTGAGGCGACCTGCGCAATCTGCAACAAGCCGAAGAAGGTATCGAACTGGCTGATGGTCGAGACGATGCGTCTTTTAAAGGAGAGTGAGATGGAGCCGGAGGACTTGAAGTTTTCACCGGTCAACCTCGCCAAATTAATCGACCTCGCCGACGATGGGACCATCAACAGCACCGTTGCCAAAGAAGTGTTTGAACATGTTTTTCATGAGGACATCGACCCGGAAAAATATGTGGAGGAGAAGGGCTTAAGAACCGTCCACGACGAGGGCGCACTCCGCGCGACCATCGAGCAGGTTATCCGCGACAATCCACAGTCCGTGGAAGATTACCGTGGAGGAAAAGAGAAGGCGATTGGTTTCCTCGTGGGACAGACGATGAAGGCGATGCACGGAAAGGCAAACCCGGGCATGGTCAACCGGATTTTAAAAGAATTATTGTGATGTTAGAGAGGTTAAAAAAACAGACAAAAGAGGAGATTTCCTTCGCCGGAAACAGACAACACCTTCGTACAGAGGAGGAATTTGTCAAAAATCAACAAGGAAGAGGCGGATCTGGCATTTAAACGATGCAAGAAGGAAATGATCGATAAACTGTTATTGGGTAATGGCTTTTGTAGATATAAGACGAAGGCGTATGTTAGATTAAATAGCATTGGTTTATTGGAATATATTGATCTGCAAAAAGAAAGATATGGTTCAAAGACCTTCTGTGTTAATTTTGCAGTTATGCCATTATATTGTGAAAATAAGTATATTGTAACCAGCTTAGGAGACAGACTTGGAACTTATCTATCAGGAAACGATATATGGTGGGATTATGCATCGGAGGATATAGAAGTAAGCTACTAAGCTGTCACAATAAGAAACTTGCGGCAAGTTGACTTGATGCAATAGACAATATCGGAGATAAGGAGAGTTTGATCCGGCAGAGCATAATAGCGCTTAAATTGCCCAAAAATATTGCAAAGTGAAAGAGAGCGGGAGTAGAATAAAGAATCATGACATATCCATAATTTTGTATGGCAAAAAGTGTTCAAGAATTCGGGCAGTCATCATATTTTTTGAAGCGGTCGGACTCTGAACAGTTGTGTCTTATGATAAGAAAATTCTTTTAGAAAAAAAGAGTGTATGCTATAATGAGTGCAAGCGAGTCAACATGCTTGTATGATTGGCGAGCGGCGAAATTATACTTTTTGATGGGCAAAGCAATTTTGGAGGAATCTGCCATGAAATACCAATTACCTCAGAAATATCATAAGATTTTTCAAAATAAGCTGGAGGAAATCTGCAAGAGCTCCAGATTGTTAGAATCGCACCGCTACATGCAGCATGGGACGACGAGCGTCTTCCGGCACAGTGTGTCGGTCGCATATGTCAGCTATTATCTGGCGCTGAAATGGAAGCTGGAGGTAGATGTCGATTCGCTGCTGCGGGGAGCGCTGTTGCACGATTATTTTTTGTATGACTGGCATGAGAAGGATGCGTCCCACAGGTGGCACGGGTATCACCATGCGGATAAGGCGTTAGGAAATGCACTGGAAGATTTTCCGTTAAATGAGATTGAGAGAGATATGATTTACTGCCATATGTTTCCGCTCAATTTAACGAGAGTTCCGAAGTATAAGGAGAGCTGGCTTCTCTGTTGGGCGGATAAGCTTTGCTCGAGCGCTGAGACGGTGGAGGGATTTGCCGACGCGGTCTGCAAGCTGGTAATGGCAAGAGGAAAGAAAAGACAGCAGATAAGTTCATAAATAAAAGGGAAGCTGTAAAAACAGCCCTAAGAGAAAATGGCTCTGCCGCAACATATGCGGCAGAGCCATTTTCTTTAGGGTGCGTCCCCATTGAACAAAAGGGTGCGTCCCCATTGGACAAAAGGGTGCGTCCCCATTGGACAAAAGGGTGCGTCCCCATTGTCCCCGGCGGAGCGTTCTTAGCGGATTAGTTTTCGGCGAGGTTTCCTGTGTACAACTGATAATATTTTCCGCGCTCTGCAATCAAATCCTCGTGGTTGCCGCGCTCGATGATGCGCCCCTGTTCTAGAACGATGATGCAGTCGGAGTTTTTGACAGTGGAGAGACGGTGCGCAATGACAAATGTAGTGCGCCCGTGCATCAGCTTATCCATGCCGTCCTGTACGATTTTCTCCGTTCTGGTATCGATGGAGGAAGTCGCCTCATCGAGGATGAGGACGGGCGGGTCAGCGATTGCTGCCCTCGCGATGGCGAGAAGCTGGCGCTGACCCTGGCTGAGGTTTGCTCCGTCTCCTTTTAACATGGTGTTGTAGCCGTCAGGCAGTTGGCGGATGAAGGTGTCGGCGTTCGCTAATTTTGCTGCGGCGATGACTTCCTCATCCGTGGCATCAAGTTTTCCATAGCGGATGTTCTCCATGACTGTCGCTGTAAAAAGGTGAGTATCCTGCAGTACAATCCCTAAGGAATGGCGCAGGTCATCTTTTTTAATCTTATTGATGTTGATGCCATCGTAACGGATTTTACCGTCCTGAATGTCGTAGAAACGGTTGATGAGGTTCGTAATTGTCGTTTTTCCGGCGCCGGTGCTGCCGACAAAGGCAATTTTTTGTCCCGGTGTCGCAAAGAGGTCGACATTGTGAAGTACAATTTTATCCTCATTGTAACCAAAGTCCACGTCGTCGAAGACGACATCGCCCCGAAGCTCCTTATATTCTACAGAGCCGTCCGCCTGATGCGTGTGTTTCCATGCCCAGAGTCCGGTGCGCTCCGGTGTCTCGGTGAGGGTGCCGTTCTCCATTTTTGCATTGACTAAGGTGACATAGCCGTTGTCTGCTTCCGGTTCTTCGTCGAGGAGACGGAAGATTCGCTCGCATCCGGCGAGTGCCATGACGATATTGTTCAACTGCATACTGATCTGGTTAATCGGCTGGTTGAAGCTCTTGTTAAAGGTTAAGAAGCTTGCGAGAGCGCCTAAGGTAAAGCCGCCGACGCCGTTTAAGGCCAATATGCCGCCGACGAGTGCACAGAGGACGTAGCTGATGTTTCCAATCTGTGCGTTGACCGGCATCAGGATGTTACCGAAGGTGTTGGCATTGTCTGCGCTCTCAAAGAGCTGATTGTTCAATCGGTTGAAATCATTCATGCTCTCCTGTTCGTGGGTGAAGACTTTTACGACTTTCTGCCCGTTCATCATTTCTTCAATGTAACCGTTTAAGGTTGCGATATCTTTCTGCTGGGCAATGAAGTATTTTGCGCTCAGGCCGCCAATCTTTTTGGTGGCAGCTAAAGTGACGCCAACCATAACTAGGGTGAGCAGAGTCAGCGGGACATTGAGGCGTACCATGCTGACAAATACACTTACAATTGTAATTATACTATTCAACAACTGCGGCATACTCTGGCTAATCATCTGACGGAGCGTATCGGTATCGTTTGTGTAGGTCGACATGATATCTCCGTGGGAGTGTGTGTCAAAATAGCGGATTGGCAGTGACTCCATATGGGTGAACATATCATCGCGGAAGTTGCGCAGCGTTCCCTGTGAGACATAAATCATAATCTTGCTCTGGGTGTAGCTGGCTACAATACCGCAGGCATAGAAGCAGGCCACACGCATGATGGCGTGGGCGAGACCGGAGAAATCCGGGTCCGCGCTCTGCAAAAGCGGTGTGATATAGCCGTCAATCAGTGTTTTCATAAACAAGGTTCCCTGCACATTAGCGAGCACCGAGATAAAAATCAGGATGACCACAAGAATGCAGTGGATGGCGTAATTTTTAAAAATGTATCCGAACAGTCTGGCAAACAGTTTTCCAGGGTTTGCCACTTTGGGTTTTGGACCTCTCGGTCCACGGCCGCCCGGCCCGCCGATTGGTTTTGGATTTCTCTTTTCTTCCGGCATTATGCGGCACCTCCTTCATCAAAATCACCGCTTCCCTGTGTCTGGGACTCATAGACTTCGCGGTAGATGGCATTGCCCTCCAACAGTTCTTCGTGGGTTCCGAATCCGTCGATGACGCCTTCGTTTAGGACAATGATGCGGTCAGAATTCTGCACGGAGGAGATACGCTGGGCGATGATGAGTTTGGTCGTGCCGGGTATTTCCTCGGCGAAAGCTCTCCGTATCCTGGCATCGGTCGCGGTGTCGACCGCGCTGGTGCTGTCATCTAAAATCAGAATCTTTGGCTTTTTCAGGAGGGCCCTGGCGATGCAGAGACGTTGCTTCTGCCCGCCGGAGACGTTTGTTCCGCCCTGCTCAATATAAGTGTTATAGCCGTCCGGAAACTGCTCGATAAATTCGCTGGCGCAGGCGAGGCGGCACGCGCGCTGGCATTCTTCGTCCGTTGCATTCGGGTCGCCCCAGCGCAGGTTCTCATAGATGGTGCCGGAGAAGAGAACGTTGTTCTGCAGTACGACGGAGACTTCGTTGCGGAGAGTGTCTAAGTCGTAGGTTCTGACATCTTTTCCGCCGACGAGGACAGAGCCCTCTGTCACGTCGTAGAGCCGGCTGATCAGATTGACGAGGGAAGTCTTAGAGCTTCCGGTTCCGCCGATGATGCCGATTGTCTCACCCGGACGGATGGAGAAGTTGATATCGTTTAGCACCGGCCGCTCGGCTGTCTTATTATATTGAAAAGAGACATGGTCGAAGGTGATGCTTCCGTCCGGGACTTCGAAGTCCGGATGTTTGGGATTGGTTAAATCACTCTTCTCGTTTAAAATCTCCGCGATTCGCTCTGCACTTGCAATACTCATAGTCAGCATGACAAAGACCATGGAGAGCATCATCAGACTCATCATGATGTTCATACAGTAGGTCAACAGGCTCATGAGTTCGCCGGTGGTGAGGGAACCCGCCACGATGAACTGCGCGCCGAACCAGCTGATGGCGATGATGCAGGCGTAGACAGCTAAGAACATGACCGGATTGTTCCAGACGATGACGCTCTCTGCTTTTACAAACATATCGTGGATCATCTGGCTGGCCTTTGTAAAACGCTTTTTCTCGTAGCTTTCGCGCACATATGCTTTCACAACGCGGATGGCGGAGACGTTTTCCTGAACGGAGGCGTTGAGGTCATCGTACTTTGGAAAAGCCTGTGAAAAATATCTGTGGGCTTTCACCGTGAGAAAGCCTAAAATAAGACCGAGTGCAATCACGGCAATTAGGTAGATGCTGGCGAGTTTCGGGCTGATAAAAAATGCCATGCACATTGCGCAGATTAAGCTGATCGGTGCGCGGACGCACATGCGCAGAATCATCTGGTATGCCATCTGCAGGTTCGTCACATCCGTCGTCAGACGGGTTACAAGCCCGGCAGTGCTGTATTTGTCAATGTTGGAAAAAGAGAATGTCTGAATGTTCTCATACATTCCCTTTCTCAGATTTCGCGCAAAACCGGTCGAGGCTTTGGCGCCGTATTTTCCTCCTAAGATACCGAAGGTCAGTGAAAAGCAGGCAGTGATGACCATGAAAAATCCCATTTTGTAGATGTGGTTCATGTTGCCCGCCGTCACACCGTCATCGATGATGGAGGCCATCATCAGCGGAATGATTGTCTCCATGAGCACCTCGGCAATCATAAAGACCGGGGTGAGCAGGGAATCCTTCTTGAATTCTTTGATTTGGGCTCCCAGGGTTTTTAGCATAAATGAATCCTTCCTTTCTTATTTAAAAATATTTGGTAACAGTTCAGCCTGTGCCATTTGCAAAGCTGCCAGAAGATGCTTTCCAACAGCTTTGCAACTAGTGTGCTGAATGATTGACAATTTGAAAAAATACATTGATTTTTAAATGTTAGTGTGCTAACAATATAGTTATACGACAGGAAAAAATAATTGTCAATGAGGGAATTGGGAAAGTTTTTAAGATAGAAGGAGAGCAAAGCAGTATGGAAAAAAGCAGGACAATCGGTCACAGGCTGAGACTGATTCAGAAGGAAATTAAGGTCAGGATGGAGGAGAAGAGCCGGAGAAATAACGACAATCTGACGGCGATGCAGCGCTGGTCGCTCGGATTCCTAAAAGATCATCAGGACCAGGAGATTTTTCAGCGGGATTACGAGGAGGCGTTTAGCATTTCGCGGGCGACGGCGAGCAACACGCTCTCGCTGATGGAGAAGAGGGGGCTGATTTCGCGCGTCTCGGTGGAACAGGACGCCCGCCTGAAAAAAATTGTCCTCACGGAGGAGGCCAGACGGTTGATGGAACAGGCTGAGCAGGACATTAGGGAGATGGAGGCACTTTTGGTGAAGGGAATGACACCGGAGGAGGTGGAGTGTTTGTGCCGCTGTCTGGATATTATGGCGGAAAATCTTTCGGTTGACTTTTCAAGTGAACATACAAGATGTTGTGGTTTGGAACACGAGATACCACATGAAAAAATTGACGAATAAAAGAAGGAAATTTTGGTGATTATGAATAAAGGCATTGTAAACACTGGGTTTGCAATGCCTTTTTTGGAATCGAAAAATGTAGATAGACACATAATCTAGTAAAACGGATTGACAAAAACACAATATCTTGTATAATGAAGTTGGTTGAACTTGGGGTGGACAAAATGACCTCCCATGTATTAAAATAGGAAATTAGTGTCAGTAAGACCTTGATATAGATGATATTATTACAGTTTAGAAATAAAGGAGAGTATGATTATGAAGATCATCAAAAGAAGCGGAAGTGAAGATATTTTCGATATCGGGAAAATCGAAGCGGCAATCCGCAAAGCGAACGACAGTGTTATTGATTATGAGAAGCTGACGGAGGAAAAAATTCAGGAGATTCTTTCCAATGTGGAGAAAGCGTGTGAGAATATGAAGCGCTCTCCGAGCGTGGAGGAAATTCAGGACATGGTGGAGAATCAGATTATGAATCAGAGAGCGTTCACTGTGGCAAGAAATTATATTACATACCGTTATAAGAGGGCCTTAGTCCGTAAATCCAACTCTACGGACCAGCAGATTTTAAGCCTGTTAGAGTGTAACAATGAGGAGGTAAAACAGGAGAATTCTAACAAGAACCCGACGGTCAACAGCGTGCAGCGCGACTACATGGCAGGAGAGGTGAGCAAGGATATCACTAAGCGTTTTCTGCTGTCACCGGATATTGTGGAGGCGCATGAAAAAGGAATCATCCATTTCCATGATGCGGATTATTTTGCACAGCATATGCACAACTGCTGTCTTGTCAATTTAGAGGATATGCTTCAGAACGGAACAGTCATCAGCGAGACGATGATTGACCGTCCGAAGAGTTTTTCTACCGCATGTAACATTGCAACGCAGGCGATTGCACAGATTGCAAGTTCCCAGTATGGCGGACAGAGCATTTCGCTCTCCCATCTGGCGCCTTTTGTGCAGGTCAGCCGCGAAAAATTCCGCAAGACAGTTCGCGAAGAATTGGAAGCCGCAGGCGTTGAGACCACCGGGGAGATGGTCAACAAGATTGCCGAACTCCGCGTGAAGGAAGAAATCAACCGCGGTGTTCAGATGATTCAATATCAGGTCATCACCCTGATGACCACCAATGGGCAGGCGCCTTTCGTAACGGTGTTCATGTATCTGGACGAGGTTCCGGAGGGACAGCTTCGTGACGACCTTGCAGCTGTCATTGAGGAAGTGCTCCACCAGAGAATTCAGGGGGTAAAAAATGAGAAGGGTGTCTTTATCACGCCTGCGTTCCCGAAACTGATTTATGTGTTAGAGGAAGACAATATCCGCGAGGGAAGCAAATATTGGGAGCTGACAAAACTTGCTGCGGAGTGTACCGCAAAGAGAATGGTTCCGGATTATATCTCTGAGAAGATGATGAAGAAGTTAAAAGACGGAAACTGCTACACCTGCATGGGATGCCGTTCCTTCCTCACCGTGGACCGCACGAAGGAAAATTATGCGAATGCGAACAATTATGTTCCGGGCAAAAAATATTACGGACGTTTCAATCAGGGAGTTGTAACCTTAAATCTTGTCGATGTGGCGTGCTCCTCAGGAAAGGATATGGACAAATTCTGGGAGTTGATGGACGAGCGTCTGGAGTTGTGTTACCGTGCGCTGATGGCAAGACACAATCGCCTGCTCGGCACACCGTCCGATGTGGCGCCTATCCTTTGGCAGAACGGTGCGCTCGCCCGCCTGAAAAAAGGTGAGACGATTGATAAATTGTTGTTCAACGGATATTCTACAATATCCCTAGGTTATGCAGGTCTCTGCGAATGTACCAGATATATGACAGGTGTGTCCCATACCGACCCGGAGGGAACACCGTTCGCACTCGAGGTGATGCGCAAGTTAAATGACGCCTGTGCAAAGTGGAAGGAAAAACACAACATTGACTTTAGTCTGTATGGAACACCGCTCGAGTCCACGACCTACAAGTTTGCAAAATGCCTGCAGAAGCGTTTTGGAGTCATCGAGGGCGTGACGGACAAGAACTATATCACGAACAGTTACCATGTGCATGTGACAGAGCAGATGAATGCGTTCGACAAATTAAAATTCGAGTCCCAGTTTCAGGAACTGTCACCGGGTGGCGCAATTAGTTATGTGGAAGTTCCGAACATGCAGAACAATCTGGATGCGGTATTGTCCGTTATGCAGTATATTTATGACAACATCATGTACGCAGAGTTAAATACCAAGAGCGACTACTGCCAGGAGTGCGGATATAGCGGAGAGATTCAGATTGTGAATGACAAGGACGGCAAGTTAGTCTGGGAGTGCCCAAGCTGCGGCAACCGTGATCAGGATAAGATGAGCGTGGCGCGAAGAACCTGTGGTTACATCGGAACACAGTTCTGGAATCAGGGAAGAACACAGGAAATTAAAGAGAGAGTACTACATTTGTAGAAAATGGGACAGTTGATTCTATTCGGGGTCAACTGTTCTTTTTTGTGATATAGGATTTGGGTTTCAAAAGGTGCTAATGAGAAATTGAGTTGTCCTATTGTACAAAATAAATTTTATTTTGGCGCAATAGGACAAGCACAGTTTGGATTAGTACCTTTTGAAACCCGAATCCTATATCACAAAAAGCCCTCCTGGACGGGATGCGAAAGGGAACTTTCGATGTCACTTTGTCTGAAATGGCATATGATATACGGAGTGAAACATCGAGGTAGCAGATGCAGAACATACGATATTTACAAAATGAAGCCGTTGACACCGGAAGGTTACGCGTGGATGTCACAACGGCGAGGGAAGGCGTCCCTGTAAAAGATGCCAAAATTGAAATCTCCTATTCCGGTGATCCGGAGGGAAATTTAGAGGAAGTGAACACAGATGAATCAGGACAGTCTGAAACGTTGGAACTTAGCGCTCCGCCGCTGGAGTACTCAATGGAGCCATCGGAACGCCAGCCGTTCTCACAGTATACGATTACCGTCACTGCCGAAGGATTCCGTCCGGTCACTGTCACTGGGATTGAAGTTTTTTCGGATCAGACATCGGTTCAAAAAATAAACATGGAGGGGGAGAATACACCGGGAAATGAGATTGATACGATTGTGATACCAATCCATACGCTGTTTGGCGACTATCCGGCTAAAATAGCGGAGTCGGAGATTAAACCAATCACAGAGTCCGGCGAGATTGTACTGAGCCGTGTGGTGGTGCCGGAGTATGTCATTGTGCACGATGGTGCACCGACCGACCCGACTGCAAACGATTACTATGTGCGCTACAAAGATTATATCAAGAACGTCGCCTCGAGCGAAATCTATTCCACATGGCCGGATGCGACGCTGCGTGCGAATATTCTCGCCATCATGTCCTTTACGATGAACAGGGTCTACACGGAGTGGTACCGCAACAAAGGATACAATTTTACCATAACATCCTCCACGGCGTTCGACCAGAAGTGGTCTTACGGGCGCAATATTTTCCAGAACATCTCCAATATTGTTGATGAGATGTTTGAAAGCTATCTGTCGAGACCGAATGTAAAACAGCCGATTCTGACACAGTACTGCGACGGGGAGAGAGTGACCTGCAGCAACTGGCTCAGTCAGTGGGGAAGCAAGTTTTTAGGCGAACAGAACTATTCGGCGATTGAGATTCTGCGCTACTATTACGGCAGCAATATGTTTATCAATACCGCGGAGGAGATATCCGGAATACCGGCGTCGTGGCCTAGGGTGGACTTAACGCTCGGCTCGACGGGAGATAAGGTGCGCCAGATGCAGGAACAGTTAGCGAGAATCTCAAGATCTTACCCGGCGATTCCGACCATCACGCCGGACGGAATCTATGGGCCGGCAACCAGAGAGGCAGTACAGAAATTCCAATCTATCTTCGGACTCCCTGTCACGGGAGTGGTCGATTACAGAACCTGGTATAAGATATCAGAAATCTATGTGGCGGTTACCAGACTTGCGGAGTTAGTCTAGCAACTCTGGGGGGATTATGGTATAAT
>CAZBUW010000024.1:0-37130 GCA_964495195.1 uncultured Roseburia sp.
AGCAGAAGAATATCTATGGCAGAAAGCTGATTAAGATTCCGACACCGCGGTTTGCCGTTTTTTACAACGGGGAGGAGGCACAGCCGGAGCAGTATGATTTGAGGCTCTCAGATGCCTATGAGCATCTGACAGAAAAACCGGAGCTCGAGCTAATCTGTCGGGTGTATAACATCAACCACGGAAGGAACAGGGAACTTCTTGACAGGTGCCCGGTGTTAAAAGGGTACATGACATTTGTCGATTATGTCAGAGAGTACCATAGAGAGAAGGATTATGACAATCTGACAGATGCAATCGAGAAAGCGATAGACCGTTGCATCCGGGAAGATATTTTGGCGGACTTTTTTGGGGAACGCCGATCGGAGGTGTTGAAAGTGATGGAATTGGATTATACCTTTGACAGGCAATTGATGCTGGAGCGAGAGGACGCCCGCGAGGAAGGTTGGACAAAAGGTCGTGAGGAAGGCCGTGCAGAGGGACGTGAGGAAGGTCGTGAGGAAGGTCGTGAGGAAGGTCGTGCAGAGGGCAAGGAGGAAGGCAGGGAAGAAGAAAGAATGAATTTGATAGCTGAATTTCTAAGCAATGGTGGCACGGAGGAAGATGCAATAAGAATGCTGAAAGCAACGGAGAAAGAAATACAGAAGGTCAGAGAGAAAACGGAGCAGTAAAATGGAGAGAATGACAAAAAAGAAACGTGCGGCGGAGGTAATCCGGCGGTTGAAGGAAGCCTATCCGGAGTCAGACTGTACGTTGGATTATGATGATGCATGGAAATTGTTAGTGAGTGTCCGCTTGGCGGCGCAGTGTACGGATGCGAGGGTCAATGTCGTGGTGCAGGATCTCTACCGGAAATTTCCGACCATGCAGTCGCTTGCGGATGCATCTCCTGAGCAGATTGAGGAGATTGTCCGCCCCTGCGGTCTTGGAAAGAGCAAGGCGAGGGATATCAATGCCTGTATGAGGATGTTGGTGGAGGAGTACGAAGGAAAAGTGCCGGATGAGATGGAGGAACTCTTAAAACTTCCGGGCGTCGGGCGAAAGAGCGCAAACCTCATTTTGGGGGATGTCTACGGAAAACCGGCTATTGTGACGGACACCCACTGCATTCGTCTGTCGAATCGGATTGGTCTGGTGGATGACTGCAAAGACCCGTACAAAGTGGAGATGGCGCTGCGAAAAATTGTGCCGGCTGAGGAGGGAAACGGTCTTTGCCACAGACTTGTCGATCACGGGAGAGAGGTCTGTACAGCAAGGACGAACCCTTTTTGTGAGAAGTGCTGCCTTTCCGATATCTGTAAATATTACAGGGAAAACCACAGTTAGCAGGGTGGACGAAGCCGAATTGTATGCAAAAAAATACTTGTTAAATTATTGTCAATGCAGGAAGAACGTGTTACGATAGGATTACTTTACAGCGAGAAATTTCTTGCTGATAAGTACAGGAAAAATAAGTCCCTGACTTCAAAAAGCGAGTGCTTTGAGAGGAAAGGTATGGATTAGACAATAAGATTAGACAGAGGGGGATTGTAATCCCTCTATTGATTGACCATGCCTTTGAGAGGGGCATGGTTTTTTTATCGAATAGGAAAATCCTATTCGATAAAAAACGCTCCGCGGAGATGCGCAGCTCGCGGAGAGGAAGTAAGTTGCTATGCAACACCGCTCGCGCGCGAAGAGTTTGCAAGCAAACTCTTTTTTATGAAATAGGAAGTTTTTAGGAGGATTAAATGGAGACGAGAGTGGCATTAATAGGAATTATCGTAGAAAAACCGGACTCGGTGGAACAGTTAAACCATCTGCTTCATGAATATGCAGCGCACATTGTGGGAAGGATGGGAATTCCTTATCGGGAGAGAGGAATCAACATCATCAGCGTGGCAATCGATGCGCCGCAGGACACGATCAATACGCTGTCCGGAAAAATTGGCAGATTAGATGGAATCAGTGCAAAGACAGTTTATTCTAATGTGAAGTCCGTATTGGATTAGAAAAGGTCAAGATGAATCAGAAGTTAAGAGAAATTATTGAAAAAATAAAGGAGAGAAAAGAGATTGAGCGGGATGAGTTAGAACTGTTTCTGCGCACAGAGGACGAAGAAGAAATAGCTTACCTGCATCAGGTGGCGGCGCAGACCGCAAAATCGGTCTATGGCAGCAAGGTCTACATACGGGGACTGATCGAATTTACCAATTACTGCAAAAACGACTGCTATTACTGCGGAATCCGAAAGAGTAACCGCGGGGCGGACCGCTACCGTCTGACGAAAGAGCAGATTCTGGAGTGTTGCAAGACCGGCTATGAATTGGGATTTCGGACGTTCGTTCTGCAGGGAGGGGAAGATTCCTATTATACGGATGAGAGAATTTGTGAAATTGTATCTTCAATTCGGACAATTTATCCGGATTGCGCAATCACACTTTCCATTGGAGAGAGGGAAAAGGAGAGTTACAGGCGCTATTATGAAGCGGGGGCGGACCGTTATCTGCTCCGGCATGAGACGGCGGACGACTGCCATTACAGAAGACTCCATCCGCCGGAACTCTCTTTAGCGCACAGAAAACAGTGTTTTTTTGATCTGAAAGAAATTGGATATCAGGTTGGATGCGGTTTTATGGTTGGCTCGCCGGGACAGACGGTGGATACATTGTATGAGGATTTGAGGTTTATCAAGGAACTGCAGCCGCACATGGTGGGAATCGGCCCGTTTATTCCGCAGAAGGAGACGCCTTTTGCGAGCGAGAGGGCAGGGACGATGGAAGATACGCTAAGGTTGTTGTCTATCATACGGCTGATTCACCCACGGGTGCTGCTGCCTGCCACGACAGCACTCGGGACAATTCATCCTCGTGGACGAGAGAGAGGGATTCTCGCTGGGGCAAATGTCGTGATGCCGAATCTCTCACCTGTCAATGTCAGGGAGAAGTATAAATTGTACGACAACAAAATCTGTACCGGGGATGAGGCTGCGGAGTGCCGCTTCTGTATGCAGAGGCGCATGGAGAGCATCGGATATCAGGTGGTGACCGACCGGGGAGATTACAAGGAATGATTCGGGTGTCAAAAGCTGCTAATGGAAATTTGAACCCCCGAATCAAAGAATAAAAGGTTAGAGACGAAAGGAAGAAAAATGTACAACGTAAAATCACTAAAAGCGGAAGAATTTATTTCAGATGAGGAAATCAGAGAGACACTCGCCTATGCGGATGCCAATCGAGACAATGTCGGATTGATCGATGAGATTATAGAGAAAGCAAAGCTTGGAAAGGGATTGACGCACCGGGAGGCATCCGTGCTGCTCGCCTGCGAGATTCCCGAAAAAATGGAGGAACTCTATCGATTGGCGGAGCAGATCAAACAGGAGTACTACGGGAACCGAATCGTGATGTTTGCACCGCTGTATCTCTCGAATTACTGCGTGAACGGTTGTGTCTACTGTCCGTATCATATGAAAAATAAGCATATTGCCCGCAAGAAACTGACGCAGGAGGAAATCAGACAGGAAGTGATCGCACTGCAGGACATGGGGCACAAGCGCCTTGCGATTGAGGCGGGGGAGGATCCGGTCAACAATCCAATCGAATATATTTTAGAGTGTATCGACACCATTTACAGCATCAAGCACAAGAACGGTGCAATCCGCCGCGTCAACGTCAATATTGCGGCGACGACGGTAGAAAATTACCGCAGGTTAAAGGAGGCGGGGATTGGAACCTACATCCTGTTTCAGGAGACCTACAATAAGAAGAGTTACGAGGAGCTTCATCCGACCGGGCCAAAGCACGACTACGCTTACCACACGGAGGCGATGGACCGCGCGATGGAGGGTGGAATCGACGACGTCGGTCTGGGTGTCCTCTTTGGATTGGAACTGTACCGCTATGAATTTGCGGGGCTTTTGATGCATGCCGAGCACTTAGAGGCGGTGCATGGAGTGGGGCCGCATACCATCAGCGTGCCGCGTGTGAAACATGCGGATGACATTGACCCGGATGCATTTGACAATGGGATATCCGACGAGATTTTTGCAAAAATCTGTGCGCTCATCCGCATTGCGGTGCCGTATACCGGAATGATTATCTCCACGAGAGAGAGCCAGGCAGTCCGTGAAAAAGTGCTTCCGCTCGGCGTATCCCAGATCAGCGGGGCTTCACGTACAAGTGTAGGCGGATATGCAGCGCCGGAGACGGAGGACGAAGTGACAAGTGCACAGTTTGATGTCAGTGACAACAGAACGTTAGACGAGGTCGTCAACTGGCTGATGAAGCTGGGATATATCCCAAGTTTTTGTACGGCGTGTTACCGGGAGGGGAGAACAGGAGACCGGTTTATGGCGCTTTGCAAGAGCAAACAGATTTTAAACTGCTGTCACCCGAATGCACTGATGACATTGAAAGAATATCTGGAGGACTATGCGAGTGAGGAGACGAGGCAGATTGGCATGAAACTGATTGAAGAGGAACTGGAAAAAATTCCAAACCCGAAGGTCAGACAGACCGCGTTTGAGCACATTCACGATATTGCAGAGGGAAAACGGGATTTTCGCTTCTAGGTAAGCGCAGGAAAGGAGTGGACAAGATGGCTTCACTAAATGAGACGCCGGGCAGCAATCGGTTGCACATCGGCGTGTTCGGAAGGACGAACAGCGGAAAATCCGCCCTGATTAACGCATTTACCGGGCAGGACGTCTCCATTGTCGCAGATGTGGCAGGAACTACGACAGACCCGGTCTATAAATCGATGGAAATCCTGCCGTTAGGTCCTTGTGTCATTATTGATACGGCCGGATTTGCAGATGAGACAACACTTGGCGGGCAGCGCATGGAAAAGACATATCTCGCTGCGGAGAAGACGGATATTGCAGTGATTCTCTTCTCTGCAAAAGACTGGAGCGCAAAGAGACAGGAGGGAGAAAAAATACTCGACTGTTTTCAGGAGGAAGCAAACTGGTATCAAATCTTTCGGGAGAGAAAGACGCCGGTGCTCTTCGTTGTCAGTAAGGCGGATCTTACAGCGGAGGCGGAGGAGCTGGCGGAGCGCCTGCATCTCGAGACAAAGGAGGAGACGGTCTGTGTCAGCGCTGATACCGGCGAGGGCATGGAAAAACTCAAGGAGGCACTCGTTTGCCTCATGCCGGAAAACTTTGGGGAGGAGCACATCACGGGGGAACTTTTGGAGGAAAATGACCTTGTGCTCCTTGTGATGCCGCAGGATATTCAGGCGCCGAAAGGACGGCTGATTCTGCCTCAGGTGCAGACACTGCGGGAGCTTTTGGATAAAAAATGTATCGTGATGAGTGCGACTACCGACAAATTTGTACTGGCATTGGAGAATTTGCAGCGTCCGCCGAAACTCATCATCACGGATTCCCAGGTGTTTGGCTATGTCTATGAGCACAAGCCGAAGGAGAGCATGCTCACTTCGTTTTCTGTGCTTTTTGCCGCTTACAAGGGAGATCTTTCCTATTATATAGAAGGGGCAAAAGCCATCGACTCGCTGACAGAACAGTCGAGGGTGCTGATTGCAGAATGCTGTACGCACGCTCCGCTCGAGGAGGACATCGGCCGGGTCAAGATACCGCGTCTTTTAAGAAAGCGGGCAGGGGAGGGGTTGACGGTCGACCTCGTCAGCGGAACAGATTTCCCGGAGAATCTCTCCGGGTATGACCTCATCATCCAATGCGGAGCCTGCATGTTTAACCGCAAGTACGTGCTTTCGCGGATTGCAAGGGCAAAGAAGCAGAAAATCGCCATGACAAATTATGGGGTGACAATCGCTCATCTGACCGGAATTTTGGAAAAAGTTGCCAGACCGTAAGTTGAAAACGGAGAGAGATTTCAATTATAAATAATAAATCTGTTACATAAAATGGAGAAGAACATCCCAAACTATAAGTGCCGGAATTAAATTTTGGCGAGAGAAAGGATGGGATGAAAATGACAGTTTTAGATTGTTCTGTAACAGGATGTGCATACAACGAAGATCGTTGCTGCAAAAAGGAGAATATCAAAGTAATCGGGTTAGAGGCGAGAGAGAACAGTGAGACAAGCTGCAGCAGTTTTAAGGAGCTTGGATGCGGCTGCGGAAGCAACATGGCAAAGCGCAACGCAAAGGAAGTGGACGTGAGCTGTGAGGCAACACACTGCAAATTTAACTCGAACGAGAAATGCCATGCGGAGCATATCGGAATCGCAGGAGGAAATGCCTGCGAGTGCGAGCAGACAGAGTGTGCAAGTTTTGACTGCAACTGTTAGGCAGGAAGGAAAGGATTGCAATGCAGGCTGCATTGCAATCCTTTCCTTTTCGTGCGCCGTGCGGCACACACCAATATAATATAGCGAAAACGGGCAGAAATCAGGAGGAAAGTATCCTTGCCAGAAATGCAAAAAGAAGTTAGGATAAAAGTACTGAAGAGCTGACAGGCAGATAGGCAGGAGAACGAAAAAGTGGTTCGCGGTTGTATGGAGGTTGGATATGAGAAAAAAGTCACACATTTCATTGGCTCGTTATATTGTGAATACCTTGGGGGATGAGAACCTGAAAAAGCACAAGTTCTCCTTCTATTTAGGAAGCATTCTTCCGGATATCAAGCCGTCTTTTCTATATAAAAAGCATGAGATAAAGGGAACATTTTCTGATTTGCAGCTGGAGATGAAGAAGCTTGCAGAGGGAAGAAAACACAAGGGAAAAGAAGGATGCGGCTATTTTAGGGATTTGGGACAGATCAGCCATTATCTGGCGGATTATTTCACATTTCCGCACAATGATATTTTCCCGGGCGGACTGAAGGAACACTGCAGTTATGAGGAAAAGCTAAAAAGAGATTTGCGAAGCTATTTGAAAGAGAGAGCAGAAGCCTATGTGGAGAGACCGGCATTTCAATTTCGGGATATGGAGGATTTGATTCGGTTTATTCAGAGCAGGCATGCGGAATATATAGAAAAAAAGCATGATGTGGAGGAGGATATCCGCGATATCGTCGAAGTCAACCACAGAGCAATTCAGGGGATGATAGAGCTTTTTACAGACAGGAGAGCGAACCGTTTGTTAGAGCAGGTGTAGTTGTCGAATTTTGTTGAAAAAAAAAGGTTATTTTTGTTTGATTTTTGTAGAGTAAACGTGTAATATGGAGTTAGGAAGAAGCGAAGGATATATATATTCGCTCATTGGCGAAGATGGTGCCTCGGGGTGCCGTGACGGGCAAAATTAGCTCTAGAAGCGTATTGCATAAGAAGAAGCGGTAGGCATAGGGTTCTGGGCAGTCAGGAGGAATCATATGAAGGACATGGCGGAATTACTTGCAGAAATCGAGCTGGCAAGGTTAGAACTTGACGAAGCGCTTTTACAGGAAGATGAGTTTGAAGAGTATTATCATAAGAGTACAAGGCTTGATAAATTGATTGAGAAATACCTCGAGATGAAGGAAATATAAGAAGAACAGATAAGGATGTATCTTTAGAAAAAGATATGTCCTTATTTTTTTTTGCAAAAATACCGGGAGCGCCGGATGCATTTGCAGCAAAGAATAGTCCCTTTTTCGTATTTTTACTTGCCAAAATGATGTTTGTGGGGTAGAATGGTGTTAAAAGTGGTGGAAAGTGGTGGAGAATGGTGCGAAGTGGAGGACCGGATGCCACAGAGTGGAAGTAGGTGTTTGTGTCATGTTTATGGGAGAATACAATCACACAGTGGACCCAAAGGGCAGACTGATAGTTCCGGCCAAATTCAGAGAGCAGCTTGGCGATGAATTTGTGGTGACAAAGGGACTGGATGGATGCTTATTCGTGTATCCCAATAAAGAATGGCAGAACATCGAAGAAAAATTCCGCAATATTTCCATGACTTCCAAAGATGCAAGAAAATTCTCGCGTTTTTTCTTCGCGGGGGCAGCCTCCTGCGAATTGGACAAGCAGGGAAGAATATTACTTCCGTCGGTGCTGCGCGAATATGCAGCGTTAGAGAAGGATGTCGTGCTTGTCGGTGTGCTCAGCCGCGTCGAAATCTGGAGCAAAGACAGATGGCTCGACACAAACAATTATGACGATATGGATGAAGTGGCAGAGCACATGGCAGAATTAGGGCTTAGCATCTAAGAATCAGACCATCGGGCAGAAAGGATAGAAAAGATGGAATTCAAACATTATTCCGTTTTGTTGGAAGAGACAATTGAAAATCTGAAAATCAGGCCGGATGGCATTTATGTGGATGGAACGCTTGGCGGCGGAGGACATTCCTACCAGATTGCAAAGAGACTGGGGGAGAATGGACGTCTGATCGGCATCGATCAGGATGCAGATGCAATCAAAGCAGCTGGCGAACGCTTGGCGGAATTCGGGGATAAGGTCACAATTATCCGCAGCAACTATGCAAATATGAAAGAGGAGCTGGAACGGATTGGAATTCAAAAAGTAGATGGAATCATCTTGGATTTGGGAGTTTCGTCGTTCCAATTAGATACACCGGAGAGAGGATTTACCTATCGCGAGGAGAATGCACCGCTCGATATGAGAATGGATGACAGACAGACTCTGACGGCGAGAGATATCGTCAATGACTACAGTGAACAGGAGCTGTATCGGATTATCCGCGATTACGGGGAGGATCGCTTCGCAAAGAACATTGCAAAACACATCGCACAGGCGAGAAAGGACAAGCCGATTGAGACGACGGGTGATCTGACAGAGATTATCCGGGGAGCGATTCCGATGAAGGTCCGGGTGACGGGTGGACATCCGGCAAAACGGACATTTCAGGCAATCAGAATCGAGCTGAATCATGAGTTGGAGGTTTTACAGAACCATTTAGACACCATGATTGAGATGTTGAATCCGGGGGGAAGAATCTGTATTATCACATTCCATTCCCTCGAGGACAGAATCGTGAAAGTTAATTTTAAGACGAACGAGAACCCGTGTACCTGCCCGAGTGATTTTCCGGTCTGTGTATGTGGGGCAGTATCGAAGGGAAAGGTGATCACAAGAAAACCAATCTTACCGTCTGAGGAAGAGCTGGAGGAAAACTCCCGCTCTAAGAGCGCAAAACTTCGCGTGTTCGAGCGCAGATAGTACAGGGATATGAAGGAGTGAAAAATTTGAGCAGAGAGATGAGACAGACTAGAGATGATTTTTATGTAGATGGAAATACGGTCCGCAGACTTCAGGCTGCTCCGGATACCAGAAGGGAGCTGGAACGCCGCAGAGAACAGGAGCGGCAGGAGGAACAGAGGAGGAGAAGACGCACTGCAAGGCGCAATCAGGAGCATGCGCTTCGCATGAGCAGAGGCTACGTTGCTTTTTTGACGATGGCTGTTGTACTTGCGGGAATTTTTTCGGGAGCTTATATCAAACTGCAGTCTGATATTACGAACCGAATGAGCAGCATTGCGAGTCTTGAGAGCCAGATTACGGAAGTGCGCGCCGACAATGATGCCATTGAGAAAAGAATCAATACAAATACAAATTTAGATACCGTGAAGGATATTGCAATGAACCAGCTTGGAATGACATATGCAAGTCCTGAGCAGATCATTTATTATTCGGTTGACAAAGAGGACTATATGAATCAATATAGTGATATACCAAATAATTAATGAAGAAGCAGGAGTGCACAAGTGGCGACGAGAAAGAGAAAAAAAGTTATGACAAAATTTCCCAGGCGCATGCAGAAGAAACTGATTGTAACGTTTCTGTTAATCGCATTGATGCTTGTGGGATTGATTGGTCGTCTGATGTATATTGAGTACACCAGCGGGGAGAAATATGAGAAGATTGTTCTGGCACAGCAGGGATATGACAGCCAGACAATTCCCTATCAGCGAGGAGATATTGTGGATACAAAGGGGACGGTGCTTGCCACAAGCATTGCGGTATATAATGTGGTGTTGGACTGTTCTGTCCTTACGAGCAAAGAAGAATACATAGAGCCAACCATTGCGGCGCTGCTTAGCTGCTTTCCGGATTATGTGACAAGTGAGCAGCTCCACGGTTATGTGCAGGACTCTCCGGACAGCAGGTATATCGTCCTCGCCAAAAAGCTTCCTTACGAATCAATCCAGATTTTTGTGGACATGCAGGAGGCAGAGGATGAGGAGGGAGAGCTGGTGAATCCCGATATCAAAGGAGTCTGGTTTGAGAAGGAATACCAGAGAACCTATCCGTACAATGCTCTGGCCAGTTCGCTAATCGGATTTACAACCTCCGGGAATGTGGGGATGAACGGTCTGGAAAATTATTACAATGACACGTTAAACGGCGTGAACGGAAGAAAGTTCGGATATCTAAACTCGGATAATAATTTTGAGAAAACCGTGAAGGATGCCCAGAACGGAAATACAATCGTAACGACAATTGACGTTGCAATTCAATCGATTGTCGAAAAGAAAGTGATGGAATTCAACGAAGCCTATGCAGGAAACTACCGGGAGGGGGAACAGGGTGCATCCCATATCGCGGTGATTGTCATGAACCCGAATGACGGAGAAGTTTTAGCGATGGCGAACTACCCGAATTATGATCTCAACAATCCGAGAGATCTCTCGGGCTATTATACAGAGGAAGCGCTGGCCGCCATGACAGAGGAAGAGCAGCTGGATGCGTTAAACAACCTGTGGCAGAATTTTTGCATTACCTACACCTATGAGCCGGGTTCCACCGCGAAACCCTTTACGGTGGCGGCAGGGCTTGATACGGGAACCCTGACCGGGGACGAGACATATGTCTGCGATGGTTACGAGATGTTTGGCAGTGACCGGGTAAAATGTGTCAATCGGAGCGGGCACGGTCAGGAGACGATACAGCAGGCGCTGATGAATTCCTGCAACGATGCGCTGATGCAGATGTCTTATGTCATCGGCGTGGACAATTTTACAAAATATCAGCAGATATTCGGGTTTGGACAGAAGACAAACATCGATCTGCCGGGGGAGACAAGAACCGATTCCCTGATTTATACGGCGGAGAATATGAAGACAATCGACCTTGCGACCAACGCATTCGGACAGAATTTCAATACAACGATGATTCAGATGGCGACAGCATTCTCCTCCCTGATCAATGGAGGTGAGCTGTATCAGCCGCATCTTGTGAAAAAAATAACGGATTCGGATGGCAATACAATCGAGGAGATAGAGCCTACCTTGCTGCGTGAGACGGTTTCGGATACCACGAGTGATAAGATACGGGAATATCTCTATGCGGTCGTTGGAAGCGGTACGGGTTCGACGGCAAAAGTGGATGGTTATTCCATGGGCGGGAAGACCGGTACGGCACAGAAGGCGGGGCGTGACGGCGTCAACTATCTGGTGTCTTTCATCGGGTATGCTCCGCAGGAGAACCCGGAGCTTGTCATCTACTGTGTCATCGATGAACCAAACGCGGCAGACCAGGCACACAGTACCTATGCTCAGAACATCGTCAGAGAGATTTTAAAAGAGCTCTATCCGTACATGGGAATCCAGCAGGATGAGGAACTGACCGGGGTGAACAATGAGTACACGATCACAGGTGCGCCGAATTCTTCCACGTCGCCGGCGAATCAGGCGGCACCGGAAGCCGTATCGCCGGAGGCAGTTCCGGATTCTCCGGTGGTGGAGGAACAGGGAGATGCACTCCCGGTGGGTGAGGACAATATGCCGCCGGAGGAGGAGACGCCGGAGGAAACGCCGGCAGGCTGACAGGCATCCGCACCGGCGGACGGAGGCATCGTGAGTGTCGGCGTCACTAGAAAAAACACAAGTGAAACATAACCTCATAAAAGTTTGAATAGATTTAAGAAAGACTTTTATGAGGTTTTGCTTATGTATCGCAGCAAGACATTCCACCGGAGAAAAATCTGGATTATTTTTGTAGTTATATTTTTGATTTTGATGTTTTTAATCGGACGTCTGGTCTATCTGATGGTATTCTGCTCGGAATATTACGGAGCTGTGGCGGAAGATCTCCATGAGAGAGAGCGTGATATCAAGGCGGCGAGGGGAAAAATCATAGATGCTACGGGTACTGTTTTAGCGACAAATCAATCGGTGTGTACCATATCGGTGATCCACAGTCAGATAGAAGATCCCGAGGCGGTCATTGCTCTGCTCGTTAAGGAGTTAGGGCTCTCCGAGGAGACCGTGCGCAAACGCGTGGAAAAAGTGAGTTCCATTGAAAGGGTAAAAACAAATGTTACAAAAGAAGTGGGAGACAGAATACGGGAGGCCGGGTTAGCCGGTGTGAAAGTAGATGAAGATTACAAGCGCTATTATCCCTATGATACGTTAGCGTCAAAAGTCATCGGTTTTACCGGGGGTGACAATCAGGGAATCTTAGGGCTCGAGGTCAAATACGACGAGTATCTGCAGGGGGAGAGCGGTAAAATCTTAACACTCACGGATGCGAGGGGGATTGAGATAGAAAACGCGGGGGAGACACGGCTTGAGCCGGTCAACGGCTGCGACCTTCATATCTCTTTAGACTACAACATTCAGATGTACTGTGAACAGGCGGCGCAGAAGGCCTATCTGGCGAAACAGGCGCAGTCGGTGTCCGTCCTCGTGATGAATCCTAAGAACGGCGAAATGATGGCGATGGTCAATTATCCGGAATTTCATCTCAATGAACCGTTCGAGCTTATCGACACCTCAGGCACAGAGCAGACGCCCGAGGAGGAGCAGAACCTATTGAACCAGATGTGGCGCAATCAGTGTATCAGCGATACCTATGAGCCCGGCTCGACGTTCAAAATCATAACGGCGGCCGCAGCGCTGGAGGAAGGGGTTGTCTCCTTAGAAGATAATTTCAACTGCCCGGGATACCGCATCGTGGAGGATCGAAAGATTCGCTGCCACAAGACTGGGGGACACGGGAGCGAGACATTTGTAGATGGAATTAAAAACTCCTGCAATCCCGTTTTTATCGAGGTGGGGCTGCGGCTTGGAGCAAAAAATTTTTATCAGTATTTTAAGCAGTTCGGTCTTCTCTCTAAGACGAATATCGATCTGCCGGGGGAAGCGGCGACCATCATGCACAAGTTGGACAATATCGGGCAGGTGGAGCTGGCGACAATCTCCTTCGGGCAGTCCTTCCAGATTACACCGGTGCAGTTGGCGACGACAGTTTCTTCTATTATAAATGGGGGGACGAGAGTGACGCCGCACTTCGGCGTGAAGGTTACGGATGAGTCGGGAAAGGTGGTGGAGACCTTTTCCTATCCGGCTTACACAGACATCTGCAGCGAGGAGACATCGGAGAAGATGCGTTTTTTGCTCGAAAAGGTCGTCTCAGAGGGCGGCGGAAACAAGGCGGCAATTGAGGGATTCGAGATAGGCGGAAAGACTGCAACTTCCCAGACACTGCCGCGGAGTGACCACCAGTACATCTCCTCGTTTTTAGGGTTCGCGCCTGCAAGCGACCCCGAAATTTTAGTGCTTGTCATCATCAATCGTCCGCAGGGTGTCTATTACGGTGGAACTATCGCAGCTCCGGTTGCGAAAGAAATCTTTGAAAACGTTCTGCCTTACCTTGATAAATGATGAAAAATAACGTATACTAGAAAAACAATGGGCATCCGCAGGGCGTGATGCTCATATGTTCGTCAAAAAAGTACAAGAGGTGTAAAAATGAAGTATGATATTATTATTCCGGTTCTGGTGGCATTTGCAATCAGTGCACTGCTCGGGCCGATCGTAATCCCTTTCTTAAGAAGATTGAAAGTGGGTCAGACAGAGAGAAAAGAGTTAGAATCCCATCAGAAGAAGAACGGTACTCCTACGATGGGAGGTCTTATTATACTAGCGGCAATTGTAGTTACATCACTCTTTTACATCAAGGATTATCCAAAGATTATTCCGATTCTTTTTATGACAGCGGGATTCGGTGTGATTGGATTTTTAGATGATTACTTAAAAGTTGTCCTGAGAAGATCCGACGGTCTTCTGGCGTGGCAGAAGATGCTCTGTCAGATTGTAGTGACGACGATTTTTGTGATTTATATGGTCAGATATTCGGATGTCGGATTGACGATGTTGATTCCGTTCTCCGGTGGAAAATACTTAGATCTCGGATGGATGGCAATCCCACTCATCTATTTTGCAGTAATCGGAACGGTAAACGGCGTCAACTTCACAGACGGCTTAGACGGTCTCGTATCAAGTGTGACGGTCATGGTGGCGACGTTCTTCTCGGTTGTGGCAATCGGAACAAACGCGGGAATCACACCGATTACCTGTGCGGTCGTGGGGGCGCTGCTCGGATTCCTGCTGTTCAACGTTTATCCGGCGAGCGTATTCATGGGGGATACCGGTTCCCTGGCTTTAGGCGGATTTGTGGCGGCGAGCGCCTACATGATGCAGATGCCGCTGTTTATTCTGCTCGTGGGATTTATCTACCTCGTCGAGGTGTTGTCCGTCATCATTCAGGTGACATACTTTAAAAAGACGGGCGGTAAGAGAATTTTTCGCATGGCGCCGATCCACCATCACTTTGAGCTTGGCGGATGGTCTGAGACAAAGGTTGTGGCAGTTTTTTCTATTGTGACGGCGATGCTTTGCCTCGTTGCAATTATTGCGATGTAGTAAACGAATCAATTCGTTTACTATAAAAATACTGGCGGAAAGGTCAGAAGAAAGACAGGTAGGAAAATGGATTTGAAAGGAAAAAAAGTACTTGTAGTTGGTTCCGGAGTCAGTGGAATCGCAGCGACAGAATTGTTGAAGAAGAAAGGAATCGAAGTTGTCCTCTACGACGGCAACGAGCTGCTCGACATCGCGGAATTGAAAAGAAAAGCGCCGGTGTTTGAGGACGTGGAAATCATCCTCGGGACGCTTGCGGAGAGACAGATGGAGCAGGTGGAACTCGCGGTTTTAAGCCCGGGGGTACCGACGGATCTCCCGTTTGTGAACCGTTTGAGGGAACTTGGGGTTCCAATCTGGGGAGAGATTGAGCTTGCCTATTTCTTTGGAAGAGGAAAGCTGGTCGCAATTACGGGAACAAACGGAAAAACAACGACAACTGCGTTGACCGGACAGATTATGGAAGCATATTATGAAGATGTGAAAGTGGTGGGAAATATTGGAATCCCGTACACTTCCGTGGCGGCGGACACCACAGACGGGACGGTCACAGTCGCAGAGATCAGCAGTTTTCAGTTAGAGACGACACATACATTCAAGCCGCAGGTGTCGGCAATCTTAAATATCACGCCGGATCATCTGAACCGGCACCACACGATGGAGTGTTATATCGAGACGAAGGAGAGCATCACGAAGAACCAGGGATCGGAAGAGACCTGTGTTCTGAACTACGAAGATGAGGAATTGCGCCGTTTCGGGGAGGGACTTTCGACAAATGTCATTTTTTTCAGCAGCGAAAGAAAATTAGAGAGAGGGCTCTATCTGGAGGGAAATGAGATTTTCTACACCGACGGCGGCAGGACGCAGAAAGTCATCTGCGTGGAGGATTTGAATATCCTTGGAAAACACAACTACGAGAACGTGATGGCTGCCACGGCGATGGCGGTTGCCATGGGAGTTCCGATGGAGACAATCACGGAAGTGTTAAAGAAATTTCAGGCGGTTGAGCACAGGATTGAGTATGTGACAGAGAAGCGCGGTGTGCGTTTCTACAACGATTCGAAGGGAACGAACCCGGATGCTGCCATCAAGGGAATCTGTGCGATGAACCGCCCGACTTACCTGATTGGCGGAGGCTATGACAAGGAGTCCGAATACGATGAGTGGATTGAGCACTTCGACGGAAAGGTCAGGAAACTAGTCCTGATCGGACAGACGAGAGAGAAGATTGCCGAGTGTGCGAAAAAACACGGTTTTCACGATGTAGTTTTATGCGATTCCCTCGAGGAGGCAATCGATACCTGCTACGCGGAGGCAAAGAGCGGGGAGGCGGTCTTGCTCTCGCCGGCGTGCGCGAGCTGGGGAATGTTCAAAAACTATGAGGAGCGCGGCAAGGTCTTTAAAGATTATGTCAAAGGACTTTCTGAATAGTTGAAATTGATGGGAGAGGGAAATGAGTCAGAAAAGGCAGGAAGAAAAAAAAGAAAAATCCTTGAGATATTTTGATTACAGTCTGTTGTTCATCATCATCTTTTTGCTGTGTTTTGGTCTGGTCATGCTCTACAGCACCAGCTCCTACTCCGGGGCAACCAAATTTGGTGATGCGGCTTACTTTTTGAAAAAGCAGATTTTTGCGACTTCGCTGGGAATTGTATGTATGTTCGTACTCTCAAGAATCGATTATCACTTCTGGCAGAAGCTGGGAGGACTCGCATATCTGGTGGCGTTAGCACTCTGTACGGCGGTTATTTTCATGGGACAGTCGTACAACGGCTCGTCGAGATGGCTAAAAATCGGCCCGCTGACGATTCAGCCGTCCGAGTTTGCAAAACTCGCGGTCATTCTGTTTCTGGCGATGATTATCTACAGGACGCCAAAGCAGATGGGGAAGTTTAAGAGTCTCGTGAAAGTCATGGTCTTAGTGCTTCCGATTGTCGGCGTGGTCGCCTACAACAACCTGAGTACGGCGATTATCATTCTGGGAATCGCGGTCTGTATGCTGTTCGTGGCAAGCCCGAAATACTCACACTTTTTTGTCATGGGGGCGGTGGTTATCGTGGTGGGAGTCATCTTTATTCTGGCGGAATCTTACCGTGGCGACCGCATCAAAATCTGGCTCGATCCAACCACGTCGGATAAAGGGTATCAGACCCTTCAGGGGCTTTACGCGATCGGCTCGGGAGGACTGTTTGGAAAGGGACTCGGCGAGAGTATGCAGAAGTTAGGGTTTATTCCCGAAGCGCAGAACGATATGATTTTTTCCGTCATCTGCGAAGAGTTAGGACTGTTCGGAGCCGTGTGCGTCATCCTGCTGTTTTTGCTTTTGCTGTGGCGGTTCATGATTATCGCCAACAATGCGCCGGACCTCTACGGAGCACTGATTGTAGTTGGAATCATGGCACATCTCGCGATTCAGGTGGTGCTCAATATTGCGGTTGTGACGAACACAATTCCAAACACCGGTATTTCGCTTCCGTTTATCAGTTACGGAGGAACGTCGATTTTGTTCCTGCTGTCGGAGATGGGGCTCGCACTTAGCGTATCGCGCGGAATCAAACTCGATATGACGTAGAATGAGAAATAGAAATGGAGAGAGCCGGCAGCAAAAAGCCGTCGGAGGCAGAATATGATTCGAGAAAAGAGAAAGAAAAAGAGACGAAGAAAGGTCGGACTGTTTGTTTTCCTTGGAATCCTTCTTGCGTTGGCGGTTGCCGCCATCGTTGTGGTCAAGGTTTTTACGGTAAAAAACGTGAAGGTGGAGGGAAATGAACTGTATCCGTCGGAACAGATTGAAGAGTGGGTGTTGAAGGATGAGTACTCCTGGAATTCTTTGTATGTGTTTTTAAAGTACAGATTTTGGAAAACGGAGGAGATTCCTTTTATCGATACCATGGAGGTATCGTTAGACAGTCCCCACACACTGCATGTCAATGTGTATGAGAAGGGAATACTCGGTTACCTTTACATAGATGCCATCGACCAGAACGCATATTTTGACAAGGACGGGTTTGTGGTTGAGACATCGGCGGATGCGATTGAGGGAATCCCGAAAGTGACGGGAATCAGCTGTGATTCCGTGGTCTTATATGAGCAGCTTCCGCTAGAGGATGAGGATGTGCTGAGAGATTTGCTGACTCTGACGCAGATGCTTAAAAAATATAACATCCTGCCGGGACAGATTGCCTACGACAGCAGCGGTGAACCGACGCTGACCTACGGGACGGTGACCGTCATTGTGGGGGATGAGGACACGCTCTCCCAGAAAATCATCCGCCTTTCACACATTCTGCCGCAGCTTCAGGGAATGTCCGGAACACTACATTTAGAAAATTGGACAGAGCAAACGACAGATATTGTATTTGACAAGGCGGAATAAAAAAATTGTTTTCCTGCAATTTTTTTCAAAAATGTGTTGATTAATTGCAAGAAAAATTATATTATAGTATATGAGTTTATATACAGGCGTATTATGGTTATTCGTCTGTTGGACAATGAGTGATAGATTATTCATAGCAGCGGAGCGGAGATAGGTTCCACTTGCTGTCTGGTATAAATTTTGGTAGATAATAAAGGAGGAAATACCCTTGCTTGAGATTAGAACAACAGAGGCAGATAACAGCGCAAAGATTATCGTAATTGGAGTTGGCGGAGCTGGAAATAATGCTGTCAATAGAATGATTGATGAGAATATCGGTGGAGTTGAATTTATTGGAGTAAATACGGATAAGCAGGCTTTGGCACTCTGCAAAGCCCCGACCCTGATTCAGATTGGAGAGAAGCTGACCAAAGGACTCGGTGCGGGAGCACAGCCGGAAATCGGCGAGAAGGCGGCGGAGGAGAGCGCAGAGGAGCTCGCAGCCGCAATCAAAGGCGCCGACATGGTGTTTGTCACTTGTGGAATGGGCGGCGGTACCGGTACAGGTGCTGCTCCGGTTGTGGCAAAGATTTCCAAAGATCAGGGAATCTTAACGGTCGGTGTCGTGACAAAGCCGTTCAAATTTGAGGCGAAACAGCGTATGGTGAATGCACTTTCCGGTATTGAGCGTCTCAAGGAGAACGTGGATACCCTGATTGTCATTCCAAATGATAAATTGTTAGAGATTGTCGACAGACGTACCACGATGCCGGATGCGTTGAAGAAGGCGGATGAGGTATTACAGCAGGCCGTTCAGGGTATCACAGACCTGATTAACCTGCCTGCATTGATTAACCTCGATTTTGCAGATGTATCTACCGTCATGAAGGACAAGGGTATGGCACACATCGGTATCGGTTCTGCCAAGGGCGATGAGAAAGCGATTGAGGCAGTCAAGCTCGCCGTTGCCAGTCCGTTGCTTGAGACGACCATCAACGGTGCGACGCATGTCATCATCAATATTTCCGGTGACATCTCCCTTATGGATGCCAACGATGCCGCAAGCTATGTACAGGATTTGGCAGGGGACAATGCAAACATCATCTTCGGTGCGAAGTTCGATGAGTCCATGACGGATGCTGCAACGATTACTGTAATTGCAACAGGGCTTGAGAATCCTTCTGTGGCAAGCAAGATTATGCCGCAGTTGAAATATCAGACCCCTCAGCCGACAGCCAGACCGGCCGCAGGAAGCCTTTTAAACCGTCAGCCGTCAGGAAATGCGGGGACAACAGGTGCGGCTCATACGTCGACGCCGGTTCAGCCGACGTTTTCAGGACTTCAGAAGCCTCGTCAGCCGGAGAGTACGGTGCAGCAGGTAGATATCAAGATTCCTGACTTTTTAAAGAATTCAAGAAAATAAGAATATGCGGTTGCTGCAGGCTGCGGCAATCGCATTTTTTTGTAGAAAAAAGAAGATGAAACCCCAAAAAGGAGGACACTGATTTGACAAAAAATCAGTTGTCTTCCTTTTATAATGGAAAAAGAGATGGAGGTGACGGAAAATCTATGTATTCTATGTGGATGTCTTTTGGTTTCAGAATCTGCTCTTAAATGTGGCATCTTTATGGGCAGTCGATTATTTCCTGAAAAGAGGAAGGAGAATGCGGCGCATCTTTGCGGTGGCCTTTTGTTTAGCAGGGGTTGAGACAGCGCTGTTATTCGCTGTCGGGTATGGGATGCTCTACCAGTGTCTGACTCATTTTGTCCTCGTTCCGGCGGCGGTGTCTGTCTCCTTTGGAAGGGGAAGATACAAAGCCTTTCTCGAGAATTGGGGCGTGTCCTACCTCGCGATGCTGCTCCTCGGGGGAATCCGGGAGATGATGTGGGAGCAGTCATTCTTCAGCCGCGGCGGTGTGGTTGAGTATGCGGCTTCCGTCGGATTGTTCCTTGGAATCTTATGCTATCTTTCGGGGAGAAGAACCTATGGGGCAAATGAATGTGAGGTGCGCTTAAAGCAGGGAGGCCGCGAACTTCTGTTGAAGGCATATTTAGACAGCGGCAATCAGCTGCGGGATGTATATACCAGGAAGGCAGTACATATTATCGGGATTGCGCAGGCAGAAAAATTGTTTGACGGGCAGGAGATGCCCATTCGATATCTTCCCTACCGGGCATTGGGAAAGACAGATGGAATGATAAAAGTAGTTACAATAGAGGAGATGGGAGTCGCTGCGGGGGAGAGGGAGAAGATTATCTCCGGCGCAGTACTTGGGCTGGCGGAGGGGGATGAGCTGAAAGGCCAGCCGTTCGATGTCATTTTACACGGGGGAGTATGGCAGGAATAGAAAAAGAGAGGATGGAAGTTGATATGAAGTGGAAAAAGGTAAAATGGGCATTGCTCCCGGGAGTGAGCTGTCTGATTCGGAAAAAGAAAAATCATGTCTTTTACATAGGGGGAGCAGAAGTGCTTCCGGCGCCTTTAGAGACGGAGGAGGAGCGCTATTGTATCGAGATGCTTGAGAGCGAAAATCCGGAGATGTTCCGGCAGAAACTGATTGAGCACAATTTGAGGCTCGTGGTCTATATCGCAAAAAAATTTGACAATACGGGGGTGGGGGTGGAGGATTTAATCTCCATCGGCACCATCGGGCTGATTAAGGCGATCAACACGTTCAACGCGGGCAAGAATATTAAGCTTGCAACCTACGCGTCAAGGTGCATCGAAAATGAGATTCTGATGTATCTGCGCAGAAATAACAAGACAAAGATGGAGGTGTCCATCGATGAGCCCCTCAATGTGGACTGGGATGGAAATGAACTGCTTTTGTCGGATATACTCGGGACGGATGAGGATATCATCTACCGGGACATGGAGCATGACGTGGAAAAGAAGCTGCTTGGCAAGGCAATCGAGAAGCTTTCCGGCAGGGAACGCATGATTATTGAACTGAGATTTGGAATCAACTCGGCGGAGGGGGATGAAAAGACGCAGAAGGAAGTGGCGGATATGCTTGGAATCTCCCAGTCCTACATCTCTAGATTGGAGAAGAAGATAATGGGAAGGTTGAAAAAGGAAATTGTGCGCTTCGAGTGACAATGTTACAATAAAGATAGGATTAAAATACTATGAATGAAAGAAGGGCAAAGGTATGTTACTTGAGTTTTTGGGGGCAGCTCATGAGGTAACCGGAAGCTGCCATTTCATGGCATTTGGAGACAAACATCTTCTGGTGGACTGCGGTATGGAGCAGGGGCCGGATCTGTATGTGAATCAGGAGATACCGGTGAACGCGGCGGCAATCGATTATGTGTTTATCACGCATGCCCATATCGACCATTCGGGTCTGCTGCCACTGCTTTACAGCCATGGGTTCCGCGGACAGATTTTTGCGACTGAGGCAACCTGCCAGTTGTGTAACATTATGCTCAAAGACAGTGCTCACATTCAGGAGTCCGAGGCGGAATGGCGCAACAGGAAGGCAGCGAGGGCAGGCAGACCGGAAGTGGTGCCGCTTTACGACATGAACGATGCGATGGGAGTTCTGGAACATTTTGTGCCGTGCGAGTACGACAGTATGGTACAAATCTGCGACGAATTGAAGGTTCGATTCCGTGATGCGGGACATCTCCTTGGTTCATCAAGCATTGAACTCTGGGTGAGGGAGGAGGATAAGGAGGTCAAGATTGTCTTCTCGGGTGACATCGGACACGGGAACAGACCTTTGATTAAGAATCCGGAATACATTGAGGAAGCGGATTATGTAGTTATGGAATCCACCTACGGAGATAAGATTCACAGCGTTCCGCCCGATTATGCGGTGGAACTTGCCAAGATTATCAAGAGCACGTTCATCCGGGGAGGAAATGTTGTAATTCCGGCATTCTCAGTCGGCAGAACACAGGAGATGCTCTATTTTATCCGAAGAATCAAGATGGAACATCTGCTGCCGGAATTTGAGAGCTTCGAGGTCTATATTGACAGTCCGCTGGCGGTGGAGGCAACAAACATTTTTAACAAGAATGTCTCCTCCTGCTTCAGCAGGGAGGCGCTCTCGCTGGTGGAGAACGGGATTAATCCAATCGGTTTTCCGGGACTTCGGACGGCGGTCACGAGCGATGAATCGAAGATGATTAACTTCGACGAGAAGCCGAAGGTCATTATCTCGGCATCCGGTATGTGTGAGGCAGGGCGCATCCGTCATCATTTAAAGCACAACCTCTGGCGAAAAGATTCAACGATTCTTTTCGTTGGATTTCAGGTGCCGGGAACACTTGGAAATTCACTGCTTGGGGGTGTCCGGGAGGTAAAGCTTTTCGGCGAGACAATCGAAGTACACGCACAGATTGAGAATCTGCCGGGAATCAGCGGACATGCGGATCAGGAAAACCTGACCAGATGGATTGGCGCATTTCAAAAGAAGCCGAAAAAAGTGTTTGTCGTGCACGGGGATGACAAGGTCACGGAAATTTTTGCACAGCACATCAAAGACGAGCTTGGACTTGACGCGATAGCACCGTACAGCGGGGATACGTTCGACCTGCTGACAGGTGCCTGCATCAAGGAAGGCACCCACGAACTCGCCGTGAAGAAGGAGGGTACGGCGAGGGTATCGAGCAATGTATTTGCGAGACTTCTCGCGGCAGGGCAGCGCCTGCTCACTGTGATTCAAAGGTGCGAGGGAATGCCGAACAAAGAGCTTGGCAAATTTGCAGACCAGATCAATGATCTGTGTAAAAAATGGGAGCGCTGAATACGTCAGGAAGTCAGGTAGTGACGGATGGATTTTAAGGCGGATTTTTCCAGACGGCTCACCTGAGCCTGGGAGATATGAATCTCCTCCGCCACCTCCATCTGCGTTTTTCCCTCGTAAAAACGGAGTTTCAGGATGTAGTTTTCCCGCTCTCCGAGGCGTTCCATCGCATCGGAGAGCGAGAGCTGCTCAATCCAGTTCTCCTCCTTATTTTTCTTGTCGCTGATTTGGTCCATGACATAGAGGGTGTCGCCGCCGTCCGTGTAGACCGGGTCAAACAGGGAGAGCGGACTCTGGATGGCATCTAAGGCAAAGATAATCTCCTCCTTGGAGAGACCGGAAGCTTCGGCAACTTCCTCGATGGTAGGATCCCGGAAGGTGGTTTTCGATAAAATCTCCTTGGTGTGGATTGCTTTGTAGGCGGTGTCGCGAAGGGAGCGGCTGACGCGGATGGTATTGTTGTCGCGGAGGTATCGCCGGATTTCGCCGATAATCATCGGAACGGCATAGGTGGAGAATTTTACACCCATAGTCGGATCAAAGTTGTCGATGGATTTGATGAGCCCGATGCAGCCAATCTGGAAGAGGTCGTCCACATTTTCGTGGTTTCCGGAAAAACGCTTAATGACGCTTAACACAAGGCGGAGATTCCCTTTGATGTAGATATCGCGGGCTTCTAAATCCCCGTTTTTGATGCGGGCGAAGAGGGCATCTTTTTCTTCCTCCTTTAGAATGGGGAGTTTTGCAGTGTTGACACCGCAGATTTCAACTTTATATGCAGCCATATTACTTTCCTCCGGTGGTTTTGATAATGTAAGGATGCTGCATTTAGAGTGATTTTATTCAGGAATGACTTTTTTTTTTGAACACAAAATGGTAAAATAAGAAAAAGTGAGTAAAGTAGGTGACATATATGAAAGATTTAATTGAAGAGAGAGACCGTAAGGCCAAGATTCAAAAAAGTATCATCAAGAGATGGAATGTGCATTATATGACGCCGGAAGAGCTCAAGAGCATGGAAGAGCAGGATATGGCGGCGAATATTGTGGCGCGCTTAGAAGCCGAGGCTGCTGAGGATGAAGCCAGAAAGAAAGCTGAGATTGAGGAGGCAAGGAGCAAGGCGGCGAACTACAATAAGACGACAGGCTCCTATTCCGGAGATTACGGAAAACAGGAGATTGACAGTGTGACAAAGGGTCAGATTGACAAAATTCTGGGGGAGAAAGAAGCGGCAATCCGTTCCATGTTTGAAAGCGAGACATAAGAAAAAGAAGGGACATTTAAAGAAATGACAGAAAGAAAAGTACAGAGAAAGAAAAGGGGAACCGAAAAGATTATCCGTGGAATGAAAGTCTTTTATCTGGTTCTCCATGCAGTTGTCGGTCTTTTTTTTGCAGTGGCGCTGTTTACCTTAAACATGCTGCCGGCAAAATACTATATCGCATTGTGCATTGTGATGCTTCTGCTGTTTGGAGGCACCACTTTTCTGCTGTTTGGAAAGAGCAGAAAGAAGAAAGAGATGACAGGGAGAAGAATCGGGGGAGCAGTGCTCAATCTGCTGCTGATTCTGCTGTATTTGTGTGCAATCAACGCAATCTTACATACGAATGCGGCCATGGACGAGATTTCCTCCGAGGTTCAGGTGGAGGATGTCATAGCGGTCTATGTCCGTGCCGATGATCCGGCGGAGGATTTGGAGGATGCGGCAGACTATGTGTTTGGCTACGCTTCAGCCTACGATGTCGACAATACAACTACAACAATAGAAGATATAGAGAAAAGGTTAAATCGGGAGATTGAGACGGCCTCTTATGCGTCGGTTGCGGAGACGGTCGACGCACTCTATCAGGGCGAGATTGATGCCATGATTTTAAATGAGGCATATGTCGGAATCTTAGAGGAGCAGGAGGCGTACCTGACCTTCCGGACAGACACCAGGATTATTTATGAGTACTCAATCTTCTCAGAGTTGGCGGAGGCAGAAGAGAAGAATCTGACGGAGGATCCGTTCGTTGTATACATCAGCGGTTCCGACACCAGAAGTGAGAAATTGGCGACGAGCAGAAGCGACGTGAACCTTTTAGCGGTGGTCAGCCCGAAGAACAGACAGGTGCTTTTGGTGAATACGCCGAGGGATTACTATGTACCGCTCTCCATCTCGGGAGGGCAGAAGGATAAGCTTACGCATGCAGGACTCTACGGCGTGGACGTCTCAGGGGATACGCTGTCCATGCTTTATGATGACCTCGAGATATCCTACTATGCGCAGGTGAACTTTTCGGGATTTCAGGAGCTGATTGACGCCATCGGCGGAATCACGATTGAATCGGAGAAGTCTTTTACAACATTAAACGGAAATTACCAGATTAAAAAGGGTGAGAATAACCTGAACGGAAAGGAAGCGCTCGCCTATGTCCGGGAGAGATATGCGTTCGGGGAGGGAGATATCCAGCGCGGACGCAATCAGATGAAGGTGATTGCAGCGATTATCGACAAGGCGGTATCACCGGTAATTCTGACCAGCTATACGAATATTATGGACAGTATGAAGGGGACATTCAATACGAATCTGACTTCAAATCAGATGTCGGAGCTTGTCAAGATGCAGCTTGACGAAGGCGGAAGCTGGGAGGTGTTATCCTACACGGTAAACGGAACCGGGGACAGCGCGACGTCCTACTCCATGCCGAATCAGAGAAGCTATATCATGATACCGGATCAGGCGACCGTGGATGCGGCGACAGAGTTGATGGAGCGCGTCCTCGCAGGCGAGAGGCTGACGGAGGCGGATGTTGCACAGGAGTAGCCCATAGAATCAAAGATTACAGAAAATGGAGAAATCGAAAGATTTCCCCATTTTTTTTGGAAAATCTTTGACTTTTTTTTCAGAGATGTATACAATAATGAACTATACTAGGAAGGAAAGAGGAGGATTTGTCATGAAAAAAATTCTGGATTTGATTACAGATGAAGTGACGAAAGCGTTTGTGGAATGTGGTTACGATGCGAAATATGCGAAGGTAACGTTATCGAACAGACCGGATCTTTGTGAATATCAGTGTAACGGCGCGATGGCAGCCGCAAAAGAATATAAGAAAGCACCATTTATGATTGCGGACGAGGTTGTGGAAAAATTGTCAAAGAACCCGATGTTTGCGATGGCGGAATCCGTGAAGCCGGGATTTTTGAATTTGAAGATAGAGGAAACATATCTGGCGGACTATGTGGAGAAGATGTTAGAAGACGGAGCGCGCCTCGGCTGCGATAAGGTTGAGCATCCAAAGACCATCATGATTGACTACGGCGGACCAAACGTCGCTAAGCCGCTGCACGTCGGACATCTGCGCTCAGCCATCATCGGAGAGAGCGTCAAGAGAATCGGCAAGTTCATGGGACACGAGATGATTGGCGACGTTCATCTGGGCGACTGGGGGCTTCAGATGGGACTGATTATCACCGAACTGAAGGAGAGAAAGCCAAAGCTTATGTATTTCGATGAGTCCTACAGCGGGGAGTATCCGAAAGAGCCGCCTTTTACCATCTCAGAACTCGAGGAAATCTATCCGACGGCGAGCGGAAAGTCAAAGGAGGATGCCGCCTACAAGGAGGCTGCCATGCAGGCAACTTTTGAATTGCAGCACGGAAGACGCGGTTATCAGGCGCTGCTCTCGCACATTCTGAATGTGTCTGTCAATGATTTAAAGCGCAACTATGAGAACTTAGATGTCTCCTTTGAACTCTGGAAAGGGGAGTCCGATGCACAGCCGTACATCCCGGACATGGTGCAGAAGATGAAGGACGACGGTTTTGCCTATATCAGCGACGGAGCGCTCGTCGTGGATGTCAAGGAGGAGACCGATACCAAGGAAGTGCCACCGTGCATGATTTTAAAATCGGACGGAGCATCCCTCTACAATACGACGGACCTCGCGACAATCGTATGGAGAATGAAGGATTATCATCCGGATGAGTTAATCTATGTCGTGGACAAGCGCCAGGAGCTCTACTTTACACAGGTGTTCCGCTGCGCGAGAAAAACAGGGCTCGTCTCCGAAGACACAGGGCTTAAGTTTTTAGGATTCGGCACAATGAACGGCAAGGACGGCAAACCGTTTAAGACGCGCGAGGGCGGTGTCATGCGGCTTGAGTATCTCGTGTCGAGCGTCAATGAGGAGATGCTTAAGAAGATTACAGAGAACCAGAAGAGCAAAGAGAATCTCGATATTTCGGAGGAGGAGGCAAAAGAGACCGCAAAGACCATTGCGCTTGCCGCAATCAAATACGGGGATCTTTCTAACCAGGCGAGCAAAGATTATATCTTTGATATCGACCGCTTCACGTCCTTCGAGGGAAATACAGGCCCATATATCTTATATACGATTGTCCGCATCAAATCAATCCTCAAGAAATACGAGGCGCTCGGAAAAAAGGTACAGGGAAAAATCCTCCCGGCGCATTCTGAGAGTGAGAAGAATCTGATGTTAGAAATTTCTAAATTCAATGCAGTCATGCAGAATGCATTTGAGGAGACGGCTCCGCACAAGATCTGCTCCTATATCTACGATCTTGCAAACGCGTTCAACAGCTTTTACCATGGCACGAAGATTATGGCGGAGGAAGATGAGGATGTTCAGGCTTCTTACATCCGGGTACTCGAAGTGACCAAGGCGGTATTGGAGAACTGCATTGACGTGTTAGGTTTTTCAGCTCCGGAACGCATGTAAGAAATCGCAGTCATAAAATTTAAGACAAGTCATATATTTAAGTCATAGGCACGATGTGTCTATGACTTTTTTGATGGAAGGAAGTTTAAGATGCAGGAGTGGAGAAAAATTTTCCCGCGGAGGGTTCGCCCTTATCTGGAGGAAAAAATCTGGGAGGACGGACTTGAGGAAATCAGAGTCCGGATTGGACAACCGGTGGAATTTTTGTATGCGAATCGCAGGCAGTGTCTGTGCGGACAGGAGGGGGAAACCGTGGCGCTTGATGCGAGGGAGATGGAGGAGATGATAAACTACATTTGTGATTACTCACTGTATGCATTTCAGCAGGAGATACGGCAGGGATATCTCACCATGGAGGGAGGTCACCGCGTGGGACTTGCGGGGAGAGTGCTCTGGGAGGAGGGAGAGAACAAAGGAATCACCAACATCACATTTTTAAATATCCGCGTTGCACACGAGAGAAGGGGCTGTGCTGTAGCGCTGATTCCCTATCTGAGAAGGGGGAAGAGCATTTTTAATACATTGTTTTTATCTGCGCCGGGGATTGGAAAGACGACTTACTTAAGAGACTGCATCCGCCTGCTCTCCGCAGGGGAGAGGAATCTGGAGGGAATGAAGGTGGGGGTCGTGGACGAGAGGTCTGAGATTGCGGCCTGCCATATGGGGATTCCGCAGAACGATTTAGGCCCAAGGACGGATGTCTTAGACGGCTGCGGCAAGGAGGCGGGGATGCAGATGCTGCTCCGCTCCATGTCTCCGCAGGTCATTGCGGTGGACGAACTGGGGGAGGAGGGCGACTTCCTTGCGGTGGAGCGCGCCATATTTTCCGGGAGCAGAATCATAGGGACCGTGCATGCGGACGATGTCAGAGATTTGTGGGAGAAACCGTATTTGCGGGAGTGGCTGAAAAAACGGCTGATTCAGCGCTTTGTGCTGCTGGAGCGGAGAGAGGATGGGGAGAGAGGATTCATGGTCTATAACGAGGGGCTCGAGCGCATATGTTAAAACTGTTGGGATGTTGTCTGATTGGGGCGGGGAGTGTGGGAGGAGCTTACGGAATCTGCCGGGAGGTGGCGGATCACTTCCGGCTTCTATATGGTTTCCGCCAGCTTTTTTCACAACTGTCGGAGGAGGTTCGCTACACGAGATGTCCGATGGAACAGCTGCTGAAAAATGCATCCCCGAAGGATGAGAGAATCGCGAGGCTGTGCATGGAATTAGGAGACAACCTTTCGGGGGGAGATACAGTGTCGGCGGAGGAAGCGTGGAGGAGCATTTTTTTGGAAAAGAAAAAAGAACTACATTTATCAGAGAATGAACTGGAGATCCTGACGGAGGTGGGGAGTGCCTTTTTCGGGAAATGCCTCGAGGAGAATGAGTCCTATTTTACGCTGGCGATGACGCGGTTCGATTTTTTGTTGGACGAACTTCGAAAGGGACAGAAGGAGAGACAGAAAGTGTTGCAGTCCGTCGTACTGATGGGGGGCGCGGTGTTGATTCTTCTGCTGATTTGAACAAGGAGGAAAATCCTCTCCTCGTTCAGAGGAACTCGGATTTTGCCTTCGGCAAAACAAGGAGGATTTATGGGTGTTAGTTTGATATTTAAGATTGCGGCAGTGGGAATCCTCGTGACGGTGCTAAGCCAGGTGTTAAAGCACAGCGGCCGTGAGGAGCATGCCTTTCTGACAAGCTTGGCAGGGTTGATCCTCGTACTGTTCTGGATCGTCCCCTACATCTATGACTTATTTGAGACAATGCAGTCATTGTTTACGATTTAGGAGGAGGGAGAAGCTTGGATATTTTAAAAGTCGGGATGATGGGAATTACGGGAGTGTTGACAGCTCTGCTCCTACAGAAGGAGAAAAAAGAGTACAGCTTTTTTATTACATTATCCATCGGTGTGTGCATCTTTATGTTCATACTCTCTAAGATAGAGACGCTGTTAGAATTTGTGGAGAAGATGGAGAGCATGGTGATGGTGGACGGGCGCTACCTGCTTTTAGTCATGAAGATGGTGGGGATTTCCTACGCGGCGGAATTTGCGGTGGGAATCTGCAAAGACGCAGGTTACGGCTCCATCGCCGGACAGATTGAGACCTTTGCAAAAATTTCCATTTTGGTGATCAGTATTCCTGTGCTCACCGTATTTTTGGAAACGCTGGAGCAGTTTCTATGAGGAGGGCAAAGAGGAGTTGCGGTCTGCTGTTCCTGTTTTTTCTGCTGCTGTTGCCGGGCACGGTTGTTTTTGCGGGGGAGGAGACAGGAGAGCAGAGTGAGGTGAAGCGGCTTGAGGAGGAATTAGATTACGGGGAGCTGGATGATTTTTTGGAGGAGAACAGCTATCGGGAGAAGGTCCGCTTTTCTGATGTTGTAGATGCCTTTTTGGAGGTGGGCGGCACGTCGGTCGATTTAGAGCTCGTAGGACAGTGGGCAATCGACCTGCTCTTTTATGAGGTGGAACAGAACCGGCGCATCCTGTTGGAGATATTGATTCTCGTGATGGCGTTTTCCATGCTGTATCATTTTGTGGGGATTTTGGAAAAGCCGCATGTCGCCGAAATCTCCTTCGTGCTGTGTTACTGCGTGCTTGCGGTACTGCTCTTAAAATCCGTCGTGGTCATGAACGACGTGGTAAAGGATGCATTAGAAAAGAGCGTCGGCTTTATCCGGGCGTTCGTCCCCACCTACTGTATGACGATGGCGTTCTCCTCGAACGTTGGAAGTTCGATGGTGTTTTACCAGTTGTCATTTCTTTTAATCTACCTGATTCAATTTGTGTTTCAGACAGTGCTGGTGGCGGTTATCCATATCTATGTGCTGATGGAACTGTTGGGACATTTTTTCGAGGACGAAAAGTTCGAGGGGATAGCGGAACTTCTGAGCAATTTCGTGAGGTGGAGTTTAAAACTTGCCTGGGGGCTCGTACTTGGACTCAGTGTCGTGCAGAACCTGATTGCGCCGGTGAAAGACAGGCTGACCGGTGGGGTGGTTCAGAAGGCAGTCGCTGTCATTCCGGGGGTGGGGAATGCGTTCAACGGGATTACCGAGATGATGATTGGTTCCGGGATTCTGTTAAAAAACTGTGTGGGGGCTGCCGGAGCAGTCCTGCTGATTATCGTCTGCGCGACGCCGATGATACAGGTCGGGTGCATGGCGCTCTTTTACCGCATCGCGGGCGCTTTGGTGCAGCCGGTGGCGGACAAGCGCATCTATGAATGCCTAAAAGGTGTTGCCAACGGAGGAGAGCTTTATTTCAAAACAATCGGGGCGAGCGTACTGCTGTTTGTTCTGATGCTGGCGCTTACGACGGCGGCGACGGGCAGCGGTGCATTTTGAGGACGGGGAGGAGCGTATGACACAGATTTTACAAGGGGCAAAGAGTTATGCTGTATTTTATTTGATTGTAGTTATTCTGATACAGCTCGTGCCGAAGAAAAACTACCGGAAGTACATCTCGTTCTTTCTTGGGATGCTCTTAGTCTTTTCCTTTTTATCACCGGTTCTCTCCATTCTTTTTGACGCGGATGAATTTTTGACATCCGTCGAATATGAGGCGGTGCAGGAGCAGCTTGCCCAGCTGCAGAAGGATACCGACCGCATTGAATTTTTGCAGGAGGATTACTACGAAAAACAGTCCGTGAAGCTGGTGGAATTGGAGTTAGAGCAGATGGCGCTCGTCTATGGACTAGAGACGGTGGAGACAGAGACTTCCCTTGGCGGGGATGGCAGAATAGATGGGATTACAATGATAGTCAGAAAGGAAAGAGAGGGGATTGAGATTGAGACAGTGAGAATCGGAGAGGCGGAGAAAAAGGAGACGGAAGAGTGCAGCAGTCTGCGGCAGAATATATGTGACTATTATCAGATGGAAAAAGAGGCAGTCCGGATTTATTGTGAGGAGTGTCCATAAGAGGAGAAGAGATGAAACACAATTTTGGAAAGAAAATCATGGATTTTATCGAACAGAAGAAGTGGAGGGACATCAAAAAAGGGGACTGGCTGATTATCGTACTCGTCGGTGTGCTGCTCCTGATATTGGCGATGCCCGTGGAGCGGAAGGAGGAGAGGAGCAGTGAGACGGGCGGGGAGGTGAGTGAGGAGGTCGCCGCAGCCGCCGAATCGACCGGGGAAGACTATGCGGAGGAACTCGAGAGGCGATTGGAGAAGGTTTTGCAGAAAATAGCGGGGGTGGGCGAGGTGAAGGTCATGATTACACTCTCGGATTTCGGGGAGGACGTACTGGAAAAGGACTGTGTCACCGGAAGCAGCACAACGACGGAGACGGATGCGGGCGGCGGAAGCAGAACCATCACACAGAGCGACATCAGTAACACCACAGTCTATGTGGAGAGGGATGGAAGCAGTGTGCCCTACCTGCAGAAGGAACTCACACCGGAGGTGGAGGGAATCGTGGTGGTGGCGGAAGGGGGAGATAATCAGAGAGTGATTTCAGATATTTCTGATGCAGTAATGGCATTATTCCCGGTGGAAGCGCATAAGGTTAAAGTAGTTAAGATGAGTATGCAGGAGGATGTAAAGTGAAAAAGATATTTCGAAAGAATCAGGTCGTCGTCACAGCGCTTGCTCTGATGATTGCGGTAGCGGGGTATATCAGTTACATGAACAAAGACATGGAGGATGAGGCGCTGGCTGTCAGTTCCGATGCCTTAGAGGAAGATTACGAAATCTCGGAGGAAGACAGTCTGCTCGAGGGCGACATTTTTACGGAGGAGATGCCGGACGGAACAGAGACGATGGCGGAGAATACGGAGGTGGCAGCAGCAGATGGCGCGGTGGATGAGATGACGGATATGGAGGATGCCGGTGAGGCGGTGCTCACAAGCGCGGCTATCGACACGGCTTCCTTTGCGGCAGAGATGAAGCTGAACAGGGAACAGGTCCGTTCGAAGAACAAGGAGACGCTCCTTGAGATTGTAAACAACAGCGCACTGACAGAGGCGCAGAAACAGACTGCAATCGACGAGATGATTGCACTGACAGATATCGCGGAGAGAGAGTCGGCTGCGGAGATGCTGCTCGAGGCAAAAGGATTTACAGATGTAGTTGTCAGCATCACGGACGACAACTGCGACGTCGTGCTCAATATGGGGGAGGTCACGGACGCAAAGCGGGCGCAGGTGGAGGATATTGTGAAGCGCAAAACCAACATTTCTGCCGAACATATTGTAATCACCCCGATTAACACGACAACCGACGCATCCGGCGGGCAGTAGAAATGGCGTGCCCACAGTTTTTTTACTTGATTTTATGTGGGTTTCGGTATATGCTATTAAATGTTGTGAAAAAACATAGGACATAAGACTGCCTGCGGGCAGTATCAGAATAGGAAGGAAAAACATTGGCTGATTTAAGAAAAGAGATAGAAAAGAGACGAACTTTTGCAATTATATCCCACCCGGATGCGGGAAAGACGACATTGACGGAGAAATTTCTTCTGTATGGAGGCGCCATCAATCTGGCGGGTTCCGTAAAGGGAAAAGCGACTGCCCGACACGCGGTGTCCGACTGGATGGAGATTGAGAAGGAGAGAGGTATCTCGGTGACCTCCTCCGTGTTACAGTTCAACTATGGCGGATACTGTATCAATATTCTGGATACTCCGGGACATCAGGATTTCTCGGAGGATACCTACCGCACGCTGATGGCGGCGGACTCAGCCGTCATGGTCATCGACGGTTCGAAAGGTGTCGAGGCGCAGACTAGAAAATTATTCAAGGTCTGCGTCATGCGCCATATCCCGATTTTTACGTTCATCAACAAGATGGACCGCGATGCGAACGACACGTTTGACCTGTTGGATGAGATTGAAAAGGAACTCGGAATTGCAACCTGCCCGGTCAACTGGCCCATCGGTTCCGGTAAGAATTTTAAAGGGGTGTACGACCGCAATACGAAAAAGGTTATGACATTCTCCGACACATTAAAAGGAACCAAAGAGGGACAGGAGAAGCAGATTGATATCGATGATCCGGCTCTGGCGGAGGAGATTGGTCAGGAGTACAAGGACCAGCTTTTGGAGGAGATTGAACTTCTTGACGGAGCGAGCGCAGAGTTTGACATGGAGCTTGTCAGCAAGGGCGAGCTCTCCCCGGTATTTTTCGGTTCGGCTCTGACGAACTTTGGCGTGGAGACTTTTTTACAGCACTTTTTGCAGATGACGTACTCCCCGCTGCCGCGCCGCTCCAACATCGGGGAGATTGATCCGTTCGGACAGGATTTCTCCGCGTTCGTATTTAAGATTCAGGCGAACATGAACAAGGCGCACCGCGACCGTATCGCATTCATGAGAATCTGTTCCGGCAAGTTTGAGGCGGGAATGGAAGTGACACATGTGCAGGGCGGCAACAAGAAGATTAAACTTTCCCAGCCGCAGCAGATGATGGCACAGGAGCGCCACATTGTCGATGAGGCGTACGCCGGGGACATCATCGGCGTGTTCGATCCGGGCATTTTTTCCATCGGAGATACCATCACGACGGCAAAGCCGTTTGAGTTCGAGGGAATCCCGACCTTTGCGCCGGAGCATTTCGCAAGGGTGCGCCAGGTGGATACCATGAAGAGAAAGCAGTTCATGAAGGGAATGCAGCAGATTGCACAGGAAGGTGCCATCCAGATTTTTCAGGAGTACAACATGGGGATGGAAGAGGTCATCGTGGGTGTTGTCGGCGTGCTGCAGTTCGACGTGTTAAAATACCGCCTCGAGAATGAGTACAATGTGGAAATCCGCATGGACAACCTTCCGTATGAGCATATCCGCTGGATTGAGAACGAAGAGATTGATATGGACAAGCTGGTTGGAACCTCCGATATGAAAAAAATTCAGGATTTGAAGGGGAGACCTCTGTTGTTGTTTGTCAACGCATGGAGTGTGGGCATGACGTTAGACAGAAACGAGGGACTTATTCTCTCGGAGTTTGGAAAAGAGTAAGGAAGGACAAAAAACTATGTCAGTAGTTACGATTACCAAAAAGAATTTTGAGCAGGAAGTTTTAGCCTGTAAAAAGCCGGTGATTCTGTTGTTTATGACGGAGACCTGCGAAGAATCAAAAGAACAGTTGAAGCTGCTTGAAATCATGTCGGAAGAGTCCGGCGGTGAGGTCGTGTTCGGGAAGGTGGATGTCAATGCGTCCGTCAATCTGGCATTTCAATACCAGATTATGGATACCCCGACGTTAATCGCCATGAGCTACGGAATCTTTCGCGGGCGCGTCAAGGGTCTTCAGACGAGAGAAGCCGTGCAGAAGCTGATCGCCTCGTGCGGAGACGGGACATTTTCCATATCATGATGTTGGGGGCAAAAGGGGCTGATATAAGTTGTGTTTATCATATTGAACAAAATAATTTTTTCATTTGTTCCGAATTACGGATATAAGATTTTCTAAATGTTTTGTTATAAATCTTAGCTGCGACCGCAACCGCTCAAGATTCGCCGTCTGTGGCTCAGCTAGGGCTCTCAGCAACCTCCTGTTGCTGAGTTGCTGGATACATACAAAACGTTAAGAAAATCTAATACCCTTCATTAAGTCACAAATGCAAAATTTATTTTGTACAATATGACAAGTCAAATTTTCATCAGCCCCTTTTCCCCCGCCGACATCATATTATAAAAAAATACTTGTAACGGAAGAAAGCGGATGTTATACTGATGGAGTCAGAGAGCGTCGGCTTTCTTTTTTTCAATATGCAGCGGCAGTTTGCTGTGTATCATGACCGCATCGGTCATAGTTCCATAGGACAATAGAATCGGGCAGATGGTTTGGGGGGTGTTTCCATTGGTGGAGAAAAAACGAACAAATTTTCGATTTTTTGGTTGACAAGAAACCAAAAGTATACTAGTATAGGAAATATAGAAACGAACATTAGTTCGCATGGAGGAGAAAAATGGCAAAAGAAGATAAATTAAAAGCATTAGACGCAGCGATTTCACAGATTGAGAAGCAGTATGGCAAGGGCTCTATCATGAAGCTCGGCGACAATACGGCAAGTATGAATGTTGAGACGATTCCGACAGGTTCCCTGAGTCTGGATATCGCACTGGGGTTAGGAGGACTTCCAAAGGGACGTATCGTTGAAATCTACGGTCCGGAGTCGAGTGGTAAGACGACCGTAGCGCTGCATGCGGTTGCAGAAGTGCAGAAGAGAGGCGGCATCGCGGGATTTATCGACGCAGAGCATGCCCTTGATCCTGTCTATGCTAAGAACATTGGTGTCGACATCGACAACTTATATATTTCACAGCCGGACTGTGGAGAGCAGGCATTGGAAATCACAGAGACAATGGTTCGCTCCGGCGCGGTGGATATTGTTATCGTGGACTCAGTCGCGGCTCTGGTTCCAAAGGCGGAGATTGACGGAGATATGGGAGATTCCCATGTGGGTCTCCAGGCGAGGCTGATGAGTCAGGCACTCCGCAAATTGACGGCGGTCATCAGCAAGTCCAACTGTATTGTAATCTTTATTAACCAGCTGCGTGAGAAAGTGGGAATCATGTTTGGTAACCCTGAGACGACCACCGGTGGACGTGCCTTAAAGTTCTATTCTTCCGTTCGCCTCGATGTGCGTCGTATTGAATCTTTGAAACAGGGCGGCGAGGTCATCGGTAACCGTACCCGTGTCAAAGTGGTAAAGAATAAGGTGGCGCCGCCATTCCGTGAGGCGGAGTTTGACATTATGTTCGGTCAGGGAATTTCGAGGGAGGGAGATATCTTAGACCTTGCCTCCGATTACGGAATCATCAATAAGTCCGGCGCATGGTATGCTTACAACGGTGAGAAGATTGGGCAGGGACGCGAGAATGCGAAGACGTATCTCAAGGAGAATCCACTAATCTGTGAAGAGGTGGAGGCAAAAGTCCGCGATCAGTTCCGGCTTGACGGAGCAGATGAGGAGAGCGACACGGATGCTGCAAAGGACGAAAAGAGTGCAAAGGATGCAAAGAACACAAAAGACGCAAAGACCGAGGAGAAAGCAGCAGAGTAATGTTTGAACTTTAAGGAGAGAAGGGATTCGGAATGCAGCAGATTCAGATTGTGTCCGTGATTCCGCAGGAGAAGGGGAGGAGAAGAATCCGTTTTGAGAATGGGGTGGAGATTCTCCTCTACCGGAACGAGTGCAGGAAATATCAGATAGAAGAGCAAGGTTATCTCCCGGAGCAGGTGTACCGGGAGATATTAGACGAGGTGATTGGAGTGCGCGCCACAAAGCGTGCACTGCATCTCCTCGAAAAGATGGACCGCACCAGAAAGCAGCTCTATGAGAAGCTGAAGCAGAACGGCTATCCGGAGGAGTGCATTGAGAGTGCAATCTCCTATGCAGAGTCCTACCACTACATTGATGATCTGCGCTATGCGGAGAATTATATCCGCTATCACCAGAAGGATAAGAGCAGGCAGCGCCTGAGGATGGATTTGCAGCGAAAGGGTGTGTCTAAGGCAGACATTGAGGCAGCTCTTGAGAAGGAGTATGAGAACCGGGAATTAGAACAGATTCGGCTTCTGCTTGTGAAGAAGAAATTCTCTCCGTCGTCTGCCGATCAGAAGGAGAAGAACCGCATCTGCCAATTTCTTCTAAGAAGGGGATTTCGGGGAAGTGATATCAGCCATGTTATGAGAGAATTCGGGGACAGCTCCTTTGACGATTTTATGTAACAGTTCATATAACAGTTCATACAAGCAGGAGTTACAGTAAAATATTAGTTGGCAAATAAAATAGGGAAGAAGGATAATCCCTCT
>CAZBUW010000025.1:0-35395 GCA_964495195.1 uncultured Roseburia sp.
CTTTCCAAAATCTCCCACCAGAGAACAGCAGATACAGCCGGAGTTCATCTCGGTGATTTCAATTCCCGAGTCCTTTAAGAATCCCCCGTCGATTCCGACTTCACCGAACTCATTCTCAATCAATACCAATTTTTCTCCCTGGAACACCTCATCAATCATCTTTTTGATAAAGGTGGTCTTTCCGGCTCCTAAGAATCCTGAGATAATATCAATTTTTGTCATAATTTCTTCCTTCTTTCTATAAAACTAAAACACTTCAAAAAAACTTCTTCGCAAACAGTAACATTGTACAAGATTTTTCTCTATTTTGCAAACTGCATTTGATAAAGTTTCTCGTAGATGCCGCCCGCCTGCATCAACTCCTCGTGCGTACCCTCCTCCTCGATGCCATCCTCGGACAACACTAAAATCTTTTCGGCATTCTTGATTGTGGAGAGGCGGTGTGCAATTACAAACGTGGTTCTGTTTTTCGCCAGCTTTTCAAGCGACTGCTGTACCACTTTCTCACTCTCATTGTCGAGTGCCGAAGTTGCCTCGTCAAAGATTAGGATCGGCGGATTTTTTAAGAATACCCGCGCAATGGAAAGACGCTGCTTCTGCCCGCCGGACAGCTTGATTCCCCTCTGCCCGATATCGGTGTCATACCCCTGCGGCAGAGCCATGATAAACTCATGCGCGTTGGCATTTTTTGCCGCCTCGATGACCTCCTCCCGCGTGGCATCCGGCTTTCCGTAGCGGATATTGTCATAGACCGTCCCCACAAAGAGATATACATCCTGTTGAACGATTCCAATGTGATCTCTCAAACTCTTTAGCGTGAGGCTTCGGATATCTTTTCCATCGATTTTGACACAGCCCGCCGTCACATCATAAAAGCGAGGGATGAGGGAACAGAGCGTGCTCTTTCCCGCCCCGGAGGAACCGACGAGCGCCATGTAGGAACCCGCTCCCACCGAGAGATTGATGTGACTCAGCACCTTTTCCGTGTTCTCCTCGTACTGAAATGACACATCCTCAAATGTGATATCGCCCCTGACGTCGGTCAGTTCTGTCGCACCCTCTGCGTCCTCAATATCCGGCTCGATATCCATAATCTCCATGAAACGCTCAAAACCGGTATAACCGTTCTGAAACTGCTCAATAAAATCGATGATCGTGCGGATTGGGTCTGTAAAGACATTGATGTATAGCAGGAAGGTCAGCAGGTCGCTGACCGAGAGCCCGTCTTTTGCAATCAAAACCGTCCCCACAATGATAACGGAAATCTGAATCAGCGTCGTAAAAGAGCCGAGCCCTGCATGAAAAATTCCCATGTAAAAATAACTGTTCCGTTTTGCATTTAAAAATCCTCTGTTTCCCTCTTTGAACTTTTCCTTCTCAACACTTTCATTCGCAAACGATTTTACCACGCGGATTCCGGAGAGATTGTCCTCAATCTGTGCGTTAATCTCCGCTATCTTGATGCGGTTCTGTTTGAAAGCGCGGCGCATTTTTCCATTGACCACATAGGCATATGCAAACATGAACGGAAGAACCACAAAGGCTGCCGCCGCCAGAATCGGGCTGATATTCATAAGAATGATGAACGCTCCCACAATCTTTATAATGGAAAGAATAACGTTCTCCGGCCCATGGTGCATCAACTCGCTGATATCGAACAAATCGGAGGTGATTCGCGACATCAGCTGTCCGACTTTCTGATTGTCATAGAACGAAAAAGACAATTTCTGATAATGCGCAAAAATATCGGCACGCATATCATATTCAATCTTCGCTCCCATGACATGTCCCTGGTTCGATATAAAATACTTGCAGTAGCAGTCCACCGCAACCATCACCAACATCGCCGCTCCAATCCACGCAATGCGCCGGAACACCACATCCGCCTCCATATAGATTAGCGTCGATGTGACATAGCGGATAATCAGTGGAAGTGCCAGGGCAATTGCCGCCGACACCGTTGCAAAAAACATATCCGCCCAGAACACACCCCGGTAGGGTTTATAATAAGAAATCATTTTCTTTAAATTTCGCTTCATCTTCTCTCTCCATCCTGTCTGATTCTATCGCCGCACCTTTCATGCCGCAAACGATACTATCTACTTATTTTAGACACTTCTTTTAAAAAGTCAAGTTCCATTTGACTAACTTTCTCCCTTGTACTATGCTTAAAATAAATTTTTATACTGATATTTGAGGAGGTATGATATGAGTTCAAAAGAAATCTATTACAAAACACTTGCAGAGACCATTATCAAACAATTAGAAAATCGCCGCATGGAAGGATTCTACTGTCCGACGGCCGACGAGGCTGTAAAGAAGGCGCTCTCGCTGCTGACGCCGAATGCCACGGTGGCGTTCGGCGGTTCCATGACGCTTGAGGAGACAGGAATGCTTGCCGCACTCCGCGAAAAAAATGACATCACGCTGCTCGACCGAAGTCTCGCAAAGACGCCGGAGGAGACAAAAAAAGTCTACCATGATGCACTCTCGAGCGATTTCTACTTCATGAGTGCGAACGCTCTGACAAAAGACGGAAAAATCGTCAACATCGACGGAACCGGAAACCGTGTTGCAGCATTAATCTACGGTCCGGAACACGTCATTCTTCTCGTCGGGATGAACAAGATTGTCGCCGACGAGGCAGAGGCCATCTCCCGCGTCCACCAGACGGCGACTCCGCTAAACTGTATCCGCCTGAACAAAAAGACACCGTGCGCGGTGACCGGAGTCTGTGCAGACTGTCTCTCACCAGACTGCATCTGTAACCAGACCGTCATCACACGGCGAAGCGGCGTCGAGGGGAGAATCAAAGTGATATTAATCGGCGAGGAATTCGGATACTAATCGAGTAGGAGGCTAACCATTAGTTGATTAGCCTCCTTTTATTAATAGTGTTCTACTAAATTTTATCTATCCATAAAATCTTTAAGAATAGATTTGTATTTTTCTACTTTTGAATCCTCTCTCTTCAATATATATTTATAGTAAGGAACCCCGTCTCTATCAATTACCTTATCAAACTTAAACCCCATTTTTTTTGACATAGATTTCATCATTTTATTGTCATTTCTGTCCTCGTTAATCACCTCATTAACATGCAAGACATCAAATGCGAATTCAAGTGAAAGAATTTCTGTTTCCAAAGCATATGGCATTCCCATGGACTTATCCTCACTTATTATAAAACTTCCCTGGTTACAATCATTCTCATTTATATCATAAATTCTGATTGTACCTACCATGCCGCCCTGCTTATCGACAACACACCAATAGATGTCATCCATGCGCTCAAGATATTTGCTATACCATGCTCTCTGCATATCAAATGTTAAGAAAAAATCCTGACACAAAAAATATCTGCTTCGATCCTGATTTCTGATTGCAACGATATTCTCAAAAAACTTTTCATTTGCCGGAACAAGATCTATAGTTTGTCCGATTATAGATTCGTTTTTGTACTTTTTCACAATTTCTTCTAACATTTGCTATCCTCCTGTAAACTGATATCACAAAAATCTACTTTCTTATAACCCCTCCCGTGATTCCTATATTCTGTCCGGTTGTTGACGCCGCCAAATCTGATAATAACCACTCGAATACCGGAATAACCTCTTCAACTTTAATATTACGTTTGATTGGACTGTTATAAGCATTTTGATTCACAAGCATTTCTGGCAATTCTGAAAGAAACTTCGTTTCCATCATATCCGGAGACACCCCATTAACCGTTACATATTTATCAATATACTCTACAGATAACGAACGCAGTAATCCAAGCAATGCATATTTGACGGACACATAACTAGACTGATATTTAGCAGGGAGGTTTATCGTACAGCTTGTAAGCATAAAAATTATTCTTCCATATTTCTGCTTTGCCATATTAGGCAGGAAGGCATGCAAAATCTCAACTATTGAATGAAATGAAATTTGCCATCCAGCCTCGTAGTTCTCCCATGCATCTTTATGAAATTGCATATTATATGCCTTTGGTGATGGAAGGTGTACAATATTATTAGGCAACAGAGCATTATCTTTTATTTGCTGTATTAAATTTAAAATATCTTCATTTTTCATAAAATCAGCAGCAATAGGATACAGTTTCGTTTCTTGGTTAATTGTCTGTATAACACTATCAAGTCCCTCGTTCATTTGACGGTACTGAAGATATATCAAATCATAATTGCCATATATTTTTTTTAGCAACTCTATCCCTACATCTGACGACGCACCTGTAATCAACAAAATCTTTTCCATAATATATGTTCACCTCATTCTAAAAAACCAACATCCAATGTCCCTTTTATAACCTTTTTACCAGCTTGATTAAATATGTCCACCTTTAGGACTGCTCTGTGTACACTCTCAAACAGTTCTTTCACAGTTCCAGTAACCGTAAGTATATCCCCGTAAAAGACAGGAGATACAAATTTAACTTCAACTTGCTGTATCAAACAATACATCCCCGGAAGATAACAACCTCCAAGCGTTGACAGTAAGCTTGCCGAAAGCATTCCATACACAACTTTATCCTTATATCCATGGCTTACAGCAAATTCACTATCTGTGTGAAGAGGATTAATATCACCTGTGAGTTCCATAAAAGATTTCATTTTTTCTGGATTTATCTCATAGTCAAAGCTCTCTTTCATGCCAATGAACAAATCATCAAACCTATACTCATTCATCACTTTACCCGACTCTCAAGGATGTCAACCATTTCACCTACATTTTTTAGAACACTAATCTCATTCATTTCAAATTTGACACCAAATTTCTTCTCTACTGCAACAACCAGATTAATATGCTCTAAAGAATCCCAGTCCTCAATATCATCTGCTGTTGTCTCATCATGAACCTCGATTGAGTCATCATCAAAAACCTCCCTAAACACTTCGTTTAGTTTTTCAAAAATATCCTCTCTGCTCATTGTCATACCTCCATCCTGATTACTTTGTTTTTTGTTTCATAACTATTAGGAATAGCGAAAATCCATTCTGTATTTCCGTCAGCGTCTTCTTTTACTTTCTCGAATCCTTGAATATCATAAAAATCTTTTACCATAGCGTTTTTTGCCGTAGGATAATAGTAGCCTTTTATCTCAGATATTCCACTTTCTATGCATTTCTGTACCAACGCATCCATCATGGCAAATTCCATATCTCTTTTTAATACACGACAACTCATAATCCACAAATCAATGTGGCAACAATTTTCTATGATATGTCCTATAACAACTGAGACAACTCCGTTATCCCCGAATTTATCTGCCAACTTGCCATATAGCGTAATATATGATTTATCATTCGATATTGCTTCTATTTCCTGCTGTGTATACCTTCTTGTTGTCAAATTAAATTGATTTGACTTATTGCTAAGCTGTGAAATTCTAGCCATATACATAGGCTCAAATGGAGCTATCTTTCCACTCATATCTAAGGATTTTAAATACTCATGATAATCTGAGAAACTCGCTTTTAGTTTATTTCTCTCCATATTTTCCCTGTACATTTCATTTCTGTTACGGTCATCTGAAGAAAACGATGTAACCTCAAAATAACCACTGCGATCTATAATCTGTATATAATGATAAGGCTCTCCTATTTCAGGAACCGAAACTCCCCCTAATTGTTCCCGTACAATATGTCTCTCAGCGGGATTATCATCTATAAACACAAGACTTTCCGGTAAGAGATTTAATTCTTCAGAAATTTGAATGAAATTCTTATCCTTTGGCTCCCAGTTAGCTTTTATCACAATAAAATCATCTGGTCTTAAAGCACCATCAGGATGATTCAGACCAGCTAAAGCATTCCCTTCCTCATTCTTGGAATCAACATTTAAAATAATTCCAAGCTGCTTACACTCCTTAAGATACCTCTGAAACTCCAAAAAGGTTTGTCCTAATGACTCCTCTGGTCCAATCTCAATTTTATCCACACCATCATCACCTACAATGCCTCCCCAAAGTGTATTGTCCAAATCCAGAACCATCCCCTTTTTATTTTTTCCAAATAAAGACTTAATGATGTTTGCAACATTAAATGCCAAATAGGGTATTGCACTTACATTCATGGCATATTTATACATATACCAATAAAAAGGCTCTGACCATTTTCTTAACCCGTAATCTGCCGAAATGTAATTGATGTCACAAATATAAAAATTATCATGTTCCCGTGCAAAGGCATAAAAAATATCATTTACTCTATTTAAAAAGTTTAACTTCCCATGCAAATCCGATACATCTTTATTGCCCAGTAATCTGTAAAACGGCATTTCAAAATTATTCTGAATTATTGGGCATGAGTATGTCTTGAACAGACTTTCCCATATATTTGTGTATTTAGAAACAACTTCTGACAACACCCCATCTATTTCAGATTCCGTGTTATCAACACTTGGATAATTATCTATATTCCTATTTGTTGTACAAATATATATAACATCCGGTTTAAACTCTCTCAGCTGCTCGTTTGGAAATACAGCATCCTCGTAATATCGGTTATACTCAGATTCATAAAATTGTGGCTCTATTCCAAAGTTCAAAAGAAAAAGTTCCAAAACAAGCTTTATATCATTGGTTGTTGAACCGCCCAAAATTGCTATATTTTTCTTTATTCTCTTTTCGCTTGACTCTAATAGCTGCCTCTTGATTTTCTTTTTCTTTGAAAGAATCTCATCAGCATCAAACGGATATTCTAATACCTTCATCTATCTCTCCCAAAACCGTCATTAACGACAATCATAGTCACATATAGTTCTATGCCATCCGTAAATGCACCTGTTCGCTCTAATAAATCTCTCATATGCTTATTTGCGTAGAAATACAAGAGCAGAGAAAAAATTCCTCCTGCGTTTTTCCTATCTGTGCGCGCAGGACAGTAAAACCCCTCGCGAGAGCCTCCTTCGCCTTTTCTATCTCCTCACTTTGTAATATTGCAAAAACCTCGCTAATCAAAACTCCTCCACCCTCTGCTACCATTTCGCAAAGTGGTTTACTGTGCGAAGCACGTCAGAGGGAGCCCGTTTTAAGCGGACTCTCCCTTCTTGCTGACCCCTCCCTTGCCCCCTAAAAGGGAGCAGAGCTTGTTCATGTTCTGCTGCTTGAGCTGCATTGATGGATGTACATAGCGGTTCATGGTTATTGCTACGCTGGCGTGTCCGAGAATCTCCGAGAGCGTCTTTATGTCAAAGCCAAGTTCTACAGCCCTTGTAGCAAATGAGTGTCGGCAGGTGTGAACTGTGGCATCCGAGATTCCGCAGGCATCCATCACCTTGTTGAACTTATTCTCCATCGTCCGCGGCTCGATATAGGTCTGCTCCAGACCTGTTAAAAAGAAGCAGCCGTCGGGCTGCCTATTTTCCATAAGTATCTGGAATACATCATTTGGTATGGGGATATCCCTGACAGAGCAATCACTCTTTGGCGTGGTGATAACAATCTGCGTCTTATGCCCATCTTTGTCCGGCTTCTGGATTCGCTGCATCGTCCGTTCCACTCGGAGCTTCTGTTCTGCGAAGGATATATCTCCCCATTTTAGTGCGCACAGTTCCCCGATGCGGAGTCCCGTGTAGAGACAGAGCAGAATTCCCATATTGCTCAGTGTCAAGTCATCCAGAAGGTAGGCGTTCAACATCTCCTGTTCATATATGCTAAATACCCGCAGCCGTTTCTGTGGAATTTTTACTGCAAGTCCATCAAAGCTTATAACAGCCCATCCTTTCACGAGCCTGATATAGTCCATCACATTCTTCATGACGGAGAGGATTGCTGATACGGTCTTGGGAGCCAGACCTTTGCCGCCTTCATCATTGGAAGCCAAAAGTCTGCTCGAGAATGCGGATATATCGTCCCTTGCGATTTCCATCACGTCTTTGTCACCAAACTCCGGGAACAGATGCCGGTCTAGCGCCGTCCTGTACCTTGAGACTGTAGACTCTTTTAGGGAGGGCTTGACATCCTCCAACCATGCTTCTGCGGATGAACGGAATATTTCATGCCCTGCCGCAACATCAAGCTCCGGCATCGCTTTAGGTGAATTCGCGAGAGCGGCCTTTGCTGCTATCAGCTTCTCCTTGGCTTCTTGGTATGTCTTCCCAAAGACAGATCCCGTGATGGGCTTGCCTTCTCTCTTTCCCTTTGGATAGCGGCCTTCCCAGCGGCCATCCTTCCTCTTTCTGATGTTTTCTCCATGTCTTGCCATGCGATTGTCCTCCTTTGACCCTTGTCCTGACCCCTTAATCGGCAAAAAGGGTTAGAAAATCGACCTTGTTACTCAAAAATTTCGGAAATTGCGATACACCTATTGAAAAATTAAACAACATCGAGTAAAATTTTGTTATGTTGGTTGTGCTTGGTGACCGAAAAGTGTAGGTCGCACAGTAAACCATTTTGCGAAAAGTGTACAAGTAATTGAGTAGGAGGAATTTATCCATCCTCTGATTACCCAGTTGAGCCTTTGTACCCTTACTACAAATGCCATACTCTGGCTTCAGTTTGCCAGTTTCTTTAACGTCCTCTTGAATTTTTACACAGATTCCTTATGCGGTCTGCATTTATACTTTGTGTGTTTCGCTCCTTTCCGCTTCCTGTGATTCATCCTATGTTGTGCGTTTTCAACCCATATACGTTTCGTCCGCATCCGCCTGCCAGATACACACGGGTACATACATTCGTGTCTGCACAGTTACATCGTTCAGCCCTTCTGTCAGCGGTATTTACTCCGTCTGCCTACTATGGCTTCTGCTGACTTCTCACAGTTCGTTGTTACTACAGCTAATGACTCCGTCTGCGAGACCTCACAATGCAAACCTTGAAAACCGCTATAAAGTTCATTGGCAGCTACGCCTAAGTGGACTTTCACCATAGAACACGGACATGCCCGTCATACACAAAAACAGCAGTAAATCTTAATCAGATGGATTTACCGCTGTTTTGTTCGTAATAATTATTTAGTTGTGAATTTGCACATTTCTTTTTGTATCAAACAATATCATATCCCGGTTTTTTAAGTTCCATAATTACCTCCAAACAGACAGTTATAATCGTCATATCTATTATCTTTAAAGGCTTTTTTTCATCCAAATATGAGGGCAGCCTTCATCATCATCAATATCGCCAAATTCAATGAAACCTAACTTTTGATAAAAAGCGGTTATCCTGCATTGGGCGTGTAAAGCGATACATTTTCCACCATTTTTTTGAATATATTTTTCTGCTTCTTTTACAATAACGGAACCTATATTTTTGCCACGATATTCTTTGATAACTGCAAGCCTGCCCAATATATGTGTATTCATCGCTGCATCCCAAAATATACGGCAGGTTGCAATAGGTATCTTATCCTCGTCAAACATTACAATATGTGTAGCTGTTTCATCTATATCATCAAATTCATTATGAAATCCCTGCTCATCTACAAATACTTTCTGTCTAACTTCTTTTGCACACTTTGGAATACCCTCATATATCACTATTTCCATAATAAACTTATCCTCCAAATATCGGTTTGCCGCTATCAATAATATTAAAATTATAGAGCGCGCCATGGCGCGTAAACACTAAAAAATAGGCTGCCGCAAAAGCGACAGCCTATTTAATGCGTATTAGTTATATTTTCTTTTTCTTGCAGCTTCAGATTTTTTCTTACGTTTTACGCTTGGCTTCTCGTAATGTTCTCTTTTACGAATCTCCTGCTGGATACCGGCTTTGGCACAGTTTCTCTTGAAACGACGTAAAGCGCTATCTAAAGTCTCGTTCTCTTTTACTATTACACTAGACATTATCTCACACCTAACCTCCCTCCAGTTGCGTATTGTGCATATTCAACTGTTTGGGTAATATTTTACTGCACTAAAATTAATTATAGCATATATTTTTTATTAGTCAACAGTTTTTATGATATTTTTTGCTTATTTTTTATTTTCCCAATTGATTTTCCAGAGAAGTCTTTGCCTCCGCGATAGCATCCGGGATACCCGCAGGATTCTTTCCTCCGGCCTGCGCCATATTCGGGCGTCCACCGCCGCCTCCTCCGACCTTTCCGGCAATCGCCTTTATCAGATTGCCGGCATGTGCGCCCTGTTTCATCGCCCCGTCTGTTGCCATAACGACAAGGTTGACCTTTCCGTCACATTCGGATGCGAGTACAATCACACCCTCACCCAGTTTGCCTTTCAACTGATCGCCCAAATCGCGCAAGCCGTTCATATCGACACCCGCCACACTCGTCGCAAGAAGTTTGACACCCTTCACCTCAACGACCTGATCCATGACATCGCCGAGTGCCTCCTTGGCAGCTTTGCTCTTTAAGGACTCGTTCTCGCTCTGCAGCGCTTTGATTTCAGCCATCATATGGCCAATTTTTTCCACGAGGGTCGCCGGGGTTGCCTTTGCCGCTCTCGCAGCCTCCTCGAGCTCTGCCTCCACCTTTGCATAGTATGCAAAAACGTTCTCTCCGGTCAATGCCTCGATACGGCGCACGCCGGCCGCGACACCGCTCTCGGAGATAATCTTAAACGCTGCAATCTCCCCTGTATTCTTCACATGGGTACCACCGCAGAATTCCTTTGAGAAATCTCCCATGGATACAACGCGGACTTTCTCGCCGTACTTCTCGCCGAACAGTGCCATCGCCCCGGTCTTTTTCGCTTCCTCGACCGTCATGACATCCGTCTTAACCGCGATGTTCTCCGCAATTTTTTCATTGACCAGTCTCTCTACTTTTTCTAATTCTTCCGCTGTCATCGCCTGGAAATGGGAGAAGTCGAAACGCGTTCTCTCCGCATCCTGGTAGGAGCCTGCCTGTTCGACATGTGTGCCTAAAACTTCGCGGAGCGCCTTCTGCAGAAGGTGAGTCGCAGAATGGTTCTTACAGGTCTGGCTTCTTAAGCTTGCGTCTACCGCGAGCGTTACGGTATCCCCGGATTTGATCATACCGCTTGTCATCTTACCGATGTGGCCGACTTTTCCGCCCATCAGCTTCACCGTATCCTCCACACGGAATTCACCGTTTGCAGTGCGGATGATTCCCTTGTCGCCCTGCTGACCGCCCATGGTCGCATAGAACGGAGTCTCCTCCACAATAATTGTCCCGATTTCACCGTCGCTGAGCGCCTCCACAATCTCTGTCTCCGTCGTCAGGACAGTCACCTTCGAATCCGCCGTCAGCTTGTCGTATCCGACAAATTCCGTTGTGATGGAAGGATCAATCTCATCGTAGACAGTGGCGTCAGCTCCCATGTAGTTCGTCGTCTTGCGGTTCTTTCTGGCTGTGGTTCTCTGAACCTCCATCGCCTCCTCGAATCCCTTCTCATCAATCCGGAATCCTTTTTCCTCTAAAATCTCCTGTGTCAGATCCATCGGGAATCCGTAAGTATCATAAAGTTTAAATACATTTTCGCCGGATAAAACTTTCTCCCCTTTTGCTTCCATCTCCGCCTCCATATCGCTTAAGATGGAAAGTCCCTGGTCGATTGTCTTGTTGAATTTCTCCTCCTCCTGCGTCAACACCTTTAAGATAAAATCTTTCTTCTCCTCAAGTTCCGGATATCCGTCACTGCTCTCGCTTATGACCGTCTTTGCGAGCTCTGCGAGGAAGGTTCCCTCGATGCCGAGAATTCTTCCGTGGCGCGCTGCCCGGCGGATGATACGGCGCAGTACATAGCCGCGTCCCTCGTTAGACGGCATAATCCCGTCGGATACCATAAAAGTCGAAGAGCGGATATGGTCTGTAATCAGACGGATGGATACATCGTTTAATGCATCTGTCTGGTATGTCTTGCCGGACAATTCGCAGACCTTATCACGGATTGCTTTCATCGTGTCAATATCGAAAACGGAATCCACATCCTGCATGACGACGGCAAGACGCTCCAATCCCATACCGGTATCGATATTCTTCTGGTCGAGTTCCTCGTATCCGCCCTTTCCGTCGCCGTTGAACTGTGTAAATACGTTGTTCCAGACCTCCATAAAGCGGTCGCACTCGCAGCCGACTTTACAGTCCGGTCTGCCGCAGCCATACTTCTCGCCGCGGTCATAATAGATTTCAGAACAAGGGCCGCATGGACCTGCGCCGTGCTCCCAGAAATTGTCGCACTCCCCTGTCTTTGGATCGCGGTAGAATCTTGTGATTCGGTCTGCCGGAATCCCAATCTGCTTATTCCAGATTTCGAACGCTTCCTCATCCTCCCCGTAGATGGAAGGGTAAAGCCTGTCCTCCTCAAGACCCAGAACTTTTGTCAAAAATTCCCACGACCAGCTGATTGCCTCCTCCTTAAAGTAATCCCCGAAGGAGAAATTGCCGAGCATCTCAAAAAAAGTGAGGTGTCTCGCCGTCTTGCCGACGTTCTCAATATCGCCGGTGCGGATACATTTCTGACAGGTCGTAACCCTCCTTCTCGGCGGAATCTCCTGCCCTGTAAAATATGGTTTGAGCGGCGCCATACCCGCATTAATCAACAGCAGGCTCTTATCATTGTGCGGCACCAGAGAAAAACTGTTCATTTTTAAATGTCCCTTGCTCTCGAAAAATTCAAGGTACATTCTGCGCAATTCATTTTCACCATAAAACTTCTTCACTTTTATATTTCCTCCAAAACTGTAATTTAGGGCGCACGAATCCCTGTGCTCCCTATCTATCCTGCATAACTATATTTGTCATTGTATTTCAGTCATGCCCGGGAGAACTTGTCCTCCCAAAAAAACGTTCTACTCTTCCTTTTTTGCATCATCGAGCGCGGACATCGCCATTTTCGCATCCTTGCGATTTCTCAGCAATTTTCCAACAGAGAAACCCGCCAACGCGATTGCAACCAAAATCAGAAAAATAAGAAAATACTGTAAGAACCATCCTAATAATGTCATAAGCGTTACCTGCCTTTCATAATCCATTTTATTATAATCCATTTATTTCATAAATTCAATCATTACGTTATGTTTCTTTTTTCGCTCTAGGCCTCCCGGATTTCAAACACCTGATTCTCCCTCTCAATCTCCACAATGCGCTCCGCCATGCTTCGATTGGAAATTTTTTTCAGATAGCGGTGTATCCCGCGGTAATCCTGCCACATATGCATCGGGAAAACATATTCTGCATTGGTGTGGTGCAAAAAGTAATCGATTCCCAAATCTTCATTCTGCTCCATTCTCGGGTCGAGCGGCACAAACGCCAGATTGATGTGCTTATTCGCCAGCTTTTTTATCTGCGTCCTGTAATTCGCCTGCATCATACCGTTCACAAGATCACCGGCTCCTTCCCAGCGCCAGTCGTTCAAATCCCCCGCATGGAAAAATCCAGCTCCATTGACCTCAACGTAAAACGCCACCCCCGCATCCGTCGAACGCAGCGTCTCAATCTTCATTCCGTCAAGTTCGTAGGAGGACGCCGGTGTCACATAGAGGATTCTCTCCCGGACTTTCGGATCGATTCCGTGCTTCTCCAAAAAATTCGGACTCATCTTGATATCCTTTGAAAAAATGTAATGAATGTTCGAATATTTTTCTGCCCATCGCAAAATATCCATATCAAAATGATCCTGGTGCTTATGGCTCGCAAACATATAGATCGGGGTGTCCGGCTCGTAGTCCGGCACTGCTCCGCCAAAGTGATACCCGTTCACACGATCCCCTGCAAAATAGTCAAAAATCAACACCTTGTCATCCACTTCGATTAAAAAGCAGCTGTGGTGAATAAAAATAACCCGCATATCTCTTCCTCTCTTCCGCCAGATTCTTAGCATGTGCTCCGCTCCCGCCCAAGCATCTATGCCCATTCGGGTGGTATAATATCTAGCGTCATTATACCTTATTTGTGTCTGTACGACAAGATATTCCAAAAGAGGGAGTGAATTTTTCAACTCACTCCCTCCCATTAAATGATGATACACACCAGACCGCCGTTGCTGTCGTTTACAATCTTTTGCATCGTGTCCTGAAGCTTCATCTGGCACTCGTCATCCATCATGGCAATCTTGTTGCGGATGCCGTCCTCCATCAGTTCGCCTAAGGACTTGCCAAAGATGCTGGTCTCCCAGACGCCCTCCTTGCTCTCCTCGCCCTGTTTGATGTAGGAGATTAAATCATTCGCCTGCTCCTCGCTCCCCACAATCGGGGCAATCTCCGTCTCGATGTTCGCCTTGATCATGTGGATGGATGGGGACACCGCCTTCATCTTGACTCCGAATTTATTGCCGTGCCGAATCAGCACCGGATTCTCCATCGTGATATCGGAGAGCTGCGGTGTCACGACCCCATACCCCTTCGCCGTCACCGCCTCAAATGCATCTGCAATCTTCTCGTAGGAATTCTTGCGCTCCGCCATCTCCCGAATCATTGAAATCATCTGATATTCCCCCTGGATTGGCACTCCGGTCAGCTCACTGATATTCTCGTAGTAAAATTTTTCCGCCACATCCATACGAACCTTCACACAGCCCCTCGAGAGGTCCATCTGATCCATCTGAATCGAGGTCACATACTCCCCCGGCTCGTAGACCGCCCCGGAGATATCACGCGCCTTCTGCATCGTGCCGAGAATCTCTCTCGCCTTCTCGATGAGCTCCTGCTTCATCCTGTGGTCCTGCGGGAGCATCTCTGTCCACTTCGGGATAAAAAATTCCACACGGTTGATTGGGAACTCATAGAGCACGCTCTCTAAGATTTTGATGACATCATCCCGCCTCAGCTGTTCACAGTTGACCGGAACGACCGGCGTCTGATATTTGTCGTACAGTTCTCTCGCCAGATGGATTGTCTCCTCACTGTACGGTTTTTGGGAGTTGAGTACAACTACAAACGGTTTTCCAATGGCTGCGAGTTCCCGCACGGTCTTCTCCTCCGCCTCCAGATAGTTCTCGCGCTCCAAGTCCCCGATGCTTCCGTCGGTTGTCACGATGACTCCAATGGTCGCGTGGTCTTTAATCACTTTTTCCGTCCCGATTTCCGCAGCGTCAACAAACGGAATCTCGTAGTCGAACCAAGGGGTTTTCACCATGCGGTTCTCGCTCCCCTCCAAATGTCCCGCTGCGCCGTTCACCATAAAGCCGACGCAGTCAATCAGCCGGATTTTCACCTGACTTCCGTCCCCCAGCTCAATCTGCGCCGCCTCCTGCGGAATAAATTTCGGTTCCGTCGTCATGATTGTCTTTCCCGCCGCAGCCTGCGGAAGTTCGTCCATTGCCCGCTCTCTGCTGTGCACATCCTCCATAAACGGCAACACCATCAAGTCCATAAAACGTTTGATAAAAGTGGACTTACCCGTGCGGACCGGTCCGACAACCCCTATGTAAATCTCTCCCCCTGTCCGGTTCTTGATATCCCGGTAGAGGTTAAATTCCCTGCTCTCTGCCAATTGTTCCATATCTCCTCCATAAATTTTTCTATGCTGCCAAAGCTCTTTATTAGTTAAATCTATGAAGGGATAATACAACTTAGAACCATCACATCCGGATTCTAAGGACTCCCGGTACACAGGTGAACGTCACCTCGTTGACGTCACCGCAGTACTCCCCGTCCGCGTGCAATACCATCGTCTCTAACATTTTGACCTTGTACTCTTTGCAGTCGACGACCTCAAATCCCGGCAGATGCTCATGTTTTGCCGCCACAAGGACAGGAAGACAGAAAAACGTCAGCACCTTTGGAATCCGCCATGCGCAGCAGACCGACAATCTGCCGTCATTTGATTTCGCGCGCGGCGCCATCGCAATTCCTCCGCCCTCAAAAGGCTGATTCATCCCCGCCAAAAAGATGGCTCTCTTAAAATTCCGCTGCCCTCTGTGGTCAAATCTTGCTGCCACACCGGTTGTGTTCATGGTAAAAAGCGAGGTGACAGTCAGCAGCAGATAAGTCAGTTTTCCGAGGTGAAATTTGTTCAAAAACTTTTTCAGCCTGGAGTGGAGCGCTTTTTTGCAGACCTCGGCGTCGAGTCCGACCCCTGCGCTGATTGCAAAATAGCGCGGTTTCTCACAGCCGTTCCAGGATACTTTCCCGAGGTCCATCCGCGTCTCCTCCCCGCACGCCAAAATCGCTTCGAGGGCTTCCACCGGATTGCGGCTAAGCCCTAATCCGCGCGCTAAATCATTCCCGGAACCGGTCGGGATTATCCCCATGTGTACCTTCGAGAAATCTTCAATTCCGTTAATGACCTCGTTCATCGTCCCGTCGCCGCCCATCACAATCAGATTTACCTCGCTGCGGCAAAGTTCCCTCGCGAGTTCCCCTGCGTGTCCCTCGTACTCGGTAAAATGAACCCGGTAGGAAACTCCCTTCTCGTTTAACGCTCTCTCCACTTCCTTCCAGATTTTAATTCCCTTTCCGGTCCTTGATGTCTGATTTACAATCATCTCGTACATAAAAAACCCCTCTCTTCCGACGGAACATTTTGTTCCGTGGAAAAGAGGGGCTTACGCTCTCTTTATGCTTTCTTGGAAACGGCTTTCTTTTCCTTCTTCTTCTCCAACTTGAACTCACGTCCGTACATCTTCATGTATTTTGCCAGACGTTTTGCCAGTGGATTGTTAATCTGATCAGCGGTCGCACGCCACTTCCAATTGTCTCCCAGCGTGGACGGCGTATTCATGCGCGCCTCCGAACCGAGACCAATCAGATCCTGCATCGGCACAATGGCGTACTCGCTGACACTCGACCATGCGCCTCGCATCATACCCCAATTATACCCTTCCTCCTCTGTGAGATTCAAGTACTCTTTTGCAAATTTTACGCTTGACTTCGGCGCCGTCTTAAACCATCCCATCAGCGTGTCGTTATCGTGAGTTCCCGTATATACCACGCTGTGCTCACAGTAATTGTGCGGCAGATAATTGCTGTCATCCCTCGTGTCGAATGCAAACTGAATGACGCGCATACCCGGGAATCCGGAATCCTCCACCAGTTTCAGTACGGATGGCGTCAAAAATCCTAAATCCTCCACGATAATGTTGAGTTTACCAAGTTTTTTCTCAAGCGTGCGGAACAAGTCCATGCCGGGACCTTTTCTCCACTCTCCGTTCTTTGCGGTATCATCCTTCGCCGGGATTGCATAGTAGGAATCAAAACCACGAAAATGGTCAATTCGAACGATATCATAGAGCTTCGACATGGCGGCAACTCGTTTTGTCCACCATGTGTATCCATCCTTTTTCATCACATCCCACCGGAACAGCGGATTGCCCCAGAGCTGTCCGTCCTCGGAGAACGCATCCGGAGGGCATCCTGCCACGTCGATTGGATTCAATTTCTTATCTAAATAGAACTGTTTCGGGTTTGCCCAGACATCTGCACTGTCACCCGCCACATAGATTGGCACATCCCCGATAATCTCAATGCCCTTTTCGTTGGCGTAGGCCTTCAAATCCCACCACTGCTTAAAAAAGAGATACTGCAGCATCTGATAAAATTCAATATCCTCTTTGTATGCTTCCCTCGCTTTTTCGATAGCGGCCGGCTTGCGGACTTTCAAATCCTCGTCCCACTCAGACCATGCCGCGCCGTCGTTGGCATCTTTCAACGCCATGAACAATGCGTAGTCATCGAGCCAGTCTGCCTCTTTTTTGCAGAATTCTACAAACTCTTTCGGCTCCGCCTTCTTGAAACGGGCATACGCTTTTTTCAGCAGGGCATAGCGTGACACATACATTGTTCCATAGTCCACATACTTCTCGCTCCCTCCCCAGTCAAAAGCTTCACATTCTTCCCTGGTCAGCAATTTTTCTTTGCATAAAATCTCCAAATCGATAAAGTACGGATTTCCTGCAAAGCTGGAAAAAGACTGATAGGGAGAATCCCCGTAGCTGGTCGGACAGATTGGTAAAATCTGCCAGTATTTCTGACCTCCCTTTACCAGAAAGTCGACGAACTTTCTTGCTTCCTTTCCCATCGTACCAATTCCGTAAGGGGATGGCAAAGATGAAATATGCATTAACACACCACTACTTCTCATTGTCTGTGTTCCTCCTGAACCTACTCTATATTTTTCGAATGCTCTCACCACTCAACAATTCAAAAGGCACCACCTCGTGGACAGCCTCCCTTTTAAATTCCAATTGCCCGAACAAAAGCTCAATGCTTCGCACTGCAAGCGTCTGATACTGCTGTTTGATCGTGGTGAGCTTGGGATGATAAAACTCCGCCAGAGCCGTACCATCAAATCCTATCACGGATATATCCTGTGGAACCCTGTAATTCAAATCAATCAATGCGCGGATTGTCCCGATTGCCATCACATCCGACATCGCAAAAATCGCAGTGACATCCGGCGCTCTTTTTATGAGACGCTCCGTTGCCCGGTATGCGCTGTCAAAAGAAAAGCGCGCCTTAGAGTAATCCTTTTCCTCATCGAAAGGAATCAGATGCTCCTCAAAACTCTTTTGGCATCCGAGATAGCGCTGCTTACTTGTGTGCGAGAGTGCCGGGTCGCCGCCAATCACCCCTATACGCCTATGCCCCGCCTCAATCAAAGTGTCGACCGCACATTTTCCGGCGGCGATATCGTCTGTCGCCACACTCGAGAGATTCGCGAAATGGAGAGAATCAGCGCGGTTTGTCACCAGCACACAGGGAATCTCCACCCGTGAAAACCCTTCCTTGAAGTAGCTTGGATTCCCTCCCAAGAAAAGCAGCCCCATCGGCTTTCTCTCCCTGCAGACAACAGCCGCCTGTTCCACCTCGTTATCCTCCTCATCAAGGTAGGAAACCACCAATGTATAACTCGTTTTCTCAACGATGCGCTGGATTTCCTCTAAGATGCTCGAAAAAAGCATATTGGAATTCCCCTTGATCAGCACGCCGATGGTCTTTGTCGCAGTCTGCTTCAGATGCTTGGCATTGTTGTTGGGCACAAAATTGTATTTTGCCACAATCTCTTCTATTTTCTTCTTGGCATCCGGACTGACATCCTGTCTCTGATTTAATACGCGTGAAACCGTACTGACTGAATACCCAGATTCCCTGGCTATATCCTTTATCGTAACCATATTTTTCATTCCTGTCTACTATTTTTTCGTTTTTTTTCGTAATTTTACAAATTTTGTAAAAAATAGACAAAAAACTTGTTCTCTTATATCATATCAGCCTTTGACCGCTCCTGCAACTACTCCTTCAATAATATATTTCTGACAGAACGCATAGAAAATAATGATCGGGATAATCGCAAGCACAAGCATTGCCATCATGGTACCCCAGTCGACAGCTCCGTAACCGCCCTTCAAGTACTGGATGACGATTGGAATTGTCTTGTATTTTTTCAAATCAAGCACTAAGTACGGAAGCAGATAGTCGTTCCAGATCCACATAGTCTGCAGGATAGCAACCGTGATGGTGGTCGGACGCATAATCGGCATGACAATCTGGAAAAATGTCTGTATCGGTGTACAGCCGTCAATCATTGCCGCCTCCTCAATTTCAAGCGGAATGCTCTTCACAAACCCGCAGAACATAAAAATCGCCAGCCCTGCCCCAAATCCTAAGTAAACTAAAATGATACCAATCGGATTGCTCAAATGCATCATGTTTGCCAGCTTTGACAATGTAAACATGACCATCTGGAACGGCACAATCATGGAGAACAGACAGAGCATATAGATTGCCTTTGTCCCCTTGTTCTGGACTCTCGTGATATACCAGGCACACATGGAAGTACAGAGGATAATCACTGCAACAGACCCAATTGTGATAATCAAAGAGCAGCCGCAGGCATTAAAAAAATTCGTCTTTTCAATTCCCTTTACAAAGTTTGTGAGCCCGAAGAAAGATCTCGCATTCGGAAGTTCGAACGCATTTCTCGTGATAAAACCTTTTTTCTTAAAAGAGTTGATGAGTACGAGAAAAATCGGATACACATAAAATACAGATAAGAGGGAAAAGAATAATGTCAAAATCCACCCGTGTTTTGCCTTGCGGACAGCGAGCACCTGACCCTCTTTTTCTTTCTTGTTCTTTGCCATTATTGCTGCACCTCCTTACTTCTGGTCATGCGGTTCTGGAGCAGAGCAATCACTGCCACCAGAATAAAGAATATGACGGCTTTTGCCTGACCGACGCCCTCCCAGCCCTGTCTGGTGTAGAACGTGTGGAAAATATTTAACGCGAGCATCTCGGAGTTGTTCGACGGCTCTCCCGCTGTCAGTGCAAGGTTCTGGTCGAATAACTTGAAGGAGTTCGTCAAAGTCAAAAAAGTACAGATTGTGATGGACGGCATCACCATAGGGAGCGTCACATTCTTCAATACCTGCCATGGGCTTGCGCCATCGATCTTTGCCGCCTCGATCAGATCCCCCGGAATATTCTGGATTCCGGCGATGTAGATAATCATCATATAACCTACCTGCTGCCAGTTCATCAGGATGATTAACCCCCAGAAACCATAGGCTCCCGAATAGGTCAGCGTCTTTCCAAAATTCTCTAAAATACCGTTCAATAAAATCTGCCAGATATAACCGAGCACGATACCACCGATTAAGTTTGGCATGAAAAACACCGTGCGGAAAAAGTTCGTCCCCCTAATTCCCTTTGTTAAAAGCATCGCGATGATAAATGCAAATACATTGATTGTAAGAACGGACACCACCGTAAACAAAGCTGTAAATCCCAACGCATGCAAAAAGGTTGCATCTGTAAAAACACGTACATAATTTTTTAATCCTACAAAAGTTGCATCTGTAACCGTCGTAAATTCACAAAACGATAAATAGATACCCATAAGAAAAGGAATTATAAAACCGAATGTAAAAGCTACTAAAGTTGGGAGTGCAAAAATAGGAAAATATTTTTTGATTGATTTCTCCATAATCTTTTATCCTCTCATTTTAATTTGGGGACTTATTTTTAAAAGGAGAGGCACTCGGCTTGCCAAGCACCCCTCCTGCCCCACATAAGGTTTCTCCGAAGAGATTCCTTATGCTTTATTTGTTGACTGCCTGATACTCTGTTGCCCATCCGTCCACGAACGCTGTGACAACATCATCCCATTCGCCGGTTCCCTGCGCATACTCTAACAGAGCGGAGCCGACACCATCTTTCCAGTTCTCGGAAGGAATCGTTGAGAAGTTCCATGTGACAGGTGTCTTGCCATCAGCTAAATACTGTTTATCCTGCTGGATGAAGACATTGTCCGCTTCGTAATCACCTGTGAAGGTATCAAACGGTGTTACGAATCCCATCGTATTTGCCACAGAGTCACGTCCTGTGTCAGATGTGATAACCCATGCAAGGAAATCTAAAGTAGCCTGAATGTCTTCCTCGGAAGCTTCTTTGTTGACGCACCAGTAGTTCTCAGATCCCGTGCAAAGTCCCTGATTCTCCTCGCCGTCCACACCGATGTAGATTGGCATCATTCCCATGTCGTCAGCCGTTACCAGATAACCGTTGTCCTCGCTTGTCAGATTGCCGTACTCCCAGGTACCGTTCTGATAGAACACAGCCTCCTCCATACCGAACTCAGACTCTGCTTCATCACCGGTCTTGCTCGATAAGAGGCCTGCCTCACAGGTGGCATCTGTGATGTACATATCCCACACCTGTTTGTAGTTGTCTAAGTATGTACCCTCGATTGCCTCTGTGGAAGAGATTCCTTTCTCCTTGTACTCATAGTAGATTGGAAGGTTTGCAAGATGTGTCTTAAATCTCCAGTCGGAGGAACCGTCCATACCTGCGGAGGTGAAAGCACCCTTCAAATCATATCCGAACTCGTCGTTGATCTCGTCCAATCTAGCCTGAATATCATCGGCAACTGCTTTCAATTTTTCGAAGCTGTTAATCTCTTCAATGGAAGAAATCACAGCGTTGTCCATTGTGCAGTAATCATTTAAGATTGCTTTGTTGTAGATGATTCCATAGGTCTCGATTACATAGGCAATTCCCTGTACCTCGCCGGAATCTGATTTCAATGCGAAATCATCGCTTGTCAGATGAGAGTAAAGCTCTGAATCAGAGAGGTCTAAGCAGTAAGAATTCCAGTTTGCGAGACCAACCGGACCGTTTACCTGGAACAAAGTAGGCGCTTCCTCTTTTGCCATCTCCGATTTCAAGGTCTGCTCATAAGTGCCGTCCGCTGCCGTGATAACTGTAACATCAACCCCAGTCTCCTCAGTATATGCCGCTGCCAGATCCTGCCAGGCACCATCCTGCTCCGGTTTGAAGTTTAAGTAGTATACGGAACCCCCGGAAGCTGCTGCTTCTTTATTTCCGTCACTCTCCTGCGCATTGTTAGCAGGCTCTGTGGTACCTCCGGCAGTCTCCCCGCTGTCTGTCGAACCACAACCGGCCATCATCGTTGCTGCCATTGCTGTCGCCAATAATACTGACAAAACTTTTCTTTTCATATTTTTCCTTCCTCCTTAAAAGTTGTTACAACTGTGTGCAACCGTTATCGGTAATGTTCTCGGTAACGTTTTCAGTTGATAGTCATATTGTAGTATTTCCCGTTTCAAATAGCAACCCTTTCTTTACATTTTCTACATGTTTTCCAAATAAACCGCGTCTATTTTGTGCAGTATGTACAATTTCCATCCTAGTGTAGTAATGGTCCAAATATTCTCGCTCATGTTCCCACTTTGACACAAAAAGGCGCATGGTTTACATTTTACTGTTTCCATGCGCCTTTACGCTGTTACTTGTATTTGATTGGTATAACTAATTATGCCAACTGCATCGACTGACGTTCCAGTTCCTTAATTGTATCAATCGATAACTCCGTAGCTTCCGCTATGTCTTCTAAGGACATTTTTCCTAATTTTAATAAACGGATTGCTGTCTTTTTTGCTTTATTCTGCTCTGCTTCATAACGCTCGCTCTTGATATAAGACCGCATAACTTCTTCCTCATCATACAAACTCATCATAATCGATACAACCTCCTTTTCTCTATCCTCTAAATATTCTCGCAACACATTCCTGTCTTTACACATACGGATAGTTTCTGTAATGGCTTTCTTTGTCCTGCCATATTTTATCCGCTGTTCATCATACATTTTCGAAAATATGATATACTGATTGATGATACTGTCCGTATCGCTCTCACAGATAACTTTGACTTTTACATCAATAGCAATATCATCAGCACCACCAAAAAACTCTTTTGACAAAGAAATTGTATCGGGTATATTCTTTTGATTACCTACATATACCACATACAATTCTGGTTTCGGCATCTTTACTTTCTTACTCTTGTATAGATTTTGATTTGTGCGTTCAAAATAATCATGATATGTCTGCGCCAAATACAGCAACGCTCGAATGATAATGTTTAGCGTCCAAACGGATTGTGCTTCAACAAGGATAAAAATTTTTTCTCCCAAACTGAACCCTAAATCATTATAAAGATTGTCTGTCAAAACATTCCTTATCGTTATGTCTGTCAATTCGTCCTCTGTCGCTGTCGTGTCCTCTGGGTGAAGTGCTTTGTATAACTGTAATAAATATTTTTTCATCTTAAATAAATCAGAGAATACACTATCCTTGATAGTATATTTTGCAATATTTTCTTCTGTTTCTGCCTGCTTCATATCGTCCTGCACTTTATCACCTCAATTTTTCTAAATCCATGCTTATTAAACCGCTAATGTTCAATAAGATGTGACAGAAGATAATATAGATTACTCCTACTATACCTTAATTATACAGATAAATGTTCGTGTTTACAATAAAATTCGCCGATTTTTCTATTTTCTGTAAAATGTGTGCTATCGTGGATATTCTGAATATCCGTCTGACAATGGATGCTGCCACTTCATCAACTTCCCGGAAACAGTTTTGCCTTGTAAAAAAATTTCGAACATGCTACTATTTTATTAGTTATGAAATGTTTTCTGGAAAGGGAATAAGCACAAATGAAAGAACTGTTAAAACACAAACTGATGCACAACTTAGACCGCATCAAAACTTCCGTCAAATGGGTCGTCTTCTCCATTGTGTCGGGCATCTTAGTCGGCTCCGTAGGGACTCTCTTCTATTTTGGAATGACGTTTGTCACTCTGATTCGGACCAGACATCCAAACCTGATTTATCTGCTCCCGTTCGGCGGAATTTTAATCGTGGCACTCTACCACGTCCTGCACGACGAGAAGGACACCGGTACGAACCTGGTGCTCTCCGCCATTCACTCGGACGACGAGCTGCCGCTTCGCATGGCGCCGTTGATTTTTATCTCCACTTTAGTGACACATCTTTTCGGAGGTTCTGCCGGACGTGAAGGCGCAGCCTTACAGCTTGGCGGAAGTATCGGAAATGCATTGGGAAAATTGTTTCGATTTGACGATAAAGATAAACATATTATGATTATGTGTGGAATGAGTGCCGCGTTCTCCGCACTCTTCGGGACGCCGATGGCGGCCGCGATTTTTTCCATGGAGGTTATCAGTGTGGGCATCATGTACTACGCCGCCCTTGTACCATGCGTCATCTCCGCGCTGATTGCACGCGGAATTGCCGCATCGTTCGGCGTGGTGCCGGAAGTCTTCTATCTGGAAGCGATGCCGCGCTTCACGGTGAAATCGGCGGTCATCATCTCCCTTTTAGCCATCTGCTGCGCCGTTGTGAGCATTCTGTTCTGCATGATGCTGCACCAGTCGGAGCACTTTTACAAGAAGTTTTTGAACAATCCGTACCTGCGCATCTTTGTGGGGGGATGCTTCATCATCGCGCTGACGCTCCTTGTCGGAAACCAGAGCTACAACGGCACCGGCATGAATATCATATCGGAATGCATTGATGGCAGCGTCCGTCCGGAGGCTTTTTTCTTAAAGATGCTCTTTACGGCACTGACCTTAGGCGCCGGATACAAGGGCGGCGAGATTGTCCCGACTTTCTTCATCGGAGCATCGTTTGGCTGCCTTTTTGGCTCGCTGACCGGATTTTCCCCGTCCCTGTGCGCTGCGGTCGGTATGACGGCTGTATTCTGCGGTGTCACGAACTGCCCGATTACTTCGCTTCTGATCAGTTTCGAGCTGTTCGGATACGACGGAATGCCGTATTTTCTGTTAGCAATCGCATTCAGCTACATGCTGTCCGGCTACTATGGTCTCTACAGCAGCCAAAAGATTATCTACTCCAAATACAAGACCAACTACATCAATCGGAAAACGCACTGATTTTTCTTAAGTTTTCCCGCATGGTCTGATAATCACACAGTCCCTGCCGGTACCACTCGCAATTCCCGCAGCTCTGTGTAAAATCCCGCTCTGTCAGCCGCTCATAGGCGGTCTGGCAGAGTCCGCGGTAGGAATAACTCCCATGCTCTTTCAGCTGCAATTTCTGACGCAGCAATTCGTCCTTCATCCCCACATGATTGTCATCCTGCATACAGCCTCCCTCCTCCGTGAGATTCGGGCAGTTGGCACAGATCATATCCGGTTCGCAGACTAATTCTAACAGGGTCTCGGGATGTTCTCTCAGCCCATTCACCACCTCTGTCATATTTTTGCAGAAATCTCCCGAATACCCTCTTCCCTGATAAAGGTTGGTACAAAGGATGTGATGAACCCGGAATGTTCTCATTCCTGTGCCTCCGCCGGCAGAAGATTTGCGGCATTAAGCGCTCTGCGCAGGGCAAGAGACACCGCGTAGGCTGCGGCGACCGAGATCACGTCCTTCACGAGATACGGAACCGACACGAGTAAAAAGCTCGCCCCAAATGAGGTGGATGCCACGACTGCATACCAGAGGGTTCCAAGCAAATGACAGAGTGCAAGCCCTGCAATTCCAAGCGCAATCGGTACAAATCTGTTCTTCACCTTTACGGAGAGACCGCACAGCAGGGTCAAAAACAGAAACCCCCACAAAAATCCGCCCGTGTAGCCGACGAGGCAGGACATCCCTCCCGTCATTCCCGCAAACACAGGAACACCGATGGCTCCGACTAAGAGATAGATACCGGTGGATGCCGTTCCTCTTTTCGCCCCTAAGACATATCCGCAGAGCGCCATCGCAAACGTCTGCAGTGTAACCGGAACCCCGCTTGGCATCGGGATTGTTAAAATTGACAACACCGCTAACACCGCGGTGAACATTCCTACTGATACAATTGTTTTGGTTGATAATTTCATCTGATTGTCCTCTTTTCCATTTTATTCGTGCACTGAGGATATCGTAAACCTTTCAGCCTTTATTGTCAACCTATTTTTATTTTAAGTTTACATTCTAACACTTTCGGTTTTTTCCGAAGATTACGTCGTAATTGATGCTCTTGTAGAAGACATCCTCCATCTCGACCTTAGAAAAATCGACATTTCCAAGCATCCACATCGTCTTAGCGATGACAGATTCGAGCGTCATATCGTAGGACTCCAGGAAACTGCAATACTCTTTCATATCGTGTCCCACCTCGTAGACCGTCATATCGCTCCCTTCATGTGCTACCTGTGTCGCCATGATGACCGTTTTCTCCGGATGTTTTCTGCAGAGCCGGTAAAAATCATCCGCTAACGATTTCGGAATTCCTCCCACTCCAAAGCTCTCCACAATAATACAGTCGTAGGCATCAAAAATCGCCTCCAAAATGGTCGGTTTGATGCCTGGAATCAGCTTCATGAGAAAAACATTCTCATCCATCTCCTCGTAGAAGGCGACCTCCTCCTCGTACGGCAGCATCGGAATATAGCGCATGATGTTCATATCCTGAATCATGGCAAGGCATGGATAATCGATGGATGAAAACGCATTGTAGCTCTTTGAACGCACTTTTTTGGCTCTGGTTCCGGCGATGACTTTCCCGTCAAAAACAAGCTGAACGCCCTGCGATTTTGCATCGGACGCATACAAAAAGCTGTCGATGAGATTCGACTTTGCATCGGTAATCTCCATGTCAATCGGCTTCTGCGCGCCGGTTATGACAATCGGCTTTTTGGAATTCTGAATCATGTAGGAGAGCGCCGCCGCCGTGTACGCCATCGTGTCCGTCCCGTGGGCAATGACAAAACCGTCATAGTCTTCATAATGCTCCCGGATACAGTGCACCATCATCTTCCAATGCTTCGGCTCCATGTTTGAACTGTCTAAATTGAGCAGCTGAACCGTCTCCACTTCACAGATTTCTTCAATCTGCGGAATATATTCTAAAAGTTCCACCGGCGTAATCTGCGGCTTTAATCCGTTTGCCGATTTCTTAGATGCAATTGTGCCGCCTGTGGCGATAAATAGAACTTTCTTCATTTTAATATTTCCTCTCCCGACAGACATTCTCTCAAATCAGACAGCAGGGCTTTTACGTTCTCCTCTTTTGTCGCCCAACAGGTACAGATGCGGACTGCCGTCCTGTCCTCCCCCACTTTTTTCTGCTCCTCCACCACGTATTTTTCCCTGATTTTTTCCAGCACTTTGTCGGAGAAAATCGGAAACTGCTGGTTGCTCGGAGAATCTATCAAAAACTCCGCTCCCAGCTGCGTCAGCGTCTCTTTTATCGTCTCTGCCTGCTCTGCCGCGTGCTTAGAAATCTCATAGTACAGTCCGTCCTCAAAGAGTACCTCAAACTGGATTCCAAGCAGTCTCCCCTTCGCTAACATGCCGCCGCGCTGTTTGATGTTATACCGGAAATCCGTCTTCAGTGCGTCATTTGTGATAACGACAGCCTCGCCAAAGAGGGCTCCGACCTTCGTCCCCCCGATGTAAAACACATCGGTATATGCCGCGATATCGGCGAGCGTAAGATTGTTTGCCGCACACATAAGGCCGTAACCTAAGCGCGCACCGTCCAAGAATAAGTACAGCCCCTTCTTCTGACACACCTCATACAACGCTCTCAGCTCCACTTTGGTATAAATGGTTCCAACCTCCGTCGGATTGGAGATGTAAACCATCTTCGGCTGCACGGTATGCTCAAAGCTGGCATCTGCAAAATGGTGCTCCACATAGCTCTCCACCTGTTCCGCCGTCAGTTTTCCGTCCGCCGACGCAATCGCAAGACACTTGTGGCCGCAGGCCTCAAGCGCCCCGGTCTCGTGGACGTTGATGTGTCCGCTGTCCGCGGTGATGACTCCCTGATAATGTTTGAGCGCCGCGGCAATCACCGTCACATTCGTCTGTGTTCCACCCACGAGAAAATGTACGGCGGCATCCGCTGCACCACATTCTTTTCGAATCAGCCCGGCTGCCTTTTTGCAATGCTCATCCTCCCCGTATCCCGGTGTCTGCTCCATGTTAGTCTTAGCTAACCTCTCTAAGATGCGCGGATGGCACCCTTCTGTATAGTCACTGTTAAAACGTATCATTGTCCCTCTCTCTTTCTTCTGTTCTATGCGAGTCTATTATACTTAATGGGAAAAAAAATAGCAACGGCTATGACGCGTTTGAGAGCGTAACTAATTTTTCTAATGTGTCAAGGGCCTTTCCGGAGTCAACCGTCTCCTTCGCTAACGCGACGCCGGAGGCGATACTGTCCGCCATTCCTCCGACATATAGGGTTGCACCTGCATTTAACAGTGTGATATTACGCTTTGGCCCCTGCATTTTCCCGGAGAGGATATCCCTTGTAATCTTCGCATTCTCCTCTCCGTTCCCGCCGCGCAGCTCCTCAATCGTACAGGTGTCCATGCCGACGTCCCCCGGGTTGAAGGTAAAAGTCTTTACCTCTCCTCCTTTAATCTCCGAGATGGTGGTATCCCCGGTCAGCGTAATCTCATCCATATTCTCGCAGCCGCTGACTACAAATGCATTCTCCACTCCGAGTCTGCTCATCGCCTTTGCGACGACCTCAGTCAGATTCGGGTCATAGACGCCAACCACCATGTTCTTCGCGCGGGACGGATTAGCGAGCGGCCCTAAAATATTAAAGACGGTACGAATTCCCATCTCTTTTCTCGCCTGACCGACATACTTCATGGATTTGTTAAAAAGCTGTGCGAACATGAAGCCGATTCCCGCCTCCTCGACGCACTTCTCCACGCGCTCCGGCTCCGCCATGATGTTGACCCCGAGCGCTTCGAGGACGTCCCCTGCTCCTGATTTTGAGGAGATGGAACGGTTGCCGTGCTTTGCGACCGGAAGACCTGCCGCAGCCACGATAAAGGAGGCTGTCGTCGAAATATTGAATGTGTTCGTGCAGTCGCCGCCGGTACCGACAAGATCCACATAGTTTTCCACCTTCGGAGAGATGGTATCCGCCTTATCGCGCAGAACCGAGGCAAATCCGACTAACTCCTCTAAAGTCTCTCCCTTCATGCGAAGTGCTGTGAGAAAAGCGCCAATCTGTGCCTGTGTCGCCTCACCGCTCAACATGATTTCCATCGCCGCTCTCGCTTCCTCCTCCGTCAAATCTTTTCTATCTGCTACTTTTGCAATATACTCTTTCATTTTGGTATCCTCCATTCTTACGCGTTGAGCGCACATTTAAACTGACTGCAATATTTTTTTGCCGCATCTGCGGAATAATTGTTTTCCTCTAAGAGACTGATAAAATGGCTTCCCACAATCGCCCCGTCGATGATATTTTTCATCGGTTCCACGTCCTCTGGCGTGCGGATCCCAAATCCCATCATGACCGGAATCTTTGACACTTTTTTCACATGATCTAAGTATGAAATAATCTCCCTGTGAAAGTTTGCCCCCTGCCCGGTCACCCCCATCGAGGAGACACAGTAGACGAATCCTCTCGCCTCCTCTAAAATCATGGAGATACGGTCAGCGGAAACCGGGGAGACAATCTGGATTAAGATTGTGGTATCCTGTGCGTCCAGATAGGATTTAATCTCCCCCTGCTCCTCGAACGGAAGATCCGGAACAATCAGACCATCCACCCCGATTTTGCTGCACTTTTCGACGAACTCTCCGACTCCGTAGTGGAGAATGGTGTTGTAATACATCATAAAGACAATCGGCATTCTGACTCCCTCAGCCCTCAATTCACTTACCATTGTAAATACTTTTTCCAAGGTAACCCCCTGACAGATTGCCTTGTAAGAAGCGTTCTGAATGACCGGTCCGTCCGCCACCGGGTCTGAAAACGGAACACCGAGTTCAATAATGTCGGTTCCCGCCTCCTCCTGTGCCCGGATTAATGCTTTCGTGCCCTCCATATCCGGAAGTCCGGCTGTCATATATGTGATAAATGCTTTTTCTTTCTTCTCTCTGCATGACTGCAATTTTTCTTCGATTCGATTCATGATTCCCTCCTGTTAATTCAGATAACCTTTTCCCGCCAGATAGTCCGAGATGGTGTTGACATCCTTGTCTCCGCGCCCGGAGAGACACACAATCATAATGTTGTCACGCTTCATCTCCTTCGCCTTTTTAAAAGCATATGCCATCGCATGGGAACTCTCGATTGCCGGGATGATTCCCTCGAGCTTGCAGAGTTCCATCAGAGCGTCCATCGCCTCCACATCTGTCGCAGACACATACTGTGCTCTCCCGGAATCTTTTAAGTATGCGTGCTCCGGGCCGACACCCGGATAATCGAGCCCGGCTGAAATGGAATGTGCAAGCTGCACATTTCCTGCCTCATCCTGCAATAGGTAGGAGCGCATTCCGTGCAGAACGCCCGGCTCTCCGAGCGCCATTGCAGACGCATGTTCCCCCGTCTCGATGCCCTTTCCGGCTGCCTCGACACCGATGAGTTCAACCCCGTCTTCCCTGATGAAATCTGCAAACATTCCAATGGAATTTGAGCCGCCGCCGACACACGCCATCACGACGTCCGGGAGTCTCCCCTCCGCCTCTAAAATCTGCCGCTTCGCCTCACGGCTGATACAGCTTTGAAATTCTTTTACCATTTTCGGATACGGGTAAGGCCCTACCGCGGAACCGATGACGTAAAAAGTGTCCTCCGCAGTTTTTGCCCAGGTACGGATTGCCTCGTTCGTCGCATCCTTTAACGTGTTGCTGCCCGAGGTGACGCTGACGACCTTTGCACCGAGCATCTCCATCCGCATCACATTTAACGCCTGCCGTTTGATGTCCTCCGCTCCCATGTAGACCGTGCACTCCATCCCAAAGAGCGCAGCTCCGGTCGCCGTCGCCACCCCGTGCTGTCCTGCACCTGTCTCCGCGATGACTTTCTTCTTACCCATCCGCTTTGCCAACAGAATCTGCCCGATGACGTTGTTGATTTTGTGCGCTCCGGTGTGATTTAAATCCTCCCTCTTCAGGTAAATCCTAGTGCCGTATTTCTCACTCAGGCGCTCCGCAAAGTAAAGCGGCGTCTCGCGTCCGACGTACTGCCTTAGATAATAATGGTATTCCTCCAAAAATTTTGGATCGCGTATGGCTTCCTCAAAGGCTTCGTCCAATTCCTGCAGCGTGTTCATCAAGGACTCTGCCACATACTGTCCGCCGTACTCTCCGTAATATGCTTTTTGATTCTTCATTGCTCTCTTTCCTCTCCTTCTTCTGCTTCCCTCAGTGCGCCGCCTTCCGTGCGGCTTCTGCAAATTGTATGATTTTCTCTCTGTTCTTGCCGTTTACGCCCTCGACGCCGGAGCTGACATCCACGACATCCGGGTGAAAAATCCGGATTCCCTCCGCCACATTTGCAGGGGTCAATCCACCCGCTAAAATGAATTTCTTTCCTGACAATCCATCCCGCCATCGCGTCTCATCCCACGCGTGCCAGTCGAATGTCCTGCCGCTTCCTGCCTCCGGTGCATCGATGACATATCCGGCAACCTCCGCTCCCCGACAGTGAAAACACTCGGCAAGCTCCTCCTGCCGGTGCAGGTTGACTGCGTACCAGATTGGCAGCGTGCATCTGCTCTGTACTTCCGCCCTCAAATTCTTATGTACCTGTAAGACATCAAATCCTGCCTGTTCAATCTCCTCTAAAAGTTCCTCATCCGGGTCGACCGTCACGGCAACTTTTATTATATCCTTCTTTAACTTTTTGAATATCTCAATCGCTCTCGGGATCTCGAGATATCGTTTGCTCTTCTCGTAGAGGACGAACCCCGCATAATCGACACCCGCTTCGCTTAAGTATTCCGCCTCGCACTCTCTTGTGATTCCACAGATTTTTATTTGAGTTCTTTCCATCGCCTTGCCACCTCCTGCGGATGCTCCGCCTCCATCAGCGCCCTGCCGATTAAAAATGCATCCACGCGGCACTCTTTTAAAAATCTCACATCCGCATCCGTTGTAATTCCACTCTCCGCCACAAAGACTTTATCCTGCGGTACATAGTCCGAAAGCCGCCTTGTCGTCTCTAACGAGATGGAGAAGTCTTTCAAGTTGCGGTTGTTGACACCGATAATCTTAGCATCTAACTTCAACGCACGCTCCATCTCCGCCTCATCGTGCACCTCCACAAGGGCATCGAGCTTAAGTTCTTTCGCAAGCTGATAAAAGTCCCGCATCTGTGCATCGTCTAATATTGCTGCAATCAAAAGGACTGCATCCGCTCCGATGGCGCGCGCCTCGTAGAATTGGTACTCGTCAATCATAAAGTCTTTTCTTAAAATCGGAAGATTGGATTTCTCACGTATCTGTTTTAGATATTCCACATTTCCCGAAAAGTGATCCTCCTCAGTCAGACAGGATATCGCATCCACGGAAGCGTTGTACTCCCCGATTCTGTCAATTAAATTAATTTTGCTTTTAATTTTCCCGAGGCTTGGTGAGGACTGCTTGAACTCTCCGATAATGGAGATTCCGGGCTTCTTCAACGCCTCCAAGAAGCTGTGTTCCACTCCCACGTATTCCTCCGCCAGACGTCGCATGTCCGGCGCGCTGACGCGGGCTTTGTGTTCCGGCAGTCTCTTTTTTTTGTCTGCTACAATCTCCTCTAATATCATAAACTCCCTTTCTATTAAATCGTATTTTAATTTTAAGTCCGAATTGTTCGGCTCAAACTATCCCTGTGATAAAATTCTCAATCATTCGTTTTCCATGTTCGGTGTAGATGGACTCCGGGTGAAACTGCAGCCCCACCACCGGGTACTCCCTGTGCCGCATCGCCATGATTTCACCGTCCTCCGTTGTGGCGGTTACCTGAAGGCACTCCGGCAGGTCATCTTTTTGTACTGCTAAGGAATGGTATCGCGCCACCGCAATCGGTGTGTCGATTCCGGTGAAGATACCGTCCCCGGTGTGTGTAATCATCGACTGTTTTCCGTGGCACAGCGATTTGGCGTAGGAGACGGTTCCGCCTAATGCCTCTCCGATGCACTGGTGTCCTAAGCAGATGCCGAGGATAGGAATCTTATCGTAAAATTCTTTGACCACCTCCATGCAGATGCCCGCTTCCTTCGGACTCTTCGGCCCCGGTGATAAAACGATGCGCTCCGGCTGCAGCTTTTTTATTTCTTCGATGGTAATCTTGTCGTTTCGCACGACCTGAATATCCTCTGTAAATGTCCCAAAATATTGATACAGATTGTAGGTAAAGGAATCGTAATTGTCAATCATCAAAATCATAAGTTCTCCTCCTCCACTAAAGTCTTCGCCAACGCCATCACCTTGTTGCAGCACTCTTTGTACTCATTCTCCGGGACAGAGTCTGCCACAATTCCGGCTCCCGCCTGTAGATAGACTTTTTTTCCTTTCTTAATCATCGTGCGGATTGTGATACAAAAATCCATATCTCCCGAAAAATCAATATATCCGGTCGCCCCTCCGTAAAGTCCTCTTCGCGTGCTCTCCAACTCGTCGATAATCTCCATCGCACGAATCTTTGGCGCTCCGCTCAAAGTTCCTGCCGGCAGGAAGGAGGAAACTAAATCAAACGGATGAAACTCGCCTTTTTTCCTGCCCTCCACCATGGAGACAAGGTGCATGACGTGAGAATAATTCTGCACTCCCATAAACTGTGTCACCTTGACGGTTCCAAACTCGGAAATGCGCCCCATGTCGTTTCTCGCGAGATCCACCAACATTACGTGCTCCGCGCGCTCTTTTTCATCCTGCAGCAGTTCCTCTTTTAACATCTCATCTTCTTCCGGCGTCTTTCCTCTCTTTCTGGTGCCTGCAATCGGACAGGTGAAGACTCTTTTTCCCTGCTGTTTTACAATCATCTCCGGTGAACTTCCGATGACCTCAAACTCTCCAAAGTTGAAATAGTAAAGATACGGCGACGGGTTTAACTCCCTCAGCTCTTTGTACAATTCAAACCCGTCCCTGCCGGTCTCAATTGTCCACCTCTGTGAGAGAACCGTCTGAAAGATGTGTCCCTCGCGGATATAATGTTTGATTTTCTCGACCTTCTCGCTATACTGCTCTAAGGTATCGGACTGCTTTACGATCCTGCCGTCATGTTTAAACTTCTCCGGCGCTTTCTGCACCTGTTCTCTCGCCTGTGCAATCATCTCCTCCGCCAGTCTTTGTGCCTTTTCCCTTCCCGCGTCGCTATCTTCCTCCAACACGATTCCGGTCAGCGTCTCCGCCACATGGTCGACAACGATAAATTTTGTCATCAGCATCATCCCGACCGTCTCGATACCAATCTCATCCGGATTGTCATCGGGAAGCCTCTCTGTGTAGCGGATAAAGTCGTATCCGAGATTTCCGACCAGCCCGCCGCTAAAGTTAAGCTCATCGTTCTCTTTTCGGATTTCAAACTCACTGTAGTATTCTTTTAACCGCTCCAGCGGATTGCCGGTTCTGATTTCCTCCGTTCCGTCCGCCTTTGTGATGACTAAGCTCTCTCCTCTTGATGTGAGGATTTCCTCCGGCTCTGCCCCAAAAAATGTGTAGCGATCGTAATTCTTGTCGTAACTCTCCAGCAGAAATCCTTTTTTCTTTCCCACCAGACTCTCGTACATGCCGATTGCCGTCTCATTTACAATGCTGACTGTCTTCTTGTAAACCTTTAATACTCGTTTCATATTTCCATCCTTTCTTCCCTGCTATAAAATCATCCTGCCTGAATTTTTTGTCGAATAGGATTCGGATGTCAACAGGTGCTAATCAAAGTTATGTTTATCCTATTGCACAATATAATATTTCCATTTGTTCCGGATTGCGGATATAACATTTTCTAAATATTCTGTCATAGTTTCCTGCTTCGACCGCAACCGCCCAAAATTCGCCATCCATGGCTCAGTTTGGGCTCTCAGCAACGTCCTGTTGCTGAGTTGCTAGATAGTGTGCAGAACATTAAGAAAATCTAATATCCTTCATAAGTCACAACTGCAAACATTATATTATGCAACAGTATAATTCAAATTTTCATTAGCACCTGTTGACACCCGAATCCTATTCAAGAACAAAGAGTTTGCTTGCAAACTCTTTGCGCGCTGGTGCGCGCAAGCGTAAGCTTGCGAGTTTCGTCTGCGCACCAGCGCATCCTGCCCGGAGGGTTTTTTATCGAATAGGAATTTCCTATTCGATAAAAAAATCCCTGACAAAAGCCATTCTTGCTCTTGTCAGGGACGATATTATCGTGGTGCCACCCAGTTTCATTATGTGAATTTCCTAAGAAACAAAGAGTTTGCTTGCAAACTCTTTGCGCGCTGGTGCGCGCAAGCGTAAGCTT